>WVWW01000012.1:0-18410 GCA_011773795.1 Acidobacteriota bacterium
ATCTCCTCGTGGAATCGAACCTCCGCTTCGTCGCTTGCCGCGGCTGCCGGCAGACCGGCCAGGATCCCGAGCACAGCTGCCATCGCCGCCAACCAACTTGTCGTCAACAGGTTCTTCATGGTTTGCCTTCCTTTCGTCACGCCCGTGCTTTGCGGCGTTTCCTTGTTCCGTCGATTTCTTCGAGGCGCTTCAGCGTCTCGCGGCACCAGCTCACACGAGCCCGCGTCACGTGGACGCCGAAACGGAGGGTCGAGTACCAGTNNAGGAGAGCCTCGACGTGCTTGCGCTGGACCTGCGGCGCCGCCACGCTGCCGAAGAACAGCTTCAGGAGGAGCTCGTTGCGCAGGAGCTCCGGCTCGGTCTCGGACCGAATCCAGTCGGCAAGATGGCTGCGGCCGGCGGCGGTGATCGAATACACGTGCCGGTCCGGGCGCCCCGGGTTGGATTGCACCTTGCGCCGGACCCGCTTCGCGGCGAGAAGCCGCTTGAGGGTCGGGTAGATCTGCCCGTAGCTCTCCTGCCAGAAGAAGCCGAGGCTCTGGCCGATGAAGGCCTTCATGTCGTAACCCGACATCGGCTCCAGGCTCAGCAACCCAAGGACGGCGTATTCGGTCTTGTTGTTCCGGGCCACCTCGAGCCTCCTATATCTTTTCGATATATACACGTACAGATATGAGCTGAAAAGATTACACCGCGAGGAGAAAAGAGTTCCTGCAGGTGGTCTTCAAGTCGAAACGAGTGGCTTTTTGGCCAGTCGGGTCTGCGTGGGCCAGCCCGGATCGATTAGACTCGGCCCAGGCATGAAACGGGTGACGCACATCGATGACGAGCTGCTTGGGGCCGTGACGGCCAGGGCGGTGGACTCTCCTCGCCGGCGGATGAACCACAACTTCCATCAGCTCGAGGACGCCGCGAACCGGATGCTCAACGCGATCGAGCCGGACAGCTACATCCGGCCCCACCGGCACCTGACGCCTCCGAAAGACGAGGGCTTCCTGGTTCTCAAAGGAAAAGGAAGCTGCCTGATCTTCGACGAGCAGGGCACGGTGACCGATGTCTGCACGCTCGATCCTCTGGAGGGGAAGTGGGGCGTGGACATCCCCGCCGGCGTCTACCACACGATCCTGGCGCTCGACCCCAACACGGTGTTCTACGAGGTCAAGCCGGGACCCTACGTGCCCGCGTCCGACAAGGACTTCGCCCCGTGGGCTCCCCTCGAGAACACCCCCGAAGCGGTCGCCTACCTGGAGGAGCTGCGTCGGATCGCTTTGGCCGGGGGAGATGCCCGCTAAGAAGGCTTCGGCCGCGGCTCCTCGCCGGTGGGCGCGNNGTCATCTTGACGGGTCTCGGGCTCGCCGTCGTTCTCGTTCCGGTCATCCCCGATCCCTCGCCGGGCTTCGCGGAGCGGAAGGGAGACATCGCCTCGGTACGGGAGACCGCGTCCTGGATGGTGGGAAACGACGTCGTGACCGAGCTGACGCTGCGCTCCACCAGCGGGCTGGAGGTCGAGCTGAGCGTCCGTCGTCCCGCGGACGCAAGCCATCCTCGGCCCTTGATCTTGATGCTCGCCGGAGTCGGCACCGGCCGCAACGCGGTGCGCTTCCCGGCGGACACCGGCGGCGTCGTCATGGCCGCCCTGTCCTATCCCTATCGTGGTGACCGCCACGCAGGCACGGGGGCGCTCCTCCTCGACCTTCCTCGGATGCAACGCGCGCTGCTCGACACGATACCCGCGGTCCTCCTGGCAACGGACTGGTTGATGCAACAACCCTACGTCGATCCCGGAAAGGTGGAACTGGCGGGAGGGAGCATGGGTGCGTTCGTGGTGAGCGTTCCGGGTGCTCTGGACACCCGGTTCCGGCGCGTCTGGATCGTCCACGGCGGTGCTGCTCCCGCGCTGGTCTTCCGAGAGACGCTGAAGGACCGGATTCGGTTCGCGCCCGCACGAGCGCTCACCGCCGAGCTTCTCGCCGCGATCGCCTGCAGCCACCACCTGGCGCCCGAAAAATGGGTCGGCAGGATCTCGCCACGACCGGTGGTCGTCGTGAACGCTCGTGACGACGAGTCGATTCCCAAGGAGAGCGTCGAGCGTCTGCACCGGGCGCTGGGCGACCCTTCCGAAGTGATCTGGACTCAGGGGGGGCACGTCCTTCCCGACCGTGAAGCGGTCATCGAAGCGCTTGCGGAAGTCATTCTCTCGAAGATGCGGGAAGACGAGACGTTATAGTTTCCGGTACTTCCGCCGTCGCCATCCCGCAACACATCTTTCGGCGCCTCACTTCCCGACGTCCGAGACGATCTTGCCGTCGCACAGGGTCACCACACGATGGGCATGCGCGGCGATGTCGTCCTCGTGGGTGACGACGATCACCGTGTTGCCGGCGTCGTTGAGCGCATCGAACAGCTCCATGATCTCCGCGGAGGTGGTGCTGTCGAGATTCCCGGTCGGCTCGTCCGCGAGCAGGATCGACGGCTCGTTGACCAGCGCCCGGGCGATCGCCACGCGCTGCCGCTGACCGCCCGACAGCTCGTTGGGGCGGTGCTTCATGCGGTCCGCCAGCCCGACGCGTTCGAGCGCGCGCTCGGCCTTCCCGCGGCGTTCGGTTCTCCCCACGCCGCCATAGATCAGGGGAAGCTCGACGTTGCGCAACGCGGTGGTGCGAGCCAGCAGATTGAACGTCTGGAAGACGAAACCGATCTCCTCGTTCCGGATCGCGGCGAGCTCTTCGTCGTTCAGACCCTCGACCGCGACGCCGTTGAGCCGGTAGCTTCCCGACGTCGGCGTGTCCAGGCAGCCGAGGAGGTTCATCAGCGTCGACTTGCCGCTTCCCGAGGCTCCCATGATGGCGAGGTACTCGCCGCGAGAAACGACGAGGTCGACGCCGTCGAGAGCGCGCACCTCTTCGTTGCCGACCCTGTAGATCTTGCGAATGTCGCGGATCGACAGGAACTCGCGGGCTTCGCGCATCGTGCTCATGCCGCCTCGTGGCGAAGCGCCTCGACCGGGTCCATCCCGGCCGCCTGGCGCGCCGGAAGGTAGCCCGCGAGGGTCCCGGTCAGGCACGAGGAGACGACACCGAAGGCGACGGCCCAGAGCGGAAGCACCGGCATGAAACCCGGCAGGACGAGGGCCAGTACCGAGGTCAGCAAGGCCGCCACCAGCAGCCCGCCCGCGCCGCCCACAAGAGAAAGCAACAGAGACTCGATGAGGAACTGCCGCATCACGTCCTGACGCCGGGCGCCGACCGCCATCCGAACCCCGATCTCCCGCGTCCGCTCGGTCACGGCGATCACCATCACGTTGGCGATCCCGATGCCGCCGATGAGCAGGGAGACGGCCGCCAGTCCGACGGTTGCGAGCGCGATGCCGGCGCCGACGCGGTCGAAGGTGCCGATGATCTGCTCGGAGGTCGAGAGGTTGAAATCGTTCGGCTCGTCGGGCGCGAGCCGGCGCAACCGACGGAGCACCGTCTCGATGTCGGTTCGCGCGCTCTGCAGCCGGCCCTCCAGCGCCCGGAGATACAGCACGGTCGCGTCGGCGTCGGGAAAGCGACGCGCGGCGGTGCCGGCGGGGATCGCCATCACGCTGTCCTGGCGGTTCTCGCCGAAGAAGCCGCCGCGGCGCTGTTGAAGGATGCCGACCACCGCATAGGGCTCGCCGAGCAGCTGGACCTCGCGCCCGAGGGTTCCGGCTCCGGCGTCGTCGCCGAACAGCGCGCGTGCGAGACTGGCTCCCAGGACGGCGACACGCGCGGCCGCACGGTCCTCGTATTGCGTGAAGGGCCGGCCGTGAGCGAACTGGGCGCCGACGATGTCGAAGTAGCTCGCGGAAGTTCCCTCGACGAGAACCGTGTCGGAGACGGCGGAGCCGGCACGCGCGCTCAGGGCGCGCCCGTTGACGACCGCGGGGATGAGGATCTGGGCGGCGGCCGCCTCGACGGCCTCGGCCTCCCTCACGATGACGTCGCCGAAATCGCGCTCGAGCGGTAGACGTCGGGCCTCCTCGTCGGACGGCGGCGAGTAGGGATCGCCGCTGAGGTGGAAGGCGAACACGTTGTCGGTCCCGAGCTCGCGGAACAGGAGCGCGATCTGGTTGCGAACGTTGACCAGCACCGTGGCGACCAGCGAGACCGTCACGATGCCGATCACGATGCCGATCACCGCGAGCGCGGCGCGTCCCGGGTGGGCGGCGAGAGACTCCACGGCGAGACGCATCGAGCTCACGAGCGCTTCCCGCTTGCGACCGTGACGGGTGGATGGCTTTGGGCTCACCGGACTCCCCTACTAGTCGGCATGAAGTGCGTCCACGACGACGATTCTCGTGGCGTAACGCGCCGGGAACCAGCCGGCCAGGAGGCCGCTGGCGCTCGCGGCCAGCAGGCTCCAGGCGACCGTCGCGATCTCGAGCCGGAGGTTCAGTCCGGTTCGGTTGAGAAGCTCGACGAGGCCGTAGACGCTCAGGACCCCGGCGAGACCACCGATGAAGGAGATGACGACCGACTCGGCCAGGATCTCGGCCAGGACCTGCGATCGTGAGGCACCGACCGCGCGGCGCACGCCGATCTCACGCGTCCTCTGGGTCACCGACACCAGGATGGTGTTGGCGACGACGATGATGGCCGCGAGCAGGGCCATGGCGGAGATCGGCGCCGCCGCCATGCCGATGCGTTCGGAGAGGCGCTGGACGAAACTCCGCGAGGCCTCCGGAGACAGCATGTCGAAGTCGTCCTCCTCCCCGGGATCCAGTTGGTGCCGGGCCCGCATCGACACCCGGGCCCGGCTTTCCGCTTCCTGCGTCGCCGCGGGCTCGTCGGGCCGGGGCGCCCGCGCGAGGAGCTGCATCGTCTCGGGAGCGCCGAAGGCACGCTCGAACGCGGGAAGCGGGATCCAGACGTTGCGGTCGAGGGATGCCCCGCCCACGTTGCCCTGGCGCTCCTGGAGTCCGATGACCTCGAAGCCACGGCCGGCGATCCGGACGGTCTTGCCCAGCGGGTCGACCGCGGGGAACAGCTCGTCGACGAGGACGGCGCCCAGCACCGCGACCTGTCGCGCCTGCAGCTCCTCCGTGTTCGTGAAGAATCGCCCGCGGGCGATCGCCAGATCCCGGATCTCTGCGAGATCGGCGGTCGCGCCGACCAACGAGGCCCCCTCGTAGCTCCTGGAACCCGCCACCACCTCGACGCGCCGGTTCACGGTCGCGCCGTAGACGACCCTTCCCGACGCCCACCGCTCGAGCACGCGCAGGTCCGCGCGGCGAATGTTCGGGTTGCGCTCGAGCTTGCGTTCCAGCTGTTGCCGGCTGATGCGGCCGGGTGACGCCACCTTCGCGATCACGAACGTGTCGGCGCCGAACGTACGCGCCGCGCTGGTGCGCGCGAAGCGCTCGATCCCGTCGAGGACGACCACCACGATCGCGATCGTCGCCACCGCAGCCGCGATGGCGAGGCCCGCGAGTAGCGCGCGGAGCCGGTGCGTCCTCACGGCCCCCACCCCCTCGCGGATCGCCTCGACCAACGAAACCCGCGCCGCGGCGGAAGGAGCTTTTCGAGCTCGTGTCATCCCCGAACGACCCTCCGGATCAGGGCGTGCGCACCCGGTCGCCGTCCTCGAGCCCGCGCAGGATCTGGTACGGGCCGACGATGACCTCCGAGCCCGCTTCGATCCCGTGTACCACGATGTCGAGCCCACCGATCATCCCGGTCTCGACCTCGATAAACCTTGCCGCCCCCTGGCTGACGGTGAAGACGCCGCGTGTCTCACCGCCGTCGTCGCGGGTACGGATCACGACCGACTGCAGCGGCACGACGACGACGTCGTCCTGCTCGCCCACCAGAATCTCCGCGTCGCAGGTCAGGCCCGGCCGGATGTTGGGCACGGCATCGAGCAGGCGAATCTCGACACGGAACTCGCGCGCCGCGGCGCCCGCGGTCAACTGCGGCAGCGCGCTGGCGCCGACCTCGGTGACCCGGCCGCGGAAGGCGCGGTCGGGCAAGGCCTCCAGGGTCACGGTCGCCTCCTGCCCGACGGCCACGCGGAGCACGTCGGCCTCGGCGACCTTCACCTCGGCGTTGAGCTCGCTCAGATCGGAGACGGTCATGAGGACGGTGCCCGGCTGGTTCTGGATCCCGATCACCACCATCTCGCCCTGCCGGACCTGCAACCTCGACACCACGCCCGAGATCGGTGCCACGATCGAGGTCTTCTCGAGGAGGTCGCGTGCCCGGGCGGCCTGCGCGCGCGCCTGGAGCACGCGGCGTCTCGCCGCCTCGCCGCTGCTCTCCGCCCGCGTGACCGCGGCCTGCGCGGCGTCCACGCCGGCATTCCTCGATTCGGCCGCGGCCCGGGCGGCATCCATCTCGGATGCCGAGACGAGGTCTTCCCGGAACAGCGTCTCGAGACGTTCGAGGTTGATGCTCGACTCCCGCGCCTCCGCCGTTGCCCGCTCGAGGTCGGCACGCGCGGCGACCACCTGCTCGGCCGCCGACGCCGCCTCCGCCGCGAAGGCCTGGATCGCGGCCTCGGCGGCCTCCAGCTCACTTCGTGCCTGGATCGGATCGATGCGCGCGAGCAAGTCGCCGGCCTGTACCTCCGCTCCCTCGGTGACCGGAAGCTCGACCACCCGGCCCATGACGCTCGAGCCGATGTCGGCGTAGCGTTCCGCGAGAATCTCGCCGGAGGCGTTCACGAAGGAGCGAAACAGGTCGCGGCTCTCGGCCGGGGCCAGCTCCACCGCCTGCCCCTCGTCGCCGCTTCGTCCCAAGACGAAAAGAATCACGACCACCAGGACGATCCCGATCCCGACCCACCTGAATCGCCTCAAGGCTTTCGCTCTCCTCTCCTGACCGGAGTCGCATGCCGATCGCTCGGGCGTTCCCCGCAGCTCACGCCGTGATTGTATCCGTAAGTCGCGGTCTTCACCGAACTGGTACTCTTGATCGGAGGCATCGAGGCTTTCATGGGCAACGCTCGTTCGTTCCGGATCCGCATCGCGGGTCTTCTCGTCACGACCCTGTCATCGACGGGATTTGCGAGCCCGGCGCTCCCGTCGGCGGAGACCGAACTGTCGAGCGGGGTGTTCCTCGTCGCCAGCCGGGACCTGCTGGATCCGAGGTTCCGCAAGACGGTGATCCTCCTCACGCGTCATTCGGAGCTCGGGGCGGTGGGCCTGATCATCAACCGCCGCACCGAGATGCCGCTGGCCAAGCTTCTTCAGGATGAACCGTCGCTCGCGGACGTCAGCGATCGCGTCTTCATCGGCGGACCGGTCGACGCGCACAGCGTGCAGTTTTTGATCCGGGCCGACAGCAGACCCGATGGCTCGCTTCCCGTTCTGGACGAGGTGTACATCAGCTCGAGTGCGGAGCTGCTCGAGCGCTTGACCCGCGACGGGACGGACGGTGGGAAGACCCTCCGCGTCTTCGTCGGGTATTCCGGCTGGGCGCCGGGCCAGCTCGAGAACGAGATCTCGCGCGGCGGCTGGCACGTGATGCCCGCGGACGCGACGAGCATCTTCGAGCGGGACCCGAAGGACGTCTGGTCCGCGCTGATGCGCCGGATCTCACCGGCTCACGGTCTGGAGGCTCGCCTCAGCGCTCCTTACGCCCCCGGATCTCCGGCTCGGGTTTGGCCCGCGGACTCCTCGGCGTGGGCTTCTTCACCTCGAACTCGGTCTCGCTCTCCTCACCCGCGCTCGACACCACGAGCGTGTAGGTGCCGGGAGTGATGTAGAGCGGCCACTCGAGACGGACCGCCTCGGCCCAGGGCGTCTTGGCCCGGACCCCTTTGTCGGTCTTGTCCGTCTCCTTCTTGTCGGCCTTCTTTTCTTTCTTCTTCTTCTTACCGTTGTCCTCCCCGGACTGCTTGGAGGCGATACGTTCGGCCTCCGCCGCCAGAGCGAGCGGTTCGTCCAGTAGAAGATCCCAGGTGAAGACGGAGACGCCACGGTCGACCGACATCTGCAAACGACGCAGCACGCGATCGTCGTCGTCGCGGACTTCGAGGGTCGCCTCGCCGGCGGCGGCGGCCCAGAAGGGAATCTTGACCTCGGGGTCGTACTCGGGACGGTAGAACCACGGGCTCCGGCGCCCCTTCCAGCCTCGGCTGTATTTCACCTCCTCGACCGGGAAGACGTGAACCGCCTCGGTCTGCAGCTCCTCGGTCAGGTCCTGGACGGGTAGGAGATCGAGGACCCAGACGCTGCGCCCGTGGGTGCCGGCGACGAGCTCACGTTCCCGCGGATGAACGACCAGGTCATGCACCGGGACGTTGGGCAGCTCNNACGTACACGCCGCGATCGGTCCCGACGTAGAGCACGTCCTCGTTGACCGGATCCTCGCGCACCACGTTGATCGGCTCGGCGGGGAGCCCGTCGGCGATCGACGCCCAGCTGCGGCCGAGGTCGGCGGTCCTGTAGAGGTAGGCCGTGTCGTCGTCGTCGCGGTAGCCGTTCAGCGAGACGTAGGCGACCTTCTCGTCGTGGTGCGACGCCTCGACCCGGCTGACCCAGCGGTCGGCGGGGAGGCCGTCGGAGACGTCCGTCCACTCGACGCCGCCGTCGTCCGTCACCCAGACCCAGCCGTCGTCGGTGCCGACCCAGATCAGACCGAAGCTTCGGTCCGACTCGTCGAACGTGGTGATCGTCGCGAAGGGAACGTCGCCCCGGTTCTCCGACTTCGTCAGGTCGGCGCTGATCGGCTCCCAGGTCTCTCCCTGATCCATCGAGCGGTAGAGGCGGTTGGCGCCGAAGTAGAGGATGTCGGGGTTGTGCGGCGACAGCTGGATCGGCGTCTGCCAGTTGTAGCGCAGCGCCGGCTCCTTCAGCTTGTCGCGCGGGCGCACGGTCTGCCGACCGCCTTTCCCGCTGCGCTGGTAGAAGCCGAACTGGAATCCGGAGTAGACCGTCGCGTTGTCCCGCGGGTCGATCTGGACGTACATCCCGTCGCCGCCGCCGATCGGGCGCCAGCGCTGGCCGAGCTCCCATCGGGTCGTGCTCGAACCCTTGTAGGTGCCGTTGTCCTGCAGCCCGCCGTAGACGTTGTACGGATCGGCCATGTCGACGGCGACGGCGTAGAACTGTCCCACCGGCTGGGCGTCGAGCTTGAGCCAGCTCTTGCCGCCGTCGTAGCTGACGTCGATGCCGCCGTCGTTGCCGACGAAGAAGCGATCGGGGAAGTTGGGGTCGATCCACATCGCGTGGTAGTCGACGTGAACGCTGCGGTCCTGGATCGACTCGAAGCTCTTCCCCCCGTCGGCGGAGGTGATCATGGGAACGCCGAGGAGGTAGATCCGCTCGGGGTCGGTCGGCGAGACGCGGATCAAACCGAAGTAATAACCGTAGGTGAAGACCATGTCGCGGATCGGCTCGTCGTGCGTCAGCCGCCAGCTTTCCCCGCCGTCGTCGGAGCGCCAGACCTGGATCCCCTCGATGTCGGTGTCGAACAGGTTCGCGTTCGCGTCGCTGATCTCCTCGATCAGCTCCTCGATCGTGATCTCGTCGTTCTCGACCATCTCGATCAGCTTCTCGGCGTCGATCTCGGTGTCCAGGTCGTTGCCGCGGATGAAGTCCTCGATCGCCTCCGGGTCCTGCTCCAGGAGCTCCTCCTTGGTCATCGTGCGCAGGCGCTTGGCGGTGATGGGGCTGTCGCCGAGATCCCATTTCTCCTCCGGCAGGAGCTGCTGGTTGTCGACCGCGGCGTAGATCGTCTGCGGCTGAGAGGCGCAGAGCGTCAGCCCGATGCGCCCGACGTGATCGCCGGCCGGGAATCCGCCTCCGAGCCGTGCCCAGGTCGAACCGCCGTCGGTCGACTTCCAGATACCGCTCCCCGACCCACCTTCGACGAAGTCCCACGGTCGCCGGGAACGCTCCCAGGCCGCGGCGTAGAGCACGTCCGGATCAGCGGGATCCTGGACCAGGTTGATGAAGCCGGTGACCTCGTCGCCGGCGAGCACCTGCTCCCAGCTCTGTCCGCCGTCGGTCGTGCGGTAGACCCCGCGATCGCCGCCCGGCGTGTAGAGCTTGCCGAGCGAGGCGACGTAGACGCGATTCGAATCTCTGGGGTCGACCAGCACCGCGCCGATGCGGTTCGTCTCGCCGAGGCCCATGTGACGCCAGGTCCGGCCACCGTCGTCGGAGCGGTAGACGCCCATCCCACCGTAGGACGAGCGCGATGAGTTGTTCTCGCCGGTCCCGACCCAGATGGTCTGTGGATTCGACGGGTCGACCGCGGTGTCGCCGATGATGATCGTCGGCTGGTCGTCGAAGATCGGCTCGAAGGTGACGCCGTTGTTCGTGGTCTTCCACAGACCGCCGGAGGCGTAGGCGACGTAGAACGTGTACGGCTCACCCGGGACCGTCTCGATGTCGACGACCCGCCCGCCCTGGACGACCGGTCCGATGGAGCGCCACGCAAGGCCGCTGAACAGTGAGCTCTTGTCGAGCTCGACGTGCCGTTGCCACGCGGCCTCCTTGTCGGCGAAGGAGGTGGGCGGCGCGCCGGGCGGGCGATCCGCGATCACCGGTGTCGCGATCATGGTGAACAGGAAAGCGCAGAGCCAGCCGAGCGAAGCGTGGCGGATCATGTCCCCTCCTTGCGTCTTGACCGAAGGGGAATGCTAGCACCCGGACCGGGGTGGTGAAGCCGTCCCGCGTCGGTGATACCTTCGCCGCGTGAGCTCTCTCGACGGCATCCTGCGCCCGCGTTCCGTCGCGGTGATCGGGGCTTCCAGCCGGCCGAACACCGTCGGCTGGAACATCATGGACAACCTGTTGCGGCACGGCTTCACGGGACCGGTCTACCCGGTGAACCCCCGCGCCGCGTCGGTTCACTCCGTCCCCGCCTGGCCCTCCATCGAGGAGATTCCCGGCCCCGTCGACCTGGCCGTGGTCGTCGTGCCCAAGCAGCACGTGCTCGGTGTCGCCGAGTCCTGCGTGGCCAAGGGCGTCAAGGGGTTGATCGTCATCTCCGCCGGGTTCAGCGAGATCGGTGGCGAAGGGGTGGAACGGCAAACACGTCTGGCCGCCCTGGTGCGCGAGGCGGGCATCCGCATGGTCGGACCCAACTGCCTCGGCGTGCTCAACACCGACCCGGACATCTCGCTCAACGCCACGTTCGCGCCGATCATGCCGCCACCGGGCCCCGTGGGCTTCATCAGCCAGTCGGGCGCCATGGGCGTGAGCATCCTCGAGCACGCCTGCCGGCTGGGCATCGGCATCTCCTCGTTCGTGTCCATCGGCAACCGCGCCGACGTCAGCGGCAACGACATGCTCGAGGTGTGGCGCGACGACCCCGGAACGCGGGTGATCCTGATGTACCTCGAGAGCTTCGGCAATCCGGTCCGCTTCGTGGAGATCTGTCGCGAGATCACCCGTTCCAAACCGGTGTGCATCGTCAAGTCGGGGCGTACCGGGGCCGGCCAGCGGGCCGCGGCCAGCCACACCGGCGCACTGGCGGGGACCGAACTGGCCACCGACGCGCTGATCGCCCAGGCCGGTGCGCTGCGCGTCCCCACGGTGGCCGCGTTGTTCGACGTGGCCCAGGCGTTCGCGAGCCAGCCGCTGCCCCGCGGCAACCGGGTGGCCATCGTCACCAACGCGGGCGGTCCCGGGATCATCGCCGCCGATGCCGCCGAAACCTACGGGCTGGATGTCTGTGAGCTGTCGCCCGCGACTCAGGAGAAACTGCGTTCGCGCCTTCCCGACGAGGCCAGTGTCCGCAATCCGGTCGACATGATCGCCAGCGCCGATGCGGCCTCGTTCGAGCACGCGCTGGACCGCGTGCTGGAAGACGACGGCATCGACGCCGCCATCGCCGCCTTCGTACCGCCGCTGGGCATCCAGGTGGCGGACGTCGCGGCGGCGATCGGCCGGGCCCACGAACGCCGCGACGACAAGCCCGTCATGTCGGTGCTCATGTCGTCCGACGGTGAAGGTGTCGCCCCGGCAGGAGCCGGCGCCGTCCCGGCCTACCTGTTCCCGGAGTCCGCCGCACGCACGCTGGTTGCCATGTGGAACCAGCGGCGCATCACCGAGCGGCCCGTCGGCGTCGAGCTCACGTTCGACTGCGCCGACGACGCGATCGATGAGTTGATCGAGAAGACGTTGGCCGCCGGCCGGACCATGCTGACCGAGCACGACGCGATGCGACTCTTGAGCCATGCCGGCGTGCCGGTCGTGCCGTGGCGCTACGCCTTTGCGGACGGCGAAACACCCCTCCCACGAGCCGCCGCCGAGGCAGCCGAAACGCTCGGGTTCCCCGTCGCCGTCAAGGTCGTGAGCCCGCAGGTCGTGCACAAGTCGGATGTGGGCGGGGTGGCCCTGGACCTCGAAACGGCCGAGGCGGTGGAGAGCGCGACCGAGGGCATCCTGCGCCGCGTTGCCGATCGGTTCGGCGGCGAGGCGGACGTCGAGGGCGTCCTGCTCCAGCGCATGGCCGGCACGGGAACCGAGACGATCGTGGGGATGACCCGCGTGCGGCGTGTCGGCCCCCTCGTGATGTTCGGCATGGGCGGGATCTTCGTCGAGGTGATGAAGGATGTGGTGCTGCGACTCGCGCCGCTGCGAGACACCGACGCGATGGAGATGGTCGCCGGTGTCAAGCTGCATCGGTTGCTGGAGGGCGTGCGGGGCCAGCCGCCGCGCGACCTGGCCGCGCTGCACGACGTCATCCTCCGTGTGGGTCAGCTCGCGGTGCGCCACCCGCGTCTGGTCGAGATGGACATCAACCCGCTCCTCGCCACGCCCGAGGGTGCCGTGGCGGTGGATGCCCGGGTGAGGGTCGCGCGGCGGCGCGATCAGGGGTCGTAGTACGCGGCTACAGCGCCGGGATGCACTCGCAGCTGGTTTCGATCGGCCCGTCCGCGTCGGCCCAGGCCAATCGGAACTCCTCCTCCACCTGTGCGGCTTCCGCCGTTCGCCCCTGCGCGTGAAGGACGCGGCTCAGGCCGTAGAGCGACCAGCCGTTCTCGGGGAACTCCGCCAGGTCCTCGCGGTACGCTTCTTCGGCCTCTTCGAGTCGGCCGGCCAACAGATAAACGGCACCCAGCGTGTGCCGGATGGGCTGAAGATAGTCCGGCGGCTCTCCGCTGTAGCCGAGTTTGTCCTCGGCAATCTTCGCCTTTTCGAGGTGCCGGATCGCCTTCTTGTACTTCCCCTTCTGCAGGGCGATCTCTCCGGGCACGAAATGATCGATGACCCTCAGCCGACCCTTTGCGGCCTTCAGTGAGTAGTCTTCGGGAAGGTTGCGCGGCAAGGTGTCGTCACGCACACGGCGATACGCGCGAAACTCCCGTTGGGCTCCTTCGATGTCCTTCTTCGCAGCGTAGGAGATGGCCCGGTGGGCGTGCCAGGTGGCGAGCGTGAACGGCATGTACTCCGGCGGGGCCGGCTCGGCGAGCATCTTGTCCCAGCGGCCGAAGCGTTTGTAGACGTCGTAGACGGAGCACATCCAGGCGTCCACCTGGGGAGCGACGTCCTCCAGCAGGTCCTCCGGGATCTGCGACCACATCCGCCGCGAGGCCTCGAGCGCCTCGGCCTCGCGACCGACCATCATCGCCCCGTAGGCCCGGATGTGGTTGTTGTGCACCATGTACATGTGCTGGACGAACTGGTCCGGCGACTTGGCGCGGTACTTCACGTCGGCTTCCATGGCCAGGGCGTTCTGCTCGATCGCGCGGTCCCAGTCGCCGGTGCGGGTGTAGATGTGCGAGGGCATGTGCAGCAGGTGCCCGCTCAGCGGCACGAGGGTGCTGAGCCGGTCCGCCACCACCAGGCCGCGCTCGGGAGACTTGCTCAGCTCCACCGCGTGGATGTAGAGGTGGGCCGCGCCGGCCTGATTCGGATTCAGCTCCAGGACCCGTTCGAGGAGCGCCTCGATCATCGGCGTGTCTTCCGCCGGCTCGCGATCGATGTTGTAGAGCGCCCAGGGCGTGCGGACCATGAGCGCCTCGGCGTAGAGCACGCCGACGTCCGCATCCTCGGGGAACCGCTCCCAGACCTCGGCCATCGCATCGGCATAGGCCTGATCGAGATGCGAATCGTCCTCCATCGGGTAGGGCATCTCGCCGCGCTTCCCCAACGCTTCGATCAGGGCCCGCTCGACGGGGCTGGCGTTCTCGATGCGCGCCTGGGCGTTCTGAAGCGCCTCGAAAAAGATCCCGGCGCGACGCTCGTCCAACTGGGCGTGGTTGTAGCTGGGAGCCGCCGCATACGCGACGCCCCACCAGGCCATCGCGCACTCGGGGTCCAGCCGTGCGGCTTCACGGAACGAGCGCTCGGCCTCGTCGTAGTTGAACGCCTGCAGCCAGACCATGCCCTGGTCGAGGTACCGCTGGGCTTCGTCGGAGGTGGTCGTGAACTCGCGGTGGTAGTCCCCGAGCCCCTCGAAGAGCTGGGCGCCCTTGGTCGTATCCGGGTGCGGCTCGTCCGCGATCAACGGAACGGAGGCGACCAGACAGCAGACGACGAGGCAGACGGTCCGTTTGAATCGATACTTCATGAACACCCCCTGGATCGAGTGGGGATGGTATCAAACGGTGGGGAGGACCGATTCGCCCGTAGTCGGTTAGACTTCGTGGCATGCCGCACCATGCTCCACGAGGCGAAGGGCGTCGGACGACGGTGGTCCTCGCGACGGTCTTCGTCCTGGTGGTGGTTGTCGTGATCGTCGCCCCCGACGAGCGCACGCTGGGTAGCGGGATCCAATCGGTCTACGTCCACGTCGGCCTGACGCTGGCCGGGATGACGGGCCTGATCCTCGCCGGCGTGCTGGGCCTCATCGGCCTTTTCTCGAGCCGCAATCGGTTCCACGCGTGGATGCTGTCGATCGGGCGTGTCGGCCTGTTGCTCTTCGCGGCCGGCGTGGCGGTCAGTCTCGTCGCAGCCCACATCAACTGGGGCGGCGTGGCGCTGCAGGAGCCCCTGCTGCGGACCTCCGTGTTACTGCTCGGCGTGGCCTGGATCGCGCACCTCGTCATGCCCCTGTTTTCTCGCGCCCGCTGGCACGCGGTGCTCAGCCTCGTGCCCGCGCTCGGTCTGGCCGTGCTCGTCCTCCGCGCACCGCGTGTGATGCACCCTCCGGGAGCCGTCCTGCCGAGCGCGCCAGCGGGAATGCTGCTCACATTCGCAGGCCTGATCGTCCTGTTCCTGATCGCCGGCGCACAGTTGAGCTGGTATCTACGCAGGAGATGACCCGCGGGAAGACACCCTACGGCTGAAAACGAAGACCGGCTGCTGCAGGAGCTCGCGATGGACCGAGCGAGGCGCCTGCGGATCGCTTTGCAGCAGAATCAAGGCTCCTCAGAAACGTGCCTCCGGAATTGATTAGGCTCCCACGGGTCGTTGGCGCAGAATAGAGCCGGGTCGGGGCTGAGCATCACTGGGGGGGCCGTGAGCGGGTATCTTCTCCGGATACTGGCGGCTTGTTTGCTTTTTTCCGCGCTTTCCGGGCTTACGCTCGTCGAGCCGCAGGTTTCCAGCCCGAGCGTGACGCGCGTCGAGCAGGGCAACGCGCTGTCCGTCGGCGGCGAGGCGCCGTTCCATGTCACCGCCGCCGACGTTCGTGACCCGCGACTGATTCGCTTCCCGTCCACCGGCACCCGCGTCGTGGTCTGGAAGGAGACCCGGGGCGGGCGCGAGCGTCCGTTCTACGCGATCGGCAAGGACGGCGCAGCTCTTTCCAGCGTCAAGCAGACCTCCTACGAACTGCGGATGCTGCACGATAGGTTCGATCCCCTGCTGCGGGTACCCGAGGTGCCCGCGCTGCTCGCCGCGCCGCCGGGCTCGAACCTCTACATCGTGCAGTTCGTGACCCAGCCTCTCGAAGAGTACCGCGAGGAGATCCGCGCGCTCGGCGGCGAGGTTTACAGCTTCCTCGCCCATCATGCGCAGATCGTGCGCATGAGCCCCACGGCACGCGCCGAGGTCGAGGCAAAGCCGTGGGTGCGCTGGGTCGGGCGCTACCATCCGGCGGACCGCATGGAGGCGTTCTTGCGAGACAGTGCCGGAAAGGCCGACATGCTCTCGTCGTTGTTGCGTTACCGCATCCTGGTCTTCCCCGGCGGCAAGGCGGCCGTCGCGCAGCGCATTGCCGCGATGGGCGCGCAGCTGGACCGGGCCGATGCGGGCAAGCACCTCGTCGAGGCAACGTTGACACCGGAGCAATTGATCGAGGCGGCCGGTTGGGACGAGGTCCAGTTCATCGACCGTTGGGGCCCGATGGAAAAGGACATCGACATCGTGCGCATCGTCGGCGGTGCCGACTACGTCGAGACCGTCGCCGGCTACACGGGGCAGGGCGTGCGCGGCGAGAGCTTCGACGAGGAATTCAACGTCAACCATCCGGACTGGGCCTCGCGCCCCGCGCTGGTCCACGGCGGGCCGGTGCCTCCGGGGAATCACGGCACCGCCACGGTCGGCATCCTGTTCGGCGACGGCACGGGCGACCCCGACGCGCGCGGCCTGATGCCCGACGGCCAGCCGATCATCGCCGCACTGGCGAACATCGGGATCAGCGGCGGCTCGCGGTACCGGCACACCGGAGAATTGCTCGAGGCACCCTACTTCGCGGTATTCCAGTCCTCGAGTGTCGGCGACTATCGCACGCTCGACTACACCACGGCCTCCGCCGAGCACGACACGACCCTGTTCGACTGGGATCTGCTGCACTGCCAATCACAGAGCAACGCCGGCGACCAGTACTCCCGACCTCAGGCCTGGGCCAAGAACGTCGTCTCCTGTGGTGCCGTGAAGCATTTCGATACGGCGACCCGCGACGACGATTGCTGGTCGTGCGGCAACGGCAGCATCGGGCCGGCGGCAGACGGCCGCATCAAGCCGGATCTCGTGTTCTTCAACGATTCGACTTACACGACCTATTCCGAGGGCGACGGCTACGGTGAGTTCGGCGGCACCAGTGGAGCGACGCCGATGGTCTGTGGCCACTTCGGCCTGTTCTTCCAGATGTGGGCTGACGGGATCTTCGGCAATGAGGTGGACCCGCAGGGCACCGTATTCGATAACAGGCCGCACATGACGACGGCCAAGGCATTCATGATCCATACCGCCGACCAGTACACGTTCGCCGGCGCGAGCCACGACCTGACGCGCGTGCACCAGGGCTGGGGTACGCCGAGCGTCAAGAATCTCTACGACATGCGCGACGACATCTCCTTCATCGATGAGACGGATGTCCTGAGAAACCTCGACAGCGTGTCCTACACCGTTACCGTCGATCCCGGTGCGCCCGCGCTCCGCGCGACGATGGTCTACGCGGATCCTGCAGGCAACCCGGCATCCGCGGTTCACCGGATCAACGATCTGACGCTCAAGCTGACGTCACCGTCGCAGGTGACTTACTGGGGCAACCACGGCCTGCTCGAGGGCAACTGGTCCACGCCGGGTGGCGCGGCCGATACTCTGAACACGGTCGAGAACGTGTTCGTCGAGAGTCCCGAGACGGGCACCTGGACCATCGAGGTCATTGCCGACGAACTGGTTCAGGACGGGCACGTCGAGACGCCGGAGCTTGACGCCGACTTCGCGCTTGTCGTCAGCGGCGGGGCCCTACGCACGTGCGCCTTCGACGGTGCGGTCCATCTGGACGGGATGGAATACGCCTGCAGCGACGAGGTGCGAATCCGTGTCACCGACTGCGACCTCAACGCCGACGACGGCATCGTGGAAACGATCACGGTGACGATCGATTCCGACTCGGAGCCCGCGGGAGAAAGCGTCCTACTCACCGAGACCGGGCCTGCGACGGGGCGGTTCGAGGGAACGATTCCGGTCGCTACGACCGACGTTGCCGGCACGCTGCTGGTTTCCGAGGGTGACCTGATCGATGTGACCTACGTCGAAGCCGACGACGGCGCGGGCGGGACGAACGTGGTCAAGACCGACCAGGCAACCGTCGACTGCACTCCGCCGCTCATCTCCAACGTCGTTACGGCGGACGTCCAGGGGCGCAGCGCCATGATCACCTTCGACACCGACGAATCCGCACGCGGGTCGGTCCGCTACGGCTTCTCGTGCGCGACGCTGAGTAACTCGGAGAGCGAGCCGATTCCCGTCACGTCTCACGCGGTCCACCTCACCGGCCTGAAGGACGGCACGAGCTACGTCTACGCGGTGGATGCAACCGATCCGTTGGGTAACTCGTCCACCGACGACAACTCGGGCTCTTGCTACGGCTTCAACACGCTGGGTGTGCCGGAGATGAATTACATGGCCAACATGGCCGACCCCGAGATCGGCATGGCTTGGGTTGCCTCCGGGTTCAACGATTTACCTTGGACCACCGGTTCTTACGGCGTCGGGTTCGAGACGGCCCCGCCCGGGGCGACGAACTTGCTGAATACTCAAGTTGCCCCGGGAACGCAGTCCGTGTTCACACGCACGACGTTTGACGTCGTCGACA
>WVWW01000012.1:18422-20744 GCA_011773795.1 Acidobacteriota bacterium
AACGGTGTCGAAGTTTTCCGTTCCGCAAGCATGCCGGGGGGACAGTTGGACTGGAACACGGTGCCGATGGACCACGAGTCCAGCAACGGTTCTGTCCCGGTCTACGAGTGGGCCAATCTGTCGACCGCGATCCCTCATCTTCAAAACGGGACCAACGTGCTGGCGATCGCTGTCTGGAACGGTTCAGGGGACACGTCCGATCTAGTCCTCTCGCCGAAATTGGCGATCAACATGAACGAGACCGTCACGCGAGGCCCGTACCTTCAGCAGGGCACGCCGAGCGAGGTCGTGGTTCGCTGGAGGACCGACGTACCGACCGATAGTCGAGTGTTGTACGGGACCCAGCCGGGCAACCTCACTTCGGTGGAACAGGACTTCGNNGGCTCGGTGCAAACACGACGTACTACTACTCGATCGGTACGACCACCACGGTGCTTGCCGGCGACGACGCGAATCACTTCTTCCTTACCCCGCCGATGACGGGCACGGCCAAACCGACACGGGTCTGGATTCTCGGGGACTCCGGGACGGCCGACGCGAACGCGATGGCGGTGCGCGACGCCTACCAGACCTGCACCGGTGCGACGCACACCGACCTCTGGCTGATGCTCGGCGACAACGCCTATCCCGACGGCACGGACGCCGAGTACCAGGCCGCGCTGTTCGACATCTTCCCCGAGATGCTGCGCAAATCGGTGCTCTGGCCGGCGCTGGGCAACCACGACGAGTTCGACAACGGAACCCAGACCTGGCCGTACTTCGACAACTTCACGCTGCCGAGCAACGCGGAGGCCGGCGGCGTCGCTTCGGGGACGGAAAACTACTTTTCCTACGACTACGGCAACATCCACTTCGTGGTGCTGGATTCGTTCAGCAGCGATCGAACGCCGGGGAGCGCGATGCTGACCTGGCTCGAGGCCGACCTGGCGGCGACGAATCAGGACTGGATCATCGCCTACTGGCACCACCCACCGTACAGCAAGGGCGGTCACGATTCGGACACCGAGCTCGAGCTCGTCGAGATGCGCACGAACGCGGTCCCGATCCTGGAAGCCTACGGCGTCGACCTGACGTTTGCCGGCCACAGCCACGACTACGAGAGGTCTTACCCGATCGATGGTCACTACGGCGATTCCACGACGTGGAATGCGGGGTTTCTCGTCGATGGCGGTGACGGCCGGATCGACGGCGACGGGGCTTACACCAAGCTTCAAACCGGGCCGGTGCCGCATAGCGGAACGATTCACACGGTTGCGGGCAGCTCGGGCAAGCTCGCGGGTGGGCCGTTGAACCACCCGGTGATGTATATCTCGCTCAACGTGCTGGGCTCCGTCGTTTTGGACGTCACGGGCTCCCGCCTCGATGCGACCTTTCTGAACAGCAACGGCAACGTGGACGACTACTACACCATCATCAAGTGTCCGGTCGGTGACGGCGACGATGACGGTATCTGCGACGGCGTGGACAACTGCCCCAACGTGGCGAATTTCGACCAGGCGGATGCGGACGCGGATAGTCTGGGTGATCTCTGCGACATCTGCCCGAGCGGTCCCGACAACGACAGCGACGGCGACCTGATCTGCGTCGGCGCGGGATTTGCGTCGCCTATGCTCGGGGAATCAGACAACTGCCCCGTCACGGTCAATACGAGCCAGGAAGACGTCGACGCGGACGGTCTGGGCAATCTCTGCGACATCTGCCCGAGCGATCCGGACAACGACATCGACGGCGACCTGATCTGCGTCGGCGCGGGATACAACTCGCCCGCAGTGGGAGAACTGGACAACTGCCCCACGGTCGCCAACACCGGCCAGCTGGACACCGACGGTGACGGTCGTGGGGACTCGTGCGACGCCACGCAGGGTCCCGCCCAACTCCAACGGTCGATCGTCGCGGGCGTGGCGGATCGCCTGACCTCCACCAGCTACCGCATGCACGTGACGTCCGCCCCGGTGACCGGGACATCGGGTGCCTGCCCGGCCGGGGCAATCACCAGTCTCGGTTTCTGGTCGCTCGAGGGGCACACGTCCATGCGACAGATCCTGATGGTGGACAAGACCAGGAATGGCGGCGGCTCTTTTGACATCGACCTGAGCTGGACCGGTCAGTCCACCCTGTTCGAGATCTACCGGAACACGTCGCCGGGTGCGCTGACCGATCCCGGAAATCTCTACAAGACGACGCCACTCTGCAACGACACCGATCAGAACGCCGATGCGCTCCAGCTCCTGTTCTATCGCGTGATCGACTGAACGGGTTGGTGCGATCGGTTTGGTACGAACGTGCGATCGCGTGGTTGTACGAGACGCGATTCTTTTTCCC
>WVWW01000012.1:20845-25320 GCA_011773795.1 Acidobacteriota bacterium
CGCCCCGAAGAACGTGGTCTTGCCGTTGATCGTGAACCCGTCTTCCCAGAGTTTTTCCCCGCTTGTGAATTCGTAGGCCCGGAGAGTTCCCGAAAACCCCGCTTCGTTCAAGCCGAGCGCAAAACAGCGATTCCCTCTAGCCTCGACACTGTCAAAGTACGTAGGGAAGTTGTCTTCTTGCCATGAGTCCGCTCCAGAGCGCGCGTCAAACGCCGTTACGGTCTGGAAGCCCGCCACGCACGCACGATTGCCCTGAACCGCAATCGAAGTCTGCAACCCCGAGGTACGAGACCAGGCCAAGTTTCCGGTCACCCGGTCGAGCGCGTAAACGCCTCCAGTCCCCGCAACCAACACGACAGAGCCCCGGACGCTGATGTGAAACGCCGGCCCGGCTGCCGCGCCCGTATGCTCCCAGATCAACGCACCCGTCGACGCCTCGTACGCCCGCGCCGCGCTGTGAGTGCCGCTGCCGGCCACGTACACACGGCCTCCGTGGACCGCTACCGAGTTTGCTACGCCAGGGAGGTTGTCTTCCCAGACGAGCGCGCCGGTGTCAGCGTCGTACGTTCGCACGACCCAGCGTAGAGTCCCCATGACGGCGGTGCCGGTCAATCCCGCGGTAAAGACGAGTCCATCGGCCACGGAGATCGAATTGGCCCTTCCGCCAACGCCGGTCTGGTCCTCCCAGCGGAGCGTGCCGGTGGCGGCATCGTACGCGCGAACGGTGTAGTCGAACAAAAACGGAGAATTCCGCATTTGGACATCGCCCCCCACGTAAACGCCGGTCTCATCCGTTGCGACGTCCACCGCAGAACCGCTCAACCGAGTCCCGATCGCGTTGGATTCGTCGATCTCCCAAAGTAATTGGCCGGTATCCGGGTCGTAGGCCCGGAGCATGAAGAAAACGAGGTCGATTGAAGGCGTGACCGGTTCAATCTTTTTCCCTCCAACGTAAAAACGATCACTGTCTGTTTCGACCGCCTGCGCGATCCCCGGGAACGAACGCTCCCAGGCCAGTGTGCCTTCGGCGTACGCATCGGATGAGTTGATCGAGACTAGACAACACGTAGCCACGACGGCCAGACGCGCGGCAAAGAGACCGGCAGATTGATTCATATTCCCCCCTGGTTATGCGGTCGTGCCTCGGTCTTTCAGGCAACCCGACGAAGTTTTCGCACAGACCTTCTCGGCGTCCCGAACAAGTTCGTCGAGCCGGCGATCGAGTTCCGCACGTTGGGCCGCGGTAATGGAAACCTCGTTGTCGACAGGCTGTCCCACAACTCCTCGAGCAGCGGGCTGACGTCGATTGCTGATTCGCCCATGTCTCTATCTTACGACGAAACTTGTAATGAGCACGTTGCCAATCTGCACCAGTGCTTTTCTGTATGGCTAACTAGAATCATGCGGAACTAGCCAAAGAACTTCTCACGGCGAGTCTGTCAACATGAGTCGGATCGAGGATGACATCGAAGCCGCGCAACTCGCTGAGCCTCTTCGGCTTGTGCAGGCGGACGCGATTGCGCGCTCGGGGTTATAGGGATCNNGAGTCTGTCAACATGAATCACTTCTCGAAGATCGCCCGCAGCTCGTCGTGCCAGTTCAACACCACGTTGAGATGCTCGTGGGAATCGGGCGACGCTCCCTGCAGTGCCTGGAATGCGACGAAGCGCTGGCCGTCGGGCGCGATGTCGAAAGGCCAATCGAAGTCGGTGTCGGGCAGCGGCGTATTCCACAGCTCGCGGGGGCGGCCGGCGCGAAACCTCGGCCCCTCGGTCTCCACGTCGACGACCAACGTCGCATTGCCGCTGCGGAAGAACAGCTCGCGTCCGTCCGCCGACCACGCGGGGGCAAAAGCGGTGTCGGACGAGATCTGCCACTTGCCGCCGCCCTCCACGGGGACGACGTAGACTTCCGGCTGGCCCGACTCGAACGAGACGTAGGCGAGCCAGCGCCCGTTCGGCGAGAAGCGCGCCAGGAACTCGCCGAACTCGGATTCCAGCAGCATCCGCGGCTCGGCATCCTCGTCGAGCGGCAGCAGACCGACATCCAGGTTGTCGCCGCCCGCATTGATCGCCACGGCCAGCAACCGGCCGTCCGGGGAGACGTCCTGCGGGAACACATCCGTCTCGGCGGCGTAGACCTCTTCCTGCTCGCCGGATCCGTCGGCGGGCTTGCGGGACACGACGGATTTGCCGGCGGGTCGGGAGCTGTAATACACGTACGCGCCGTCCGGGGACCACGCGGCGTAGCGGTCGTCGCCGGCCCCGAACGTCAGCCGCGTCGGCACGCCCCGGTCGACGTCGTAGGTCCAGATGTCGAATTCACCCTCGGTCAGCAGGTCGAACGCGATGCGCGTCCCGTCCGGAGAGAAGCGTGGATTTCGAGTGAATTGCACTTCGTCCCACAGCGGCGTCGGCCGGCCGTCGCGGTCCATCCAGACCACGGTGTTCCCGAGCGAGCTGGAGGCTCCCGAGCCGTAGACCAGGAAACCGTCGTCGGCGATGTCGTACTGGGCGCTCCCCTGGGAACGGCTGACGGTGACCCCCTGCACGAGCGGCACCGACGAACCGGTCACTTCCAGGCGTTGCACGTCGTACGGGATGCCGAACAGCGAATCCCCGTTGGCGTAGACCACGACTCCCCTGCCGTCTCCCAGCTCGACGTAACGACCGAACGAGCCTCCCTGGTGGACCACCCGCCGCTCGCCGCTCGCGGGGACGAAGACCTCGATGGTCGCGTGGTCGAATTCGTTGAGCTGCGTGTGCGAGGTGAACAACACCGCCCGCCCACCGGGAAGCCACTGCGGCCACCGGTGCGTCTGCTCGTTCCTGGTTTCGTCGAGCTCGGTGAACGGTTGCGGCTCCCCGCCCTTGTCCGGAACCTGCATCAACGCGCCCCTCGGGGTCGAGCTGAACACGATCGTCCCGTCCGCTCCCCAGCTCGCACCGCGGGCGCGGTCGACGTCGCAGAGCTTGATCGGCGTGCCGCCGCCGACCGGTACCTTGCGCAACTCTTCCGGCGTGACGAATCCGACCCACTTCCCGTCCGGCGAGAAGAAGGGCTGGTAGGGACGGCCCTGACCGGTTCCCTCGGCCAGCAAGGTTCCCTCCCACTGGTCGAGGGCCCGAAGCCGCATCTCGTTCCGGCCGCCCGAGAACACGACGTAAGCCAGCCGGTTCTCCGTCGGGGAGCGCACCGCGCTCGCCCCGTAGCCGCCGAAGAGATTCAGATCGGCCGGGAGCACCATGCTCAATCGCGTGGCCGGTTCCGGCGTAGGCGGTTCCGGTCGCAGCACGACGAACGTGACGAGGAACGCCACGGCCATGAGCGCCGTGGCGGCCCAGGGCGCGAGGCGTTTCCACGCCGGCCCCGGTTCCGCGACGGCGACCGACGACGTCTCCAGCGGTTCGTCCTCGGGTGACTCCAGGAAGCGCTCGATGGCGATGCGCGCCTCGCCGACGTCGCGCAGCCGATTGCGGGCTTCCTTCTCCAGGCATCGTTCGAGCAGCCGGCGCACGGCCCGCGGCGTGCCGGCGGGCAGCTCGTCCCAGGCCGGGTCGCGGGCCAGCACCGAGGCCAGCGTGTCCGACACGGTCTTGCCGCGGTGCACGACCTTGCCGGTCAGCATCTCCATCAGCACGATGCCCAGCGCCCAGATGTCGGCGCGGCGATCCACCGGTTCGCCGCGCGCCTGTTCCGGACTCATGTACGAGGCGGTCCCGAGCAGCACGCCCGCCTGCGTCGCCATCCCGGTCATCGTCGGGGACAGCGACAGGCTCGACGCCGCGGGCGGCATCGAGTCCGACGCGGCGTCGGGATCGAACGCCTTGGCCAGCCCGAAGTCGAGGATCTTGACTTGCCCGTCCGGCGTCAGCTTGACGTTCGCGGGCTTGAGGTCGCGGTGGATGATGCCGCGCTCGTGCGCCTCCTCGAGGCCGATCGCGATCTGCAGCGTGATCTTCAGCGCCTCCTCGAACGAGAGCCGCCCGCGCTCGATGCGCTCCTGCAGCGTCTCGCCCTCGACGAGCTCCATCACGAGGAAGTGAAGCGGCGGGCCCGATTCGGGGTGCGGCGCTTCCTCGACCGAGTGGATGCCGGCGATGTTGGGATGGTTCAGCGAGGCCAGCACCTGCGCCTCGCGGGAGAACCGGGCCATCCGCTCGGCATCGTTGGCGAACGCCTCCGGCAGGAGCTTCAGCGCGACGTCGCGGCCGAGCTTCGTGTCCTGCGCGCGGTAGACCGTGCCCATCCCGCCCTCGCCGAGCTTGGCGGTCACACGGAAATGAGCCAGGGTCTTGTCGATCATGAGAACTCCAGGGCGGACATCGGCGGAGTATAGCTTGACACCGTTGGTTCTCCCACGGAGACCGGGAAACACAGAGTGGGTCTCGAGGAACGAAAGCCGGAAGCGGGCTGGAATCTACGTCCTGGTTGCCTTGAAGCTCGACCCGGGCCGAAAACCGCGGCAGTACGAG
>WVWW01000264.1:0-14532 GCA_011773795.1 Acidobacteriota bacterium
TGGTAATCTTTATCCGGCGGCGCTACGCGGCCGCCAAGTCGGAAGCGCCCGCGCCGGGCGCCGTGCCCGAGGGTTCCGCTTCGTAAGAGGCAGTCAGGAGAGGCGATGTACAAGACCATCTACGTACCCGTGGACAACTCGGATTACTCCAACCAGGCAATCGACACGGCCGTCACCCTGGGCAAGAAATTCGAATCCAAGCTCGTGGGCAGCCACGTCTACGCGGCCCAGATGCACGACTACCGCTTCAAGCAGATGGAGTACACGCTGCCCGACGAGTACCTCGAGGAGACCGAGCTCGACCGGCAGCGCAAGATCCACGACAGCCTGATCACGATGGGCCTGGAGCTGATCTCCGACAGCTACCTCGACCACATGAAGAAGCAGTGCGAGGCCGCGGGCCTCGAGTTCGAGCCGAAGATGATGGACGGCAAGCACCACGTCGAGATCATCAAGGACATCCAGGAGTCGCAGTACGACCTGACCGTGCTCGGCGTGATGGGCATCGGCCGCGTGCGCGACAGCCAGATCGGCTCGGTCTGCGAGCGCGTCACCCGCACCGTCGACAAGGACGTGCTGGTGATCAAGCAGCTCCCCGAGGCCGACGACGAGCCGGTGCGCGACACGATCCTGGTCGGCATCGACGGCAGCCCGCAGTCCTTCGGCGCCCTGATGACCGCGATCGAGCTGGCCGAGAAGTTCGACAAGAAGGTCGAGGCGATCTCGGTCTACGACCCGTACCTGCACTACTCCGTGTTCAACGGCGTGGTCAACGTGCTGACCGAGAAGGCGGCCAAGGTCTTCCGCTTCGAGGAGCAGAACCAGCTCCACGAGGAGATCATCGACACCGGCCTGGCGCAGATCTACCAGTCGCACCTCGAGGTGGCCAACACGATCGCCGAGGAGCGCGGCGTCGAGATCAAGCGCACGCTGCTCGACGGCAAGTGCTTCCAGAAGGTGCTGGACCACGCGCGCAAGCCGAACCCGTGGATGCTGGTCATCGGCCGCATCGGCGTGCACAGCGACAAGAGCGAGCCGGGCCTGGGCAGCAACGCCGAGAACCTGCTGCGCAGTTGCCCCTGCGACATCCTGCTGACCACGCGGCTGCACTACCCCGAGCTGGACCTCAAGGCCGAGGAGACGATCCGCTGGACCCCCGAGGCCGAGGAGCGCATGAAGCGCGTGCCGCAGATGGTGCAGGGCATCGCGCGCACCGCGATCTACCGCCTGGCGGTGGAGCAGGGCCACAGCGTGATCACCAGCGACGTGCTCGACGAGGCGATGGAGCGCTACATGCCGAAGAGCGCGTCGGCGCAGACCGAGCGGCTGGCCGAGATGCTGGCGATCGAGAAGGCGCGCCAGCAGGCGACCTCGATCTGCAAGACCTGCGGCGTGACCGCCAGCGAGCCGGACCCGGTGAAGTGCGGCGTCTGCAACGGCACGACGTTCGAGATCATCACCCCCGAGATGCTCGACCGCATCGCCGCGATGGAAGGCGGTGTCTCCGAAGAGACGACCTACGACGGCCGCAAGCTGAAGTGGACCCAGGACGCCAAGCGCGCGCTGTGGACGATGAAGGACGCCTACCAGCGGCGCCGCGCCAAGGCGCGCGTCGAGAAGAGCGCGCGGATCAAGAAGCTGCCGACCGTCACGCTCGAGTTCGCAGCAAATATCATCGAAGAGGAAACCGGCGTCAAGCTGGTGTTGCCGAGCGTCGACACCGTCGACCAGCTCGAGAGTCAGGAAACGACCACGGACGAGAGCCTCAAGCTGATCGGCCGCGACGACAAGAAGAACCCGCTGTTCTCCGCGTTCGACTGGACGCCGGACGCCGCGCAGCGCGTGCTGCAGGTGCCGCACGGCTTCATGCGCGACCGCACGCAGAACCGCGTCGAGGAGCTGGCCACCGAGCGCGGCGTGGGCATCATCGACCTGCCGCTCGTCGAGGACGGCATCGAGGCCGGCAAGGTGATGATGGAGGAGATGATCAAGGCGCAAGACGCCGCTGCCGCCGAGGCCAACGGCAACGGCGTCCAGGCCAAGACCGCGAACGGCAACGGCGAGAAAGCCGCTTCCAAGTGCCCCTTCTCGAGCGCGGTCGAGCACAGCAACGGGAACGTCGACCTGTACCTCAACGAGGTCGGTCTGATGACGGAGCTGGAAGCGCGCAAGAAGAAGAACTGACGCTCCGCCGAACTCGAGACCAAGAGCCCCGGGTTCGCCCGGGGCTTTTCTTTGTGTACCATGCTCGACCGTGCCTTACGAACCTCCAGCCGAGCCGTCTGACGACGAACCGACGTTCGTCTCGGTCATGAAGATCAACAACTCGACGTTGATCCCGATCGTCAAGTCCCTGCTCGACCAGTCGGGCATGCACTACTTCATCAAGAACGAGCGGCAGCACGACCTGGTGGGGTACGTCCGGTTCAGCTCGGGGGGCTACAACAGCTGGTGGCAGCCCGAGGTGATGGTCGAGTCCACGCGCGCCGAGGAGGCCCGGGAGCTGCTCCTGGCGCCGCTCGAGGAGGACGCTCCCGAGGGAACCGACGGCCAGACGAGCTACCGGAGCGTGCGCAGGCCCTCGGGCCTGATCGTCCTCGGGATGTGGATCCTCTTCGCCCCGATGGTGGTCTGGCAGTTCTGGCTCGTCCTGTCCGGCGGCGTCGGCGGCCCCCAGGACCTGTTGCTGATGGGCTTCGTCGTTCTTTTCGGGTCGCTCCTGTGGAGGGTGACGGGCAACTATCTCGCCGCAAAGGTCGAGCCGGACGGGGAATTCGACCCCTAGGCCTTGCCACCGCTTCCCGGCGATCTTAAGGAAACGGAACGAAACGGGCGGCTCGGCCGTTCAAGAGGACAACGATGTTTTTTGACCCCCTCTATCTGATCGTGATCGGCGTCGGCATGGCGCTCAGCCTGTTCGCGCAGGCGCGCGTCAAGGGCGCGTTCGCCAAGTACTCCCGCATCGCCACCCGCTCGCGCATGACCGGAGCGCAGGTGGCCCAGGCGATCCTCGACCGCAACGGCATCCGCGACGTCAAGATCGAGCCGGTCCGCGGCAAGCTGTCCGACCACTACGACCCGCGCAGCAAGACGCTGCGCCTCAGCGAGCCCGTCTACGGCAGCAACAGCATGGCCGCGTTCGGCGTCGCCGCCCACGAGGTCGGCCACGCCATCCAGCACGCCACGGGCTACGCCCCGCTGGGCTTCCGCTCGGCCTGGGTCCCCGTTGCCAACACCGGCAGCGGACTCTCGATCATCGTGCTGATCCTGGCCGCGATCCTCGGCGGCGCCGCGACGCCCCTCGGCCACACCGCCTCCCTGATCGGCGTGCTGCTGTTCGCGACAACGACCGTGTTCACGCTCGTCACGCTGCCGGTCGAGTTCGACGCCAGCAAACGCGCGCTCGCCGCGCTCGACTCCGGCGGACTGGTGACCCGCGACGAGCTCACCGGCGCCCGCAGCGTGCTCAACGCCGCCGCGATGACCTACGTCGCCGCCTTCATCACCTCGCTGCTGACGCTGCTCTACTGGGCCTTCCGGCTGGGGTTGCTCGGCGGGCGGAGGGACTGAAGCGCCGGCGCCACGTTTCCATTCCGCAACGTCCGTCGCGCTATCCGACCTCGCAAGATCTCCGTGGGCCGGGGATACTCGGGTGTGCCCGCCTCCCGCCCGACGGGATCATGCCCACCGTCCTGCGCGTCGGTCCCTACAGGTTCTTCTTCTATTCCGCCGACCGCAACGAACGTCCCCACGTCCACGTCGAGAGAGATTCGAACGTCGCGAAGTTCTGGCTGAACCCGGTGCGTCTGGTCGACAGCGGTCGGATGTCTCGATTGGAGATCCGCCGGCTGCAGCGTATATTGACCAGCAATCGCGAACGTTTGTTGAGGTCTTGGGATGAGTTCTTTTCCGTCTAGTCGACCGGTGGCGCAGGCAGTCACCGTCGACGAAGATACTTTGACCGTGGATCTATCCGACGGGCGCACCGTTTCCGTACCCGTCGCCTGGTTTCCGCGTCTGTTCAACGGATCGGCATCGGAACGGGCGAACTGGCGGTTCGTAGGTGGTGGAGAGGGGATCCACTGGCCGGATCTGGATGAGGACATCAGCATCGATGGCCTTCTGGCCGGTCGGCGGTCCGGCGAATCCCAGGCGTCCCTCAGGCAATGGCTCAAGAACCGCGATCAGGTGAGCTGAACCCAGCCGCACTCCTGTAGGTCCTGCCTGGGTCTCCCAGGTGCCTTCCGCGTGGACATAGAATTCACCGCAAGGTCGGCCTTGCCCTGTGCTGTCCCGTCACTTCCAAGGTCAAGGGTTACCCGTCAAGGAGCCGTCCTGTGCGACCAGGTCAAGAGTCTCGATTGGCGAGCCCGAAAGGCGAAACGTATCTGCCGAGCGCCCCGCGACGTGGTGGAGCAAGCTACCGCCAAGCTCCTCACGCTGGTCGACCCCGCGTGACCACGCAAGCGGTCGCCGAGCCGCCACCGCCACGACTGATGGACCCTGGACGGCACCAGATCACCCAAGGGCCCGCTGGCCGCCAAGAGTCCGCTGGACTTGTTGTGAAGAACCACGTGCGTGTGAACTCTCAGGTTCGTTCCGGGACGACCTGCCTTGAAAGTCCCGCGCTCCGTGGAAGAAAGCGACAATCTGGACCTCGTCTTCGACGATTCGGTACATCAATCAATACCGAAAAACGAAGACGTCTCGATAGCTCACATCGCAGAGTTCAGGAACGACCCGCCCTCTCCTTTCCTAACATTCTTGACTACCCACTATCCTACTCGGGAATCCTCGGAGCGGTCGCTGTGGCAAATTCAGAGACAAGACTTCCTGGAAGTCTGCAAACCACCGAAGAAATATGTGAGGAGTGTAAGTATGGAGAAAGAACTAAGGGAGCGTCTGACCCGTTGTGAGCAGGCCAACCGACAAACGCGGCTGATGTTATGTGTTAGCCTGACTCTGCTGATCGTCCTCGCCATTGGTCAGCCCGGGCTTACGCAGGTCGACGCCCAACAGTCGCAAGTCGTTGACATTCTGCGGGTCGCAGAAATCGTGATCGTCGACAACAATGGTGTGGACCGCGTGAGACTGAGTGGGCAGTTGCCAGACGCAGTCATCAATGGAAAATCCATACCACGAGGGGAAAAAGCAGCAGGGATCCTCCTGTACGATGACACAGGTCAGGAGCGCGGCGGTTACGTTACCTTCTCACCTTCTGGAAATGTGGCTCTGACGCTGGATACGAGGAAACAGCAGGTGGCACTCTTTGCTGCCGATGCCGAGGACGGGGCCGTTGCACGCCTCTGGCGTGGGAAGGATTGGGTGGAGATGCGCACCGATGCGGGCGGAGCACGCTTGAGTATCGGTCGCTCTGACGAACTGGTGGTCCAAGAACCTGCGATATCGGAGATTCAGGCCAAAGAAATCTGCTCGAACCTGATCGGCGAGTTAGAGAAATTGGATGAGAGGCCCTCTTCCGAAGTAGTGCTGAGAGCCTGCAAACAGCGAATGACAGATAGCTTGTGTCGAAGCTGCCTGGGGCTCCAGTAGGCGTCGAAGGCTCGTGGACGGACAACCGGCACAATCGTCATGCCTGATAACACTATGAGAGAAATCAGCACAGATCACGCCTACGCGCTGGCGAAAGACACTGCCAAGAGAATCGTGTCCGGAGAACTGTCTGAATATGACGGCGCAATGATAATTTGGAAAGAGGTCATCGATAAACTGGGCTCGAGGTGCCCCGATGATCTCTGGTCGTTCAAGTCCAACGCCAGTGCGATCGAAGACATCAAATGGAACGACGAGCAAGGTGGAAACAGAAACGAGAGCCTCATCCGTCGGTGTGAACAGGAAATCCTGGTGGCGGCAAAAAAATTGGCGGATCAGGCATGACAACGCGTTCGACACCGACTCGTAACGGCGCTGCTCCGCGCCCCTTGTGCCCCCGGGTTCACGCGAACGTCAGACGGAGCAGAATCAAACGTCGCATGGAATGAAGCCGCCGCCATGAGCAACTCCGATCAGTACGTTCTCGGTTATCGGCGCGCAGAGCAAGAGAGGCTGCAGCGGCAAGCGCAAGAGCTTGCACACGAGTCCGGTTGGCTCTTCGACCAAATCGGCATTCCACCGGGTGCCCGCGTCGTCGAGATCGGTTGCGGGCCGCATGGGTGCCTGGAGCTTCTCGCGGAACGAGTCGGGCCTTCCGGGAGCGTGACGGGTGTCGAGAGAAGCCAGGATGCCGTGGACTTGGCGCGAGGGCTGATTCATCAACGCGGGCTGAACAACGTTGAAGTCTTCTGCCGGGACGCGCGTTCCACCGAGTTGCCACGGGCGGCGTTCGACCTGGCCACGGCGCGTCTGGTGCTGGTCAACGTTCCAGAGCCCCGGGAGATCGTTGCCGAGGCCGTTGCGCTCGTCAGACCGGGGGGCTGGGTCGCCTTTCACGAAGCCGACTGGATAGCTCACGTGTGTGATCCTCCGTCGGACGCGTGGACGACGCTCGTTGAGCTATTCGTGAGGTACTCCGAAAAGAACGGAATCGATCCGTTCATCGGCCGCAAGCTCCCGCGGCTGCTCCGCGAGGCCGGCCTCGAGGAAATACGGACCAACCCGCTTGTTCACGTCTATCCGCCAGGGCATGCCCGTCGGAACATCCTGTTGGATTTCGCGGAAAACCTGAGCCAGCGGGTCGTCGCCGACGGACTGGCCGAGAAACGCGATCTCGCCGACCTGAAGGATGAGTTGCGAGAACAACTTGATGACCCTGGAACGTTGGTGGTTTCACACCTCTTCTTTCAGTCGTGGGGTCGTAAGCCCGAGTAGCGTGCGGAGAGCAGCGAATGGACACCGAGACCCAAGACGGCGCAGCCGTACGGATCCCGCCGCCCCTGACCTACGCCGCCGGTGTCGTCGCGGGCATCGCCCTGCAGTTCGTCTGGCCCTTGCCCGTCGCGCCGGCGCGCGGCCTTCGCATCGGGCTGGCCGTTTTGGCTGCCCTTCCGGGCCTCTCGCTCATGGTCGGAGCGGTGCGGCTCTTTCGCAGGACGGGCCAGGACCCGAGGCCCTGGCTCGCCACTCCCGAGATCATCCGCAGCGGTGTCTACCGCTTCACGCGCAATCCGATGTACGTGAGTTTCGCCCTGCTGCAGTCGGCGATCGGCATCGGCTTCGGGAATCTCTGGATCCTGTTGCTGGTGCCCCTTGCTTGCCTCGTCGTCGACAGGACGGCCGTTCGACCCGAGGAGGCCTACCTCGAGCGCAAGTTCGGTGATTCCTACCTCGATTACAAGAAGTCCGTCCGTCGCTGGATCTAGCAATTGCCGGCGCTGGCCCTTCCGAACGGCCGTCGTGCACATCGCCGGGTGTACACTCCACTCGGGTTGGCGGCTTTGTTGGCTGCCTTGAAAGGGCCGCGCCAGCCCGGCCCGCAGGTGATACGCCAACGTATGGACTCGAAACGGCAGGTCTAGATGGGTCAGTCGCTGCAAGTGTTTCGGTATCGCCCGTTTCTCCCCATCGGCGACCAGACCCTCAAAAAAGCGCTGGTAGCCGAGACCTTCCCACAACCACTTCTGTACGCCGTCCAGTATCTCCCCCAGGACCTCCGAAGCGAGTTTCCGACGCTCATCGATGTCTGCCCCACCACGAGCGATCGTTACGAAGACGAGATGCTCTGGTTGTCTCCCGATGAAGTCGGGTCGCTGCAAAGAGAGTTCGGGAGGTTCCAGCAGATCTGTGAGCGCAACGAGATCATTCCCGGTGTCGACGGTGCCAAAGTGAAGCAATTCTGGCTATCGTCGCAAGAGCACGATGCCTCGAGCGACGTCGGTTCATTGAGCAAGATCCTCAGAGATGCGGCGCTCGAGGGACACTGGGTCTGTCTGCAACTGTGACGCCGTACGGGGATAGACCCGTGACCGGTTTGCTGCGCTACCGAATCGCTGCCGACATGGTGCTCGCAGTACACGTCGCGTTCGTCCTGTTCGTGATTCTCGGCCTTGCTCTCACGCTGATCGGAGGGGCTCGAAGGTGGCGGTGGGTGAGGAACCCATGGTTTCGCCTCGGCCATTTGTTGGCTATCGGCGTTGTTGTCGCTCAGGCATGGCTCGGGCAAATTTGTCGCCTTACGACGCTCGAGATGGCGCTTCGATCTCGAGCAGGGGACGCGGTTTATAGCGGTAGCTTCATCGCCCATTGGGTGGAGACGCTTCTCTACTACGAGGCCCCGCTGTGGGTTTTTGCGGTCTGCTACACGGTGTTCGGCCTGGTGACCCTGGCGAGCTGGTTCATCGTACCCCCACGTCCACTTCTGCGACGTAAGCGAGCGATGAACCGGGAGCGCGACGGTGTCAAAATAGGGACCAAGTGACCGAGATCCGCCCCATCCAGTTGGGTTTCGACACCTGCTACGTGCTTCGCGACGCGGGCATCGTCGTCGTGGACGCCGGACAACCGAACAAAGGTCGTGCGTTTCTTCGCGGTCTCTCCCGGGCGGCGATCACGCCGGAGGAAGTCGGACTGATCCTCCTTACGCATGCCCACTGGGACCACATGGGTTCGGCAGCCGAGATCAAGAAGCTCACGGGAGCCACCCTGGCGGTGCACGAGAAGGAAGTCGACTGGGTCGAGCACGGCAACCCGCCTCTCCCGCCGGGTGTCACGACGTGGGGCCGGATCTTCATGGCCGCTCATCGTCTCGTCATGCCACTGATCGACGTCCCGCCCGCCGAGGTCGACCGGGCGCTCCCGGACGAGACCTCCGCGCTGCAAGAATTCGGCATCCCCGGGCGCGTCATCCCCACGCCGGGACACTCGCCCGGATCTATCTCCGTTCTTCTGGACACCGGGGAAGTCTTCGTGGGCGACCTCGCGATGAACCGGTTTCCGCTGACCCTCACACCGGGCCTGCCCATCTTCGCGGATGACCTCCATCGAGTCGTCGAGAGTTGGCGTCGTCTCGTCGAGCTCGGCGCGCAAACCGTCTTCCCGGCCCACGGGAAACCGTTCTCCATCGACGTCATCCGGCAATGCCTCATCCAACGCTCAGAAAAGGCTCACGAAAAGGATATTCAAAACAGTGTAGATTCGGGCCCGTGAAGAGGCTCGCGCCGGTTCTGCTCGTCCTCGCGGGCGCCGTCCCGCTCGTCGTGGCCGGCTTGCTGGCCTATCGGTGGGCGACGGCACCCCCTCCCGAGCCGGACGCTTTCGGTTCGAACCGGCCCGATGTGGCCCCGCTGGAAGCCCATCCGAGCGTTCTCTACGGCCGCGTCACGACCGATGACGGCAGCACGTACGAGGGGCCGCTGCGTTTCGGAGGCCACGAGGAGATGTTCTGGGGCGACCACTTCAACGGGACCAAGGACGAGAACCCCTGGGCCGCCGACGTGCCGCCGGAGCGCCTCGTGGAGCGTCGTCCGCGCAAGTTCCTCGGGGTCGAGCTCGACCGCGAGCGCCGGATCGACCTGGAGCGGCCTTTCATGGTGCGGTTCGGGGACATCGAGCGTGTCGAGCGGAAGGGCGGTCGACTGGAGGTGACCCTCAAGAGTGGGACCGTGTTCGATCTCGACCGGTTCGGTGCCGACGACTTCGGCGACGGCGTGCGGGTGTGGGACGGAAGCGCCGGCGTCGTGGACCTCGAGGAGACGCGGATTCGGACCATCGAGTTCCTCGCCAGCGATGGGCCCGGCGACGCCGTCGACCGTTTGCACGGCACGGTGCGGACGTCGCAGGGCGACTTCACGGGCTTCGTCCGGTGGAACCGGACGGAGTGCCTCGGCACCGACGAGCTCGCCGGCAACACGCCCGACGGCAGGCTCGACCTCCGTTTCGACACCATCCGTTCCATCGCGCGGCACTCGGGCGACAGCTCTCTGGTGACGCTGGACGACGGCCGCGAGATCGTGCTCTCCGGCACCCGCGAGGTCGGCAAGGGCAACCGCGGGATCTACGTCGACGACCCGCGCTACGGCCGGGTGCTGATCTCCTGGGACGCCTTCGAGCGCGTCGACTTCAGCCCCGGCGGCGCGGGCCCCGCCTACGACGACTTCCCCCCGGGACGCCCGCTCACCGGTAGCGTCACGACGCGCGGCGGGCAGCGCTTCACCGGTCGGCTGGTCTACGACCTCGACGAGAGCGAGACCACCGAGACGCTCGACGCCCCGATCGAGGGCGTGAACTACACCATCCCCTTCGGCCTGATCGCCTCGATCGTCCCCGCAGGTGGCGACGCCGATCGCATTCAGGTGACTCTGCGCAGCGGAGAGGAGCTCCGCCTCGAGCGCCGTGGTGACCTCGGCGACGAGAACGCCGGGATGTTGATCTTCATCGACGACCGCGCCCGCCCCGTGTACGTGGTGTGGAGCGACATCGTGCGGGTCGAGCTCGACCGGACCGAGGTGGGGGTCTCGCCGCTCGAAGAGGGTTAGATTCGCCCGGTCGGCCGAGGCGTATACTTGCCGGTCAAAGCCATGGCTCAGACCACCGGGAGAGGAAGCACGACCGGATGCATCGTGTTCAAGTCGTTCGAGCCGATATCACGACGTTGGAAGTCGATGCGATCGTCAACGCGGCGAACGAACGAATGCTCGGAGGCGGGGGAGTCGACGGCGCGATCCACCGTGCCGCCGGACCGCGACTGCGCGATGCCTGCGCGCAAGTCCCGGAGGTCCGGCCGGGTGTCCGCTGTCCGACAGGGGAAGCGCGCATCACGCCGGGGTTCGATTTGCCTGCCGGCCACGTGATCCACACGGTCGGTCCGGTCTGGCACGGTGGAAACGCAGACGAGGAGCGACTCCTCGGACGCTGTTATTCGCGATCGCTCGCCCTCGCCGTCGAATACGGCTTGCGCAGCATCGCGTTCCCCGCGATCAGTTGCGGCGTGTTCGGGTACCCGCCGGACGAGGCCGCGAACGTCGCGATGCGGGCCATCGCTTCGTTCCTCGAGCCGGGAGCGGACCTCGAGCGCATCGTCCTGGTCGCCTTTGGCGAACGGGCCGAGTCGACCCTGACCCAGGCCCTGGGCGCGTTCGGGGACTAGCGTCGCCAGGAGAGACTCGACACGGCCGGAGTCTCCTGTATCTTTACTGCACATGGAGTCGACGTGACAGCAATGAACATGACCCACACCCGTTGTTTTCTCGCCCTTGCCCTCTGTCTCGCGGCAGGTGCCGTCCACGGCGAGGAGCCGACCATCGTGCTCGATGCCGCGCACGCGATGCACACGGGTAACGACGCGGCGTTGCCGTACAGCGTCTCCGCCGGTGGCGTGTTGCTGATCGATCTGTCCAAGGCGGACCTGAATTCTCCACCCGGAGTCGGCACGGCCAACGTGATTCACTTCAAGTCGAGGGACATCGGATACTTCCGTGTGCCGCTGAGCGGAAAGATCATTCGCATCGACGCGAAGTCGGCGCAACCTCTCGAGGGGAGCGAACCCTTCAAGACGTTCAAGCCGGGACAGGTGGTCACGTTCGCGGTCGGGCACGATAACTACGACACCATGCAGGACGGTCAGATGCAGTTCGACGTGATCTGGGCCGGGATGTTCAGGGTGAATTGAAGCCGTCCGACCTCGACAATCGCAGACGCCTCGGGTTGTTCTGCGTCGCCGCCCTGATCGCCGGCGGTTGCGCGGCCATGAAGCCGCCGCCGACGGGCTCGTCCCAGATCGAGCACTTCCAACCCGAACAGAAGGGCACGCGGGCTTCGAGCACGCCGCTGGTCATCCCGCCGGGGCCTCTGGAGCAAGCGCTTCCCGACTATCCGGCAAGCGCGCTCGTCGACGAGGTGGCCTGCGTCGCCCGGATTCTCTATCACGTCGAGCGCAGCGGGGAGGCTAGACTGGTCAAGCTGGAATGGGACGTCCTGCCGCCCGACGAACATGCAGCGGCGTTCGAGGAGGCGATCCGCACGGCGATGTCGGGCTGGTCGTTCACCCCGGCCGTTCGGATCTTGGGAAAACAGCAAGAGGACGGTTCGATCGAGCTGGAGCGGACACCGATCCCGCAGGCGCAGCACGCCTTCATCCGGTTCCGCGTCGAGGACGGGGAAGCGATCGTCGAATAGGGGGTAACCATGAAAAGGCTGATCCACCTTCTTGTTCCGGTTTGCCTTGCCGGCAGCTTGTTTGCCGGCGATTCACAGACCGACATCGATCGCGATGTATGGGACGTCATTCGGCGGACGGTTGTCGAGTCCGACATCGAAGGCATGGCGGCGACGTATCACCCCGACGCCGTGTTCGTCTTTCCCGGCGGGACACGTCTGATCCGCGAGCAGCTGGCCGAGTGGGGCCGGGACATGGTCGAGATGAAAGCGGCCGGGACCACCGCAAAGGTGGCTTTCCGCTTCACCGAGCGTCAGGTCGACGAGCACACCGCATTCGAAGTCGGGATGTTCAAGTACACCGCAACGACGAAGTCGGGCGAGTCCACCTCCTATCACGTGCCGTTCGAGGCATTGCTCGTCAAGAAGGACGGTCGATGGTTGATGATGATGGAGCGGCAACACGCGCAGGTAGGCGAGGATGCCTGGAACGCGTCGCAACCGTTGAGGGCAGGCTCGTGAGTACTCCCTACCAGCACATCGACTTGCGTGTCAACGACATCGAGCTCGCATGGGAGTTCTATTCCAAGATCCTTCCACCGATCGGTTTCGAGGAAGGTTGGAAGGGCAAGAGCTTTCGCGGCTTCGATGCCGTGGGTGAGGGGCCGTCCAAGTCGTGGTTCGGTTTCACCGAGGACGAGCACCACAGGCCCAACGCCAACCGGATCTCGTTCTGGGCGGCGAGCAGGGAGCGCGTCGACGAGCTGGGCAGAATCATGGTGGAAGCCGGTGCGGTGAACGTCAGCGGCCCGCGGCCGTGCCCCGAGTACGACGAGACGTACTACGCGGTGTTCTTCGAGGACCCGTTCGGCAACTGTCTCGAGGTCTGTCACCGCTGAGGCCGTCCGTGGAAACCGCGCTCATCCGCGCTGCGCGGGTCGGCTCCGGGGGGCCTCGTTGGGCTAGTTCATCGACTCGATCTGGCCGAACAGATCCTGGGTCGTGAAGTCGACCTCGATCCGATCGCCGACCCGGCGGACCGTGGTGACGAAGTCGATCCGCGATCGCTCGAAGAGCGTCTCGAGCGCGGGTCCCAAGGTTCCGGCATGCGCCTCGGCCCAGTCGCTGCCCGGGCCGAGAAGCGTGACGGTCCCGCCGAAGTCGGTCTCGTTCCGAAAGCCGGCGATGATCGTCGCCCCGCGAACCTCGTCCCAGGATTCGTCCGAGACGTGCTCGGTCTCCAGGTCGAGCGCGTCGAGCACGCGGCGCAGCTCGCCGCCCCGGTTGGTCAGTGCGCCCTGCAAGGGTTGATCCTTCGGGACGGAGTCGAACAGCACGCCGAACTCCGTTGCCCCGGCCGCGCCGGTGGCGGGTTGCCCCAGGCGGGCCAGCGCCTGTTTCGCCGAGTCGAGGTCGGTCGTCACGAACACGATGCCGTTGCGAACGAATGCCGCCGCTCGTGTCTCGCTGGACTCCCGCATCAGGTAGATCCGCTCGCCCTCGTGATTGACGGAATCGGCCCCGCCCCGCCAGCGCAAGATCAGCCCGAAGATCCAGTCCATCAGTGCGATGCGATGCCCCAGACCGCTGGCGCTCGCGGTGAACACGTGCTCGCCGTCGTCCGGCCGCCCGGCCGGGTGCGTCGTCCAGGCGACGACGATGGGAAACAGCTTGTTCATGTCTTTCCGCGCCGAGCGCATCTGGCGTGCGTTGAGGAGCGATTCGAGCCCATCGGGCAGAGGTGAGTCGGATTGCTCGCTGATCTCGGCGAAGCGTTGGAGCATCCCCTCCGTGAACTCCGCGGTGCCGGGATCCTCCAGGCGCAACGTCCACTCGATGTACCCCGTGGTCTCAGGCCCGAGGAGTACGCGCGGCTCGAGGACCTCGCCGGGTTGGTTGAGCCAAACCGTCAACCCGATGCAGGAGCCGACGAACAGCAGCAGAACGAACCCGCAACCCGCGAGACAACCGAGCAGGACTCTCTTGGCACGGCTCGCCATCGGCCGCCGAGTATACCGCCGGCCGCTCGACATCGACGAAGGCCGTCCCAACCGGGACTCGGGTGCGGCTAGAATGAGCAGCTTGGAAGCCTTCGTCGATTTCTTCGAGCGAATGCCGACCTGGCAACGCCTGGTCTGGGTCGGCGTCTGCATGAGCGCCGGATGGCTCGCCGAGGCCGGACGGCCGCTATTTCGCTTCGGCTACCGCAAATGGGCGCATGCGCGGGTCAACCTCACGCTCTTTGCCACGGTCGCGGCGATCGGGGCCCTCCTCGCGTTCGCGATGGTCGGTCTTTTCGACTGGATCGAGCGAACCGAGTTCGGCTTGCTGCATCTCGTCGACTGGCCGATCTGGCTCGAGTTATTGCTGGCGGTGATGGCGCTGGACCTCGTCGCTCAGTACATCGCACATTTCCTGCTGCACAAGCTCGGCGTCATGTGGCGCTTCCACAGGGTGCATCACAGCGATCTCAAAGTGGACGCG
>WVWW01000264.1:14628-17131 GCA_011773795.1 Acidobacteriota bacterium
CGTCGACGTACCGCGCTGGATCGACCGGCCGCTTGCCTGGGTTCTCGTGACGCCCAACATGCACAAGTTCCACCACCACGACGAGCTGCCGTGGACCGACACCAACTTCGGCAACATCTTCTCGATCTGGGACCGCGCCTTCGGCACGTTCGTCTACGACGACGTCAGGCGCATCCGCTACGGCGTCGACGTGCTCGACGACCGGCGCGACGAGGACGTGCTGTACCAGTTGAAACTGCCGTTCCGACACGCCACGCAAGACGGCGCCGGGGGTCGACCAAAGACGTGAACCGGAGCCCCCTCGCCGCATTCCTGGAGCGCGGCACGCTGGTGCTCGACGGCGGCCTGGCGACCACCCTCGAGTCGAAGGGCTGCGATCTCGACGACCCGCTGTGGTCGGCGCGCGTGCTGCTGGACGCGCCGCAGCGGATCGGCGAGGTTCACCGGGAGTTCCTGGAGGCCGGAGCCGATTGCATCGCCACGGCGACCTATCAGGCAACCCTGCCGGGCTTCCGCCAACGCGGGTTGTCCGACGAGGAGGGAATCGCGTTGATGCGCTCGGCGGTCGAGCAGGCGTGCTCCGTGCGTGACCGTTTCTGGTCGGACGAGGGGCATCGAACCGGGCGTCTCCGCCCGCTCGTTGCCGGAAGCATCGGACCCTACGGGGCGTACCTGGCGGACGGCTCGGAATACGTCGGCCGTTACGGACTCGACAGCGGCGAGCTGGAGTCCTTCCATCGGCAGCGCTGGGAACTGCTGGCGGCAAGCGAGGTCGATCTGCTGGCGTGTGAGACGATCCCGTCGTTCCCCGAGGCCCAAGCGTTGCTTCGCCTGCTCGACGAGACACCGGCCCGGTGGGCCTGGCTGAGCTTCTCTTGCCGCGACGAGGTCCGGATAAGCGACGGGACGCCGTTCGTGGATGCGGTGAAACTCTGCGACGGGCATGCGCGTGTCGCGGCGGTCGGGGTCAACTGCACCCCACCGGCGTTGATCTCACCGTTGATTCGTATCGCACGAGACCACACCGACTCACCGGTCGTCGTGTACCCCAACTCCGGGGAGCGGTACGACGCTCGCTCCAAGAGCTGGGCCCCCGGGGAGCCCACCGAGGCGTGGGCGGATCGGGCCGCCGAGTGGATCGAGCTCGGCGCAGCGGTCGTCGGCGGGTGCTGCCGGACGGGCCCGGGCGAGATCGCCGCGCTACGCCGACTCGCGGACGCCTGACCGCTGGTATTCTCGTCGCATGACCGATTCACTCCGGGAGCACTTCAGGAAGCTCGAGCGTCTCTACCGCGCTGCGCCGATCAACGCGTTCTACGAGCCGGAACTGAAGATCGCCGAGGGCGCGGCCGAGCTGTCGATCGAGATCGTGCCCAAGATGCACCACGCCGTCGGCGCCGCCCACGGCTCGGTCTACTTCAAGGCACTCGATGACTCCGCGTTCTTCGCGGCGAACTCGATCGAGACCGATGTGTTCCTGTTGACGACCTCGTTCCACGTCCACCTGATCCGGCCGGTCTCCGAGGGTCGCATCACGGCATATGGGCGGCTCACCGGGCGCACCGGCCGGCTGTTCTTTGCCGATTCACGGCTTGAAGATTCCGCCGGAAACGTCATTGGGACCGGAAGCGGAACATTCATGCGCAGCAAGCTCCCGCTCGACTTCGACAGAGGTTACGCGTGATCCGATGACAGTTGCCGGTTCGATCCCCCTGGCGCGAACGTCCAAACCGGTATTTCAACGGGGTAGCCCCGGCCAACCGCTTTGCGCTCGCCGGGATGTTGATTCAGGCCGCGCTTGCGTTTAGCCTGGCGCTTTGGCGCAGGATGGAATCGGGGTCGCGATGAGTAAGCTGTCCAGTCTCACGAAGTTCCTCGACCGATTGGATGAGGAAGATTTCCACTACACGCTGCAGAGCGTTACCGAGGATGCGGTGATCGTGGCCGTGCGAGCGGGCGACGAGCGCTGGGAGTTCGAGTTCTCGGGGAACGGTGACATCGAGGTCGAGGTCTTCAAGAGCGACGGCGAGCTCGGCGACGAAGACCTGATCGACGAGCTTTTCGAGCGCCACGCCGGGGATTAGCCCAGATGAAGATCGAGATCCTCGAGGGCAGCGACGCCGAGGTCAAACAGGAGTTGATCGATCGCGTGCGTGCGTTCAACACGGCAGCTATCGGGGAAGCGGAGATACACCCGTTGACGGTGATTGCACGCGATGAAGACGATGCATTGATCGGCGGCGTCTCCGGCCGCACGATCTGCGGCCACTACCTCATCGAGGTCGTCTGGGTCGCCGAGTCGGTCCGTGGCCAAGGCCTCGGCGCGAAGCTGATGAACGAAGCCGAGCGCCGCGCCCGCGAGCTCGGCTGTTACGGCGCCCAGGTCGACACCGTGTCGTTCCAGGCGCCGGGGTTCTACGAAAAGCTGGGATTTCGCGTCATCGGGACGGTCGAGGACTTCCCGCGCGGGCACGCACGTCACTTCCTGCAGAAGGACTATTCC
>WVWW01000110.1 GCA_011773795.1 Acidobacteriota bacterium
CGTCGCAAACACCGCCGGGGCCGTCCGCCTTCGGATTACCGTCGGGGATCGTGTAGCTGCCCGATCCGCAGTCCGGTGGATTCGGGGAGTTGCCCGTCGGGTCGATGCGGATCATCGTGCCGAGCAGGTTCGTGTCGTCCTGCGCGTTCCCGCACATCGAATGACCCGGACCGCTGTCGTTGGCGCCACCGCCGTCACCGAAACCGAAATAAACGAACCCGTCGGGGGCGACCCGGATATTGCCTCCGTTGTGGGTGAAGTCCGGCTGGTCCAGGCTGAAGAAGCTCGCGACCGGGGTCGTCAGCGCCNNCCCGTCGGGTCGATGCGGATCATCGTGCCGAGCAGGTTCGTATCGTCCTGCGCGTTCCCGCACATCGAATGACCGGTACCGGCGTCGTTGGAGCCGCCCCCGTCACCAAAGCCGAAATAGAGGAACCCGTCGGGACCGATTCGAATGTTGCCGCCGTTGTGGTTGCCTTGCGGCTGGTCAACGCTGAGGAAGCTCGCGACCGGGGTCGTCAGCGCCTGGTTCGGGTTCATCGGGTCCTGGCGGTAGGTCTCCAGCTCGGTCGTGCCCGTTCCGGCTCCGCCCGTGTAGCTGACGTGGAACAACCCGGAGGTGTCGAAGTCCGGCGCGAAGTCCATCCCGAGCAAACCCTGCTCGAAGCCTGCGGAATTGACCGTCGTGGAGAGGTCGAGGTACAGCGAGCGTGTGCCCACAGCCGAGCCGCGCTGCTTGACCCAGATGAAGCCGTCCTGTTCGACGATGAAGATACGGTCCTTGTCTCCGGGGGGCGCCGTCACCAGAAGGGGGTCGCCGGTCAGTCCGTTCTCCACGACGACCGACACCAACGAGGTCGCCTCCAGCGGTGAAACACCGTCGCAGACCTGGGCCTGGAGCGGCAAGGAAAAGATTGCGTTGGTCAGCAGAATCACAACGGCAGCGGTCTTCACGTCGATCCCCAAAACACGCGGCTCCCGATCTTGTATACGTCACTCGAGGAGGGTGGACAACAATTCGTCTTGCGGAGGGCAGCCGACCGCCACGTTTCTCGCAGAGCCGGCGCTTGCTCCGCGTGCCGCGGGCGGGTTTGAATGGTGACACTCAACGCGAGGGAGGGAGCGCCCGTGAAGAACATACTGATCGCACTCGTGCCGGTGGCGCTGATCGCCGCGCTGTGGTTCTCACCGGCGATCGGCCAGGAGAGCACCGGGGCCGCGCCGGAAGAGGTCGTGCGCGAGCTGGCCGGGATCCAGCAGGCGCTGGAGGAACTCGTCGACCTTCTCGTAACGATGCGCCGCAACCAGGACGCCGAGCTGATCCTGCGTCGCATCGAGATGCAGGAGCGTCGGTTGGCGCCGCTGGACGGCCGACTCGACCGAAACAGCCGCGAGCAGCAGGATGCCAAGTCGTCGATCGGCAACATCAAGCAGTGGATGTCGCAGACGGAGGAACGGATCGACGAGATCGAGCGCGAGGGACGCGAAGAAGTGCCGTTGCAGCTGTACCAGGAGCTCCGCATGGCGCAGCAGCAGCTGGCGCAGGAGGAGGCCCGGCTCGAACGTCTCCAGCAAAGACAAATCGATCTCGAGAACACGCTCGCCGACCGCCGCGACGACGTCGAGATCCTCGAAGACCTGCTGCGCGATCTGATCGACTGACTAGCGCGGGCTCGACTTCAGATCCAGCGTGATCGCAACCTCGTCGCGGATGAGGTCGTCGGTCTTTCCGGGATAGACGATCCCGAAATCGAATCGCTTGATGGCGAACGACGCCAGGACCGAGACGGAGCCGTCGGCGACCGTGATCTCCGCCGGGAAGCTGATGCTCTTCTCCACGCCGTGGAGGTTGAGGTTGCCCGTCACGGTGTAGCCGCTCTCGGCGGCCTCGATCGCCGTCGAGACGAACGTCGCGGTCGGATAAGCCTCCACCTCGAAGAAGTCGGGGCTCTTGAGATGCCCCGTCAGGCGTTCGTCGTCCGACCACAGTGAGGTCGTGTCGATCGTGACGTTCACAGCGGAAGCCGTCGGGTCGTTGTCGACGAGCGTGATCTCTCCGTCGAAGGCGTTGAACCCGCCGTCGTGACTTCCCGTCACCTTGGAGCCGACCCAGGTGATTTTGCTGTCGTCCGAGAAACCGAGCGTCGTCCCTTCCGCCGCAGGCTCGGTCACGGGCTGGGCTTCCGACACCTCCGCATCGGGTTTATCGGCGGCGGGGTCGGCCGCGCAGCCGACCAGGGCGACGAAGACGAGCAGACCGAGCAACAGAGCAGATTCCTTACGCATGCGTTTGACTCCGAATGAATAAGTGAACAGAAGATTCGCGGGTTACCGTAGCAAATCCTTCGCGAGATACAAGTCGCCGCTCAGGCCTGTTGCCGTGGCCGCCGCGTGCTCCGCGGGCGGCGACGACCCAGCAGACTCGAGAGCTCGTGCCGTAGGCGCTCGAAACCGACGGGCTTGATCAGGCAGACATCGGCCCCGGCCTCGAGCGCGAGCGCTTTCTTTCCGGGCTCGCCCGTGATCGCGAGGATGCGGATCGAGCGTGTCTCCTGGTTGCTGCGGATGGTCCGGCACAGCGAGAGCCCGTCGACCTTGGGCATCATGATATCGAGCACGACGAGATCGGGACGGTTCATCCCTATTTTGATGCCCGCCTCGTACCCGTCGGCGGCCTGATCCACGACCCAGTCGGGGTCGATCTTGCTGAGGAGTCGCACCAGGATCTCGCGCTGATCCGGCTCGTCATCGACGACCAAGACGCGCCGGGTGCGCGCTGCGCTCGTTTCGGTCCCGAAGAACGACTCCTGGATCGGGAATGCATAGAGCTTCAGGAATTCGCGAAAGTCCTCGGCGCTGACGCGGTAGTGGCCGCCCGGCGTCGAGAACGCCCGCAGCTTCCCCGACTTGATCCACTTGAGGACGCCGTCGTTCGACACCTCACAATAACGCGCGACCTCGGTGGTGGTGAAAAACCGTCGGTCCTTCGGTTGAGTCTTTGCCATGGCGCGCTCCCCATCCAAGCGTCCCCCATCGCTTTTGTTGTGGACTCACGATCTCTCGTCCGGACAACGTTGCGTCGTTCCTCTCGCGGACCCGTTGACACAACTATAAAGGAGAACCGTCGGACCTGCTATGGAATCCGCACGCCGATTCGGACGAACACCACATTTCTGGCGCCGGTTTACGGGAATCCCTTATGGCAGCAAAACGGTCGAACCGGACGTTTTTCGGGCTTCCAGATCGCGGTGCGCTTGGGCAGCGTCGCTCAAAGGATAGGTGCGGCCGATCTCGATACGCAGCGCGCCAGATATGTGGAGATCGAACAACTCGGAACTCGAGGAAGCGAGTTGCGAAGAGGTTGCGATGAAATCGGCAAGCGTCGGCCGGGTCAGGCTCAGCGAGCCCTTGGCCGCAAGGACGCCGATGTTGAACGGCTCGACCGGACCCGAAGATTGACCGAAGCTCACCAGCGTGCCGCGCGTCTCCAGGCAGTCGAGCGAACCGTCGAACGTATCGCGCCCGACCGAGTCGTACACGGCCTTGACTCCCGCGCCGCCGGTGAGCTCGCGCACGCGCTCGACGAAGTCTTGTTCCTTGTAGAGGATCGGGTGGTCGCAGCCGTGAGCGGCAGCGAGCTCGGCTTTCTGCGTGGAACCGACGGTGCCGATCACCGTCGCCCCGAGCGCCTTGGCCCACTGGCACGCGATCAGGCCGACCCCGCCCGCCGCGGCGTGGATCAAAATGGTGTCGCCGGATTCCACGCGATAGCAGCTTCTCAGCAGGTACTGCGCCGTCAGACCCTTGAGCACCATGGCGGCGGCGGTCGCGTCCTCGATCGGATCGGGCAGGCGAACGAGTCGCCCGGCATCGATCACGCGTGTCTCGCAATAGGCGCCGGGCTCCAGCGCGTAGGCCACGCGATCCCCGACAGCCAACGAGTCGACAGCATCGCCGACGGCTTCGACAACACCGGCGGCCTCGCGCCCGAGGATCGTGGGAAGCTCGAGCGGGTAGAGCCCCGTGCGGTGGTAGGTGTCGATGTAATTGAGTCCCACCGCGGTTTGTCGCAGCAGCACTTCATTCGCGGCGGGCGCGGCGACGTCCACCTCTTCCCAACGCAGGACTTCGGGGCCGCCGGTTTCGTGAATACGGATCGCTCGTGTCATGCTTTTCCTCAGTCCAGGTGCGCGCGTGAGGAGTCGCCCATCTCGACGCCGCCCGGGAAATACTCACGCCATCGTTGGTCCACCGTCCGCGCGGTCTGCTCGTCGCAGAACAGCTCGTCCGGGAATCCCGGATTGAGCCGCGCGTCGATGACGACCGGTGCGCGATAACAGAGGTGGTTCCTCTCCACCCGCGTCGAGGCGGCGTGCAGGTCGGCCGCGGGCTCGAACCGCGTGAACGTGGTCCACAAGAAGTTCATCGAGCTCGCCGCGGCGCGCTTCGGCTCGTCGCTGACCACGATCAACGGCCACTTCGAGAAACTCTCGTGTCGAGCGATCCGCGCGGCGAACTCGCGGTCGTCGGTCTTGGGGGGGCCTCCGATGACCAGGCAGCCCGGGCAGAACACACGCACATCGGTTGTCCCGTCCGGCGGCACGCCGGAATACTCCCGCGGCAACGAACGCACCGCATCGCCGAGGCCGAGCCACACGCCCTTGGACCCGGTGTTGACCTCGGGGCCGGTGTAATCGAGCGTGTCCATCGAGAGGTTGGAGAACACGTACAGATCGGTTTCCGGGTGGCTTCTCTCCAGTAGCGCCTCGAGCACACGCGGGAAATCCTTGAGATCGATCGCGTGGTCCAGGACGATCAGGAACTTGGTCAGCGAGAGCTGACCCTCGCCGAGGATGCGGAACGCCGAGGCCATCGCCTCGCGCTTGTAGCGCTGCTTGACGACGGCCGCGGCCAGCGAGTGGTAGCCGGTCTCGCCGTAGGACCACAGATCCTCGACCGCGGGCATGACCAGCGGGAACAGCGGCGAGAGCAGCTCCTGCAGCAGATCGCCGATGAAGAAGTCTTCCTGGCGCGGCTTGCCCACGACGGTCGCGGGGAAGATCGCGTCGCGGCGGTGCGCGACCCGTTCGACCTCGAACACCGGATAGTCGTGGGTCAACGAGTAGTACCCGTAGTGATCTCCGAACGGCCCCTCGGGTCGACGCGTGTGCGGTGCAACCTTGCCACAGAGCGCGAACTCAGCCGTGGCGAGTAGAGCATGGGCGCCGAATCCCCGGCACAGCGGGAGTCGCTCGCCGGCGATCAACGAGGCGAGCAGCATCTCGGGCACGTTCTCGGGGAGCGGGGCGATGGCGGAGAGGATCAGCGCCGGCGGTCCGCCGAGGAAGGTCGTCACGGGCAAGGCTTCGCTGCGGGACTCGGCGACGGCGTAATGGAATCCGCCGCCCTTGCCGATTTGCCAGTGCATCCCGAGCCGCGTGGCGTCGTGCACCTGTTGGCGATACATGCCGAGGTTGGAGACCCCCGTATCGGGGTGCTCGGTGTAGACCAGCGGTAACGTGAGGAACGGACCTCCGTCTTCGGACCAGGTCGTCAGAGCGGGCAGCCGGTCGAGTCGCACGTCGTCTTCGAGAACCTCGGTGACCGGACCCGCCGCGCGTCGCCGCGCGCCGACGCTCAGCATTTCGCGCGCGATGTCGCGCGCACCCCACAGCTTCGCCGGCGTCGGCGGCATCAGCGTGTGAGCCAGCTCGACCAGGCGCCGGATCAGACGTCCGGGCCGCGCGCCGAAGGCGAGCTCGGCGCGTCGCGCGGTCCCGAACAGGTTCGTGACCACCGGAAAGTCGGATCCGAGCACATCCGTGAACAGCAACGCCGGTCCGCCCGCCGCGATGACGCGCCGGTGGATCTCCGCCACCTCGAGCTTCGGATCGACCGGGACGTCGATGATCGCCAGATCGCCGTCGCGCCGTAACTGCTCGATGAATGCGCGCAGGTCGGTAAAAGTGGTCTCGGTCAAGGACTCTCCCATGGGGTCAGGTCTTGAATCTTGACATTCTCGATTTCGTTTTTGGTGGCGAATTCACAATTCAAGACCTGACCCCAAGTACGGCATCGCCGCGCCGTGAGGCGAGCGTGTTGGCCACCGTTGCCACCAGGATCACCAGACAGCCGGCGAGGGACCAACCGAGCGGGCGCTCGCCGTGAACCAACCAGGTCCAAAATACCCCTGCCACCGGCTCCAGGATCAGCAGCAGCGAAGCCTCGAGGGCGCTGACTCCGCGCACCCCCCGGGTCATGAACACGTAGGCCAGGCCGATCTGAAAAAGACCGAGATAGGCCGTGAACAGCCAATCCGTCGGCGTGGATGACCCGAAGGGGAGGGCCAACGGCAGACAGACCAGGCCGACCACGAGGTTGCCCACGACGACGGCGCCCCCGGCCGGGTCGATTCGCGCAGCAACGGGCGTCCGACCGAGCCAACGCAGCCCGGCCAACGTCAGAGCCCAGCTGAGACCGGCGAATGCGCCGAGCACGTTGCCCAGATGGGGATCCGGCGCCGTCTCCTGCGGGCTCTCGTAACCGACGAAGAACAACACCAGACCCACCGCGAGCGCCGCCGCGACAGCGACCTCGCGCGGCCGAATCTTCTCGCGTAGCAACAGCGGACCGATCAGCAGGATGTAGAGCGGCGCCGTCGTCTGCAGGAAGATGATGTTGGCGCTCGTAGTGAGCTTGTTGCCCAGCACGAACAGCACCATCGTCGAGCCGTAAGCGAGTCCGACGAGCAGCGTGCGGTACGTCCAGGCACGGCGCCAGGCAGGCATGAAGAGCAGCAGTGCGAACCCCGCGATCGTCGAGCGCACCGCGGCCGTCTGCCAACCATCCAACGAGACGGTCTTGATGACGGCGCCGCCCGTCGAGAACAACAGTGCCGCCGCGAGGATCTGCAGGCGCGGCACCGCGTTCGAGCGCGTCACCCCTCGAGGCCGTAAATACCGCCCAGCTTGGTCTTCAGGTAGTCCATGAACGGTCTGTGATCGAGCGGCCGGCCCGTCAACTCCACGCACAACGCCTCGGCGGGCAACTGACGGCCGCGTTGGTGGATCCTCGAGCGCAGCCACCCGAGCAGCTCCGCGAACTCGCCGCGCCCGATGCGCTCCGGTAGATCGGGGAGATCGACGAGGATCGCGTCCCAGAACTGGGCGGAGTAGAGCGTCCCGAGCGTGTACGTCGGGAAGTACCCGATCGCGCCCATCGACCAGTGGATGTCCTGCAGGCACCCGCGTGCGGCGTCGGGCACGTCAAGCCCGAGGTCATTCTCGATCCGCTCGTCCCAGGCTCCGGGCAAATCGGCCACGGCGAGATCGCCACGCAGCATCGCGCGTTCGAGGTCGAAACGGAGCATCACATGGAGGTTGTAAGTCGCCTCATCGCTCTCGACGCGAATCAGGTTGGGGCGCACGATGTTCGCCGCGCGGTAGAGCGCCTCGGCATCGTACGCGGCAAACGCGTCGCCGGTCGCGGCGGCCAGGCGCGGCTCCAGCCAGGTCCAGAACTCGCGCGAACGACCGACCTGGTTCTCCCACATGCGCGACTGGCTCTCGTGGATCCCCAGACCCAGCGACTCGCCGAGCGGCTCGCCCCAGTGCTCACTCTTCGGCAGGCCCTGCTCGTACATCCCGTGGCCGGCCTCGTGCATCGTCGAGCTGAGCGCCTCGGCGAAACCGGCCGGCGTGTAGCGCGAGGTGATGCGCGTGTCGCCGGGGGCGATGCCCGACGAGAACGGATGCGTCGAGACGTCGAGCCGCCCCGCCTCGAGATCGAAACCGATCAGCTCGAGGATCTCGCGGTTGAACGCCTTCTGCGTCTCGATCGGGACCTCCACCTTGCAGGGTCCGTCGTCCGGCTCGGGCTTGCGGCCGATCGCGTCGATCAGCGGCACCAGGGCCTCGCGCAGCGGTGCGAAGGTGGACTCCACGACGTCGGCGGTCATCCCGGGCTCGAACTCGTCGAGCAAGGCATCGTAGAGCTCGCCGCCCTCCGGGACGCCGAAGTACTCGGCCTTTCGCCGCGCCAGCCCGAGCAGCTTCTCGAGCCACGGCCGGAACGTCGAGAAGTCGCTGTCCGACCGTGCCGCCTTCCACGCTTCAAGCGCGTGCGAGGTTGTCTGGCTGAACTCGGCGACGAACTCCGTCGGCAGCTTTCGCGCCTTGTCGTAGTCGTGACGGATCTCGCGCAGGTTCGCGGCCGTCGCCGCGTCAGTATTCAGGGCCTCATCGGCCTCGCAATCGCTCAGCAGTTCGCCCAGCTCGGGTGCGGTCGCGCGCTCGTGCGCCAGCCTGCTGAGCAGCGACAGCTCGTCGGCACGCGCGGCCGCCGCACGCGGCGGCATCATCGTTTCCTGATCCCAGCCCAGCAGGCCCAGCGCGGAGTTGAGCGCGGCGAGCTCGCGCAGGTGCTGCCGGAGCGCCTCGTAACGTTTGGACATGGGTCTCTCTCCAGTCAGTCTCGGAAGACGCATCCTATACGAAAAACCCCGCGCCGCAGCGCGGGGTCCAGCGTTCGTTGTCAGGAATTCAAACAGCCCGGCGTCTCATGGGCTGGAACTTGCCGTACGTCACGCTGCGCCAGAGCCACTCCATCGGGCCGAAGCGGAAGCGCCGGAGCCAGGCGTTCGAGAGTGCGACCTGAATCACGAACATCCCCAGCGTCATGAGCAGGCCCAAGGTCAACGAGACCCGGCCGTAGAGCCCGGCGCCGTAGCCGTTGGCCAGGGTGGTGAAGACGATCGTGTGCATCAGGTAGTTGGTCAACGCCATCCTGCCGACGGCAGCGATCGGGGCGACGAAGCGGTGCGTGCGGGGGGAGTGAAAGGCGATCAGCAGCAGGAAGATGTACGTGAAGGCGCCGCTCAGCTGCCCGACCAGCATGAGCACCGAGTTCAGTAGCAGGGGTGGCGTCGGGATCATCGGATCGAACCGCCCGTAGAGCAGGACCATGCCCCCGGTGCTCGAGACGGCGACCGGGATCAACCACATCAGCGAGCGCCGGATCTTCGGCAACAGCGCGGCGCTGTCGTGGAACAGGCGGTGACGGTGGAACAGCAATCCGATGATGAAGATGCCGAGGAGCATCGGGAGTCCGAAGATGAAGTAAGCGGCGATCTGCGCCCACTGTCGGAAGTTGAGGCGCAGCGTCTCCGCGAAGCCGGCAACGGGGTAGCGCTCGTAAGATTCGTCCAGTTTGGCACGGACGGAGGCGGACTGCTCCTCCCATTGGGTCTGCATCTCTTCCGCCACCTCGGGGATCGTGCCGGCGACCGCGATCAACAGCACGACGCCGGTGAAGAGAATCGTCGGGAATGCAAGGAGAATCGCGGACCAGACCTTCAGTGTCCGCGGCTTTGCGTTGCGAAAGAGGAACAGGAGTAGCCCGCAGATCGCGTACCAGGTGAGGATGTCGCCGAACCACAGGATCCAGGCGTGGAACAGGCCGATGGCCAACAAGCCGAGCATCCGCCGTGTCCAGAAGCGACCGAACGTCACGCCGCGCGATGTGAAGCGCTCCAGTTGGATCGCGAGGCCGAAACCGAAGAGGATTGAAAAGGTCGTGTAGAACTTGGTCTGAGCGAAGAAGAGGATCGCCCTCTTGGTCCACAGCTCCGCCGCGCTGTCGAATGCGGCGGGGCCGAGGATCTCCACATAGATCGGTGCGAAGAACACCCCCATGTTGACGACGAGGATGCCGAGGATCGCGGCGCCGCGGACCACGTCCACGTGGTGCAAACGCTCGGCGCCCGCGACGGGCGCGACGGCTTCGCCAATGGACATGGCGTCGATATTAACTCCATTTTTGTGCCCCCAAAATACGTGGTTAGCCCTATAGTCAAAAGGTTCTAAGATGTTTGCGGTGCCGCCGTGACCCAACCAAAAACCTATCCCGTATTCGCGCATGGTCTGCCCGAACCCGGCGACGTGCGCGGCAAGTACCGGTTCCGTTTCGCCACCACACCCGAGGAGCTGGAGGCGATCCAGCGGTTGCGCTTCGAGGTATTCAACCTCGAGCTCGGCGAGGGCCTGGAGGAGTCCTATGCGACGGGGCTCGATCAGGACCGTTTCGATCCCGTCTGCCACCATCTGATGGTGGTCGACGTCGCCGCGGACAAGGTCGTCGGCACGTATCGCATCCAGACCCATGACATGGCCGCGGCCTACGGCGGGTTCTACTCGGCAGACGAGTTCGATCTCGACGGCCTGCCGGAGGACGTCCGGTCCAACGCGATCGAGGTCGGTCGAGCCGTCGTCGCGCTGGAGTACCGCAACCAGAAGGTGCTGTTCCTGTTGTGGCGCGGGCTGGCCGCCTACATGGAGAAGAACGCCAAGCGCTACCTGTTCGGTTGCTGTTCGCTGACCAGCCAGGACCCCGCCATGGGTAAACGGGTGATGGATTACCTCGAGGAGCGGGACCACTGCCATCCCGACTACCGGGTGCAGCCCCAACCCGACTGGGTTTGTTACGAAGCTGGGTTCGATCCCGGCCCACCTCCGGAGCCGGTGAAGCTCCCGAAACTGTTCCGCACCTACATGCGTTACGGCGCCAAGGTATGCGGTCCACCGGCCATCGACCGCACCTTCAAGACCATCGACTACCTCGTGCTCCTCGACGTGAGCCAGCTTGACGGAGTGACGCGTGCGTTATTCTTCGGAGGATGAAGTGGCCTCGAGTCATCCTCAGAGCAGTCGCGGTGAGCATCGTGTGCTCGATGACGTACGTCGCCGCCACCGCCGGAGGGCTGATCGCCCGCCTGCGGGGCCGCCGCGGCGACCGCTGGCGGACCGCGGTCTTCCAGCAGGCCTCGAAGATCATTTCGGGGATCATGGGCATGCGGGTGAAGGTCACCGGCGAGCCCCCGGAGGCCCCTTTCGTGCTGGTCTCCAACCACCTGAGCTATGTGGACGTGATTCTGATAGGCTCTCAGGTCCGCTGTGTTTTCATCTCCAAGGCGGAGGTCCAGGACTGGCCGTTGATCGGCAGCATCGTTCGTTCGCTGGGCACCCTGTTCCTGGACCGGGACGTCAAGCGAACCCTGCCGCAGATGGTGAAGAGCATGGAGGAGGTGCTAGAAAGCGGTCGAGGGGTGGTTTTTTTCCCGGAAGGCACCACCGGCCGCGGCGACCGGGTCGCCCCGTTTCGCCCGTCCCTGCTGGAGCCGGCCGTGCGGAGCCAGCGTCCCGTGCACTACGCCAGCGTGACCTACCGCACCCGCGAGGAGTGTCTTCCCGCGGAACGGGCTATCTGCTGGTGGGGTGATATGAAGTTCATGTCCCACATCGTGCAACTCTTGGCGATGCCAGGATTTGACGCTAGCCTGACGTTCGGAACGGAAGCTATCCGCGCGGGCGACCGCAAGGTCTTGGCGACGCGTCTGCACCACGCGATCGAGCAGCAGTTCGAAGCGGTGGGTTGAGGAGTTCTTCGATGAGTCTCAAGCGGCACCCGGCCGACGACAGCATCGGTTACCTACGTCAGGGCGCCGAGCTCGTCCGAAAGATGGACGACGGTCTGTTCACGCGCTCAGCTGGCGGCACGTTCCGCGGCGGTGTCGGAAGCCAATTCCGCCACTGCATCGACTTCTACGAGTGCCTCCTCCACGGCCTCGAGAACGACGACGCGGTGGACTACGCCGCGCGAAGCCGGGACAAGCGACTGGAGACCGAGCGCGCAGCGGCCGCCGACCGGCTGGAGCAGATCGCCGACCGGCTCGCGGCGATCGACGTATCGGCGCTCGATCGTCCGTTGAAGGTACGTTCCGAAAAACCCGTCGAAGGGGTTCCCGAGTGGTGTGGTTCGACTTTGCACCGCGAGCTACAGTTCCTCATGAGCCACACGGTGCACCACTACGCGTTGATTGTCTCGCTACTGGAGCGTCTCGGCTACGAGCTCGAACCCGAACAAGCGGGCTTCGGCATCGCACCTTCCACACTCGCGCACTGGAACGAGGCTGACCAACTGGCCGGATGAAGCGAAGCCTCGTCCTCGTTCTCGCCGCGTGGTTCGTGCTTCTCGCGGCGTCTCACCTGATCCGCGCCACACGCAGCGAACCTCGACCGCTCGTCGAGCCGCCCGACCACGTGCTCGATATCGCCGCGGTGTACGCCGACGGGGAACGCGGCCACCCGTTGCGCTTGGTGTACCGCGATGAAGGGCCGCGCGATGCTCCCGCGGTCCTGCTGTTGCACGGTAGCCCGGGCTCGCGATTCGATTTTCGTGCGGTCGTCCCGCGGATGCGTGACCGTTATCGCCTGATCGCGCCTGATCTTCCGGGGTTCGGCGCCTCATCCGTCTGGGCGCCGGACTACTCGATCCGCTCGCACGCGACGTACTGCGTCGAGTTGCTGCAACGTCTCGGCGTCGATCGCGTGCACGTCGTCGGCTTCTCGATGGGCGGCGGCGTCGGACTCGAGATCTACCGCGCCGCACCCGAACGTGTCGCGTCGCTGACCCTCCTGTCGGCAATCGGCGTCCAGGAGCTCGAGCTGTTCGGCGACTACCGCGTCAATCACGTGGTCCACGGCGTGCAGCTCGCGGCGATCCGTTTCGTCGAGGCCGGCGTCCCGCATTTCGGCCTGTTTGACGACCTGTTCTTCGGCCGGCCCTACGCTCGCAACTTCTACGACACCGACCAGCGACCCTTGCGCGGCATCCTCGAAGGCTTCGAGCCGCCAATGCTGATCCTTCACGGCGACGCCGATCCGCTCGTTGCCCCCGCAGCGGCCTACGAGCACGCACGGATCGTGCCGCACGCCGAGCTGGTGATGCTGGCCGACGACCACTTCATGGTGTTCCGCGACGGGCACGAGATCGTGCCCCGGCTACACGCGTTCCTCGAGGCGGTCGAGGACGGTCGCGCGCCGCGGCGTGCCGATGCCCAAGCCGACCGCATCGTCCGGGCTGCCGCCGCGTTCGAGCCCCGCGACGTGCCCGCGGCACACGGCTTCGCGCTCGTGCTGCTCCTCGTCTCCATTGCGATGGCGACGCTGGTCAGCGAAGACCTGACCTGTATCGTCGTCGGGTTGCTCGCCGGGCAGGGGCGGTTGCCGTTCGTGGCGGGCGTCGTGGCCTGCTGCGTCGGCATCTTCATCGGCGACATGCTGCTGTTCGCGGCGGGTCGTTGGTTCGGGCGCCCGGCTCTCGCCTACGCCCCGCTGAAGTGGCTGATCCGGCCCGAGCAAGTCGATGCGTCCTCGCGTTGGCTCAACCGCCGCGGGCCGGCCGTGATCGCGATCAGCCGTTTCGTCCCCGGGCTACGCCTGCCGACCTACTTCGCCGCGGGCGTGTTGAGGACCAGCGCGTGGCGCTTCGGCATCTACTTCGCTTTGGCCGTCGCTGTCTGGACGCCCCTGCTCGTCGGCATCTCGGCGGTGATCGGCGAACGGGCGTTGGGCTATTTCGAGTGGCTCGAGCAGCACCTGCTCGCCGCGTTACTTCTGCTGGGCGTCTGGATCCTGATCATGGTCCGGTTGATCGTGCCTACGTTTACCTGGCGCGGCCGGCGCCGGCTGCTGGGAACGTGGCGTCGCTGGACGCGCTGGGAGTTCTGGCCGGCGTGGTTGTTCTATCCGCCGGTCGTCCTCTACGTGGCGTGGCTCGGCCTGCGTTTCCGCAGCCCGTTGCTGTTCACGGCCGCCAACCCGGCGATCGAGGCCTCGGGCTTCATCTCGGAGTCGAAGCACGCCATCCTGCGCGGCCTTGCCGACTCTCCCGGGTACGTCGCCCGCCACGACTTGGTCCCCGCGGGAGAGTCGTTCGAGCGGCGCCTCGCACGCATCGACGCGTTTCGCGAGACTCACGGACTGGACTATCCATTGGTCTTCAAGCCGGACGCGGGGCAGCGTGGCTCGGGGGTGGCGATCGTGCGCGACGAGGAACAGGCGCGTGCCTACCTCGACGACGCGAGCTTCGACCTGCTCGTCCAGGAATACGTGCCGGGAGACGAATTCGGCTTGTTCTATGTCCGGCGTCCCGGAGAGCCGCGCGGCCGGATCATCTCGATCACAGAAAAAAAACTGCCCATCGTGGTCGGCGACGGGTTCTCGACGCTCCGACGGTTGATCCTCTCCGACCCGCGAGCCGTCGCGATCGCCGACCACTACTTCCGTCTGCTCGGCGACCGTCGGGAGGACACCCCCGCCGAAGGGGAGCGGGTCCAACTCGTCGAGCTGGGGACCCACTGTCGCGGCGCGATCTTCCTCGACGGCGCGCGCCTGAACACCCCGGCGCTCACCGAGCGTATCGATCGCATCAGCGCCGGGTTCGACGGGTTCTACTTCGGACGTTACGACGTGCGCACGGAGGATCCCGAGGCGTTTGCCGCGGGCGAGCGCTTCAAGATCCTGGAGCTCAACGGCGTGACCTCCGAGGCGACCCACATCTACGATCCACGCCACACTCTCTTCGCTGCCTGGCGCACGCTGTTCGCGCAGTGGCGGCTGGCATTCGAGATCGGGAGAGCCAACCGCGCGTCGGGTCACTCGCCGGTCGGTCCGGCCGATCTGCTGCGACTCCTGCGGGACTACCGGAAGAGCTCTCGAACACACCCCCGATAGCAGCGGTTGCGACCCGTCCGTTTCCACGGCACATTACTCGGATGCGCCACGCCCGAAAGAGACTCCCGGTCGTCGTCGTCGCGATCGGGCTGCTCGTACCGCTGGCCGGTGCGATCGCCCGGGAGGATACGAGCCCGCCACCGCGGAGCACCCTGCCGGACATCCCCGCTCCGCCCGATCTGACGGCACCACCGGAGGGGGCGATTCGAACGGAAAGCGGTCTGGTGTGGCGCCTCCTCGGGGAGCCGGCCGCCGCTGCCGAGCGGCCCGGCCCGACGGACACGGTCGATGTGCGCTACACCGGGTGGACGGCCGACGGCAAGGTCTTCGACACCACCGAGGTCGGCAAGCGTTCGCGCAGGTTCCGCGTCGGTGGGGCCATCCCGGGGTTCGAGGAGGGGATCCAGTTGCTCTCCGTCGGTGAGACGGGTCGGTTCTGGGTGCCCGAAAGGCTGGCTTATCCCGAGGGCGGCGACCGACCCTCGGGGATGCTCGTCTTTGACGTGACCCTGGTCGCGATCCAGCGTGGGCCCGCACGACCGCCGCACCTCGAGACACCTCCCGAGGACGCCGTACGTTCGGAATCCGGCCTCGCCTGGGTCGTGCTCGAGACGGGCGACAGCGCCCAGGGATCGCCGGAGGGCGAGGCGACCGTCCTCGTCGAGTACCACGGCTGGACCACCGAAGGGGAGCTGCTGGACAGCACGCTGCACCGCGGGCAGCCACGTGCGTTCACACTGCACCTGGTGATCGACGGGTTTCGCGAGGCGTTCTCCACGATGGTCCCGGGCGAGCGGCGGTTGATCTGGATCCCCGAGGAGCTGACCAAGCTGGACGGGCGCACCACGCTCGACCAGACCGTGGTCTTCGACATGAAGCTGCTCTCCTTCATGTCCAAGCCGGACGACCGGGAGAACGTGATGACCGTTCCGGATGACGCGGAGCGCTCGGAGAGCGGGCTTGCCTGGAAGGTGCTTCAACCCGGTACCGGTGAGCTGCACGCGCAGGAAGGCGACACGGTCGAGATCCTGTACACGATCTGGAGCGGAGACGGGGAGGTGTTCGACTCGTCGTACGCGCACGCCCGCCCCGGGCGGTTCGAATTGAACGAGACGATGCCCGCGGGGTTCAACGAGGCGCTGTTCTCGATGGTCACCGGCGAGAAACGTCTGGTATGGATCCCGGAGGCGCTGGCCTACGGCGGACGCAAGGACCGTCCGCAGGGCATGCTCGTCTTCGAGATGCAGCTGTTGTCCATCGAGCCCCGCGAGGTTGACGCCGACCCCGGGAACTCGTAAAACGTCGCTCAATGACCCACTCCACAAGACTCGTGGTCGTGGCTCTGGTCTTGGGCTCCGGCATCGGAGTCGCCGCCGAGCACCCGTTTCCCGTGCGCGTCGAGCTGGACATCGACGGCGATGCGCGTGCGTTTCTCCGCAACCTCGACTTCAACGTGGATGCGGCGTTCGACGGCTGGGCCCGCGTCTACGTCAACGCGGAGGAACTGGCGAAGCTTCAGAACGCCGGCTTCAGCGCGACGCGGCTGCCGGACGACGGCCCGCGGATGGCCGAGCTGGCCCGCATGCAGGCGGCCGAGACCGTGCACACGCCCGAAGGGGCGGTCGCCGCGCAGTACCACACGTACGCGACGCTGGAGGCGGACCTGCAACAGATCGCCGCCGACCATCCCTCGATCGTGCGGCTGACCAGCATCGGACAGACCGTTTTGGGCAAGCACCTTTGGATCGTCAAATTGACCGACAACCCGGATGTCGAGGAGTACGAGCCGGGAGTGACCTACATCTCCTCGATGCATGGCGACGAGGTCGTCGGCAAGGAGCTGCTTTACAACCTGATCGACTACATGACGGACAACTACGGGTCCGACCCGCGTGTCACCAACCTGGTCGACTCGACCGAGCTCTGGATCATGCCCTCGATGAATCCGGACGGGACCGAGGCGGGCAGCCGGTACAACGCCAACGGCGTCGATCTCAACCGCGACTTCCCCGACCAGTTCGTCGATCCGGTCAACACGAGTGCCGGGCGAGCCCCCGAAACCGCCGCGATCATGGCCTGGCGTGCTCAGCACACCTCGACGCTGGCGACCAACATGCACGGCGGGGCACTCGTCGCGAACTACCCGTTCGACAGCAACCCGGCGGGCACCGATACGTTCAGCCCCACGCCCCAGCCGGACCACGACACCTTCGTGCGGCTGGCCCGGACCTACGCCGACAACAACCCGCCGATGTCGACCAGCAACTCGCATCCCGCCTGGGACGACGGGATCACCAACGGCGCCGACTGGTACGCGATCAACGGCGGGATGCAGGACTGGAACTACGTCTGGCACGGCGATCACGAGGTGCTCGTGGAGGTCAGCTCGATCAAGTGGCCTCCGGCGAACCAGCTACCGGACTTCTGGGCCGACAACCTGGAATCGATGCTGGCTTACATGGAACGCGCTCACGAGGGCGTGCGTGGGCTGGTGACCGATCAAACGACCGGACTACCGCTGGCGGCGACGATCCACCTCGACGCCAGCCCGCACCCGACCTACACCGACCCGGAGGTAGGGGACTATCACCGTGTCGTCGCGCCGGGGACCTACAAGCTGAACGTCAGCGCGCCGTACTACGAGCCCCAGGCATTCCCGACCGTGACGATCAACGACGGTCCGTCGACCGTGGTCGACGTGGCGCTCGTGCCGTCCCCGACTCAACTGCAGGCGTTCGCTTTCGATCTGCAGGACGGCGGCGACGGCATCTTCGACCCCGGCGAATCCTCGACGCTCGCCGTGACACTGCAGAACCTCGGTCAGACGGCGACGAACGTGAACGCCGAGCTGATCCCCACCGGGTACTACGGGCAGGTGACGCAGGCCCATGCCGCTTACCCGGACATCGGCGTCGGGGCGACCGCGTCGTCCGCCGCGCCGCACTACGACGTGCTCCTCGATACCGCAACGCCCGCAGGCCACCGCGCCGGCTACGCGCTGCAGTGGGTGACCGACCAGGGCGTCGGGCAGTCCGAGCCGTTCTTCATCGACGTCGGGGCGGCGATCAACGAGAGCCTACCCTCGACCGACGTTCCCTACGGGATCTCCGACAGCGGCCCGCAACCCGTCTCCAGCGAGATCGTCTCCGCCATCGCGGCGGAGATCGTCGCGGTACGCGTCGCGATCGACCTGACCCACACCTACATCGGCGACCTGCTGGTCGAGCTGGTCTCGCCGGCGGGGACGCGGGTGACGCTGCACGACCACTCCGGCGGTTCTCAGGACGACATCATCGGCACGTACGGTGTGGACCTCAGCTCGTTGGATCCGTTGTCGGTCTACACCTGTGAGCCGGCCAACGGCACCTGGACGCTGGAGGTCACCGACGACTTCGGCGGCGACAACGGAACCCTCAACGCCTGGTCGCTGGAGATCGACGGCCGGCCTGCGGAGCCTGCTCCACCGGAAGTGAAGTTCCGCGGCGCCGAGATGTTCTCCGGCGTGGCACGTTTCGAGTGGTGGCCCTACTCGTGCTTGACGTCCTACCGCGTCTACCGCGCGACCGATCCGAGCCAGCCGGCCAATTTCTCGGACGTTACCTCCGAGGACGCCGACCCGACGGACACACTCTTCGACGACACGTCGGCCGATCCGATCTCGTATTTCCTCGTGACCGGCGTTGGTCGGAACGGGGAAGGCCCCTGAGCGCACCTACGACGCAAATGATGGGGCGCGTGGGATTGCAGCTGTCGCTAGAATCTGTGGCCCGGGCCGTCTACGGTCAAACAGGGGCTGAAAACACTGCCGGTGGAGGACGCGTTGCGTTGGGTGGTCGGTGATCTTCAAGGCTGTGCGGAGCCGCTCGAGCGGTTGCTCGAGGAGATTCGGTTCGACCGCGGGCGCGACGAGTTGTGGTCCGTCGGTGACGTGGTGAACCGTGGGCCGGACTCCGCCAAGGCCCTCCGGTTGTGGAAGGACGTCGGCGCACGTGGTGTCCTGGGGAACCACGATGTCTACGCCCTGCTCGCCGCGTCCGGCACCTGGCCGCGTAAGCGCGATACGCTGGACGATCTGTTTTCCGCCGCGGATCGCGACGATCTGCTCGAGACCCTCCGCCGCCTCCCGTTGCTGGTCCACCTGCCCGCCCCGTGCAACGGGGCGGAGGACGCCTGGCTCGTCCATGCAGGGATCTTGCCCGGATGGAGCGACCTGGAACGTTTGGCCGCCGAGTTCAATGCGGGAACGCACGACGATGCGTGGCTGCAGAGCGAATCCGTCTCTGCCGCCACACGGGTGCGCTGTTGCACGCCGGAGGGCGGGCTCTCCCGGGAGACGGGGCCGCCGGACGCCTGCGTGGAGCCGTATCGCGCGTGGGATGCCTACTACAGCGGGGAGACGCGTATCGTTCACGGCCACTGGGCACGCCGCGGCCATTACCGCGGCGAGCGCACGATCGGTCTCGATTCGGGTTGCGTGTACGGCGGTCCGTTGACCGCCTGGTGCCAGGACGACGACCGCATCGTCCAGGTACCCGGCAACCGGGACACGCGATGAAGATCGCCACCTGGAACGTCAACGGCCTGCGCGCGCGGCTCGACTTCGTCCTGCACTGGCTCGCGGCCCGGCAACCGGACCTGGTCGGGATCCAGGAGCTCAAGTTGACCGACGAACAGTTCCCGCACGAGCAGCTCCGCGGCGCCGGTTATCACGCGATCGCCCACGGGCAAAAGGGCTGGAACGGAGTCGCGATCCTCTCCCGCGAGCCGCTAGAGATCGTTGCCAAGGGTCTGCCGGGTGGTGACGAGATGGGTTCGCGTCTGATCAGCGGCCGGATCGGCGAGCTCGTGTTCACCACCGTCTACGTCCCCAACGGGAAGTCGGTCGAACACGAGGATTACCCGCGCAAGCTGAGGTGGCTCGAGACCCTGGCGGTTTATTTCCGCGACCACCACGACCCGAACGGTGTCGAGATCCTGTGCGGCGATTTCAATATCGTTCCGGAGCCGATCGACAGCTGGCACGAGGACCCCGCAAGCGTGCACCACACGCCCGCGGAGCGCGAGCGGTTGCGCGCCCTCCTCGATTTCGGCTTCACCGACCTGTTCCGCGAAAAACACCCAGAAAGGCAGATGTTTTCATGGTGGGACTACCGCGGCGGGGCATTCCACCGCAACCTGGGGCTGCGGATCGACCTGCTGCTCGGCACCGCCCGCGTCCGGGAGCGGGTGCGCTCGATCGAGGTCGATCGCGACTATCGTAAGAAAAAGGACGGTCTGATTGCATCCGACCACGCGCCGGTCATATTAGAGCTACAGAGATGAGAGAGCAGCCGATATCCGTGGCCGGGGTCTGCAATACCGGTGTGGTCGCCGGCGGCCGGGCCGATCCGCATGCCGCCCCCGACCTGTTGATCGAGGTGCCCCACGGTGCCACGCGGCTCTTGCACTACGAGTCGCTCCGCGGTGTCTTGAAGGGCGACTACCCGGACGACCTGATCAAATTCTTCTATGTCAACACCGACGTCGGCGCGCCGGAAACGGCGGTCGCGATCGCGCGCGGCCTGTTGAAGAGCCAGCCGGAATTGAAGATCCGCATCCTCCGCAGCCTCGTGCCGCGGACGTTTATCGACTGCAACCGCACGCCCGGCGCGACCAACGGCAACCCCAAGGTCACGCCACGAGTGCCGGACTACGTCACCGACCCCGCAGACATCGACACGATCACCGCATACCACCAGAGCTACGTCGCGCAGGCCGAGCGGGCTTACGCCGAGGTCTGCGGCGAAGGCGGTCAGGCGTTGATCCTGCACACCTACGCCCCGCGCACCGTCGACCTCTCGAACATCAACGGGAACATCGTCGAGCAGTTGGCCGAAGCGTGGAAACCGAACAACCGGCGCAAGTGGTCCAAGAGACCCGATGTGGATCTGATCACCATGCCCCCGGACGGCGAGTCGCTGGCCTCCCCCGATCTCGTCGACGAAGTCCGCCGGCGTTACAGGTCGATCAAGATCGATGTCGCCGAGAACGCGACCTACAATCTCCACCCGGACACGCTCGGCTGGCGCTGGTCTCGGGAATACCCCCGGCGCGTCTTGTGCGTCGAGCTGAATCGTCAACGTCTCGTGCGCAAGTGGACCCC
>WVWW01000195.1 GCA_011773795.1 Acidobacteriota bacterium
GTCATGGAGTACGCGGGCAGGTTCGTGCCCCCGGGGAAAGCCGCAAGGGCGGTCGGCATGATCAAACGGGCCGTGCAGTCGGGGGCGGAGGCCGGCTTCCACGAGGGCCTGGCGCTGGAGCGCGAGCTGCAGCAGCAACTCTTCTGCGGCGAGGATGCCGCCGAGGGCCTGGACGCCTACCTGAACAAACGCAAGGCCGTGTTCAAGGCCAGGTGAAGCGTGGCCACCGGCCCGGATACGCTGGTGATCCAGACCGGGTTCCTGGGCGACCTGGTGCTGACGCTGCCGTTGCTGGCCGCCCTACACGAGCGGCGACCGGAGCGCCACGTGACGGTCGCCGTGCGGGAGGGTCTCGGAGACCTGATCCGCGACCAGCCGGGAGTCGCCGACACGATCGTCATCCGCAAACGCCAGACCTGGCGCGAGCAGGTGGTGACCGACGTGGTGCGATTCCGGCGGCTGCGAGCGACGGGCTTCCGGACGGTGCTCTTGGCGCATCGTTCCTTCCGCACCGGACTCCACGCGTTCTGCACGCGTGCACCACGCAGGATCGGGTTTGCCGCGGCGCCGTCGAGTTGGGCCTGCACCCGGACCGTCGCCTACGACACGCGGCGGCACGTGAGCGAGCGCTTCCTGGCGCTGCTCGACGAGGATATGTCCGCGGTGCGCGCGCCGAGCTACGCGGTCGCCGGCGCCGCCCGCGAGGCCGCCGAGCGGCTACTCGCCGAGCACGGAGTCCCGGACGGTGACCCGTTCGTCACGATTGCCCCCGGATCGGTCTGGGCGACCAAGCGATGGACCGAGGCCGGTTTCAGTGAGCTGGCGCGTTGGGCCGTCGCGCGCGGCTTTCGCGTGGTGCTCGTGGGGACCGCCGAGGAGCACGCCCGCTGCGACCGCGTGCGCAGCGCGACCGGCGAGGGCGCGATCAACCTGTCCGGTCGCACGGGACCTGCCGCGCTCGCCGCGATCCTCGAGCGTGCTCGCGCACATCTCGGCAACGATTCCGGCCCCGGCCATCTCGCCGCCGCGGTCGGCACACCCGTGGTAGCGATCTTCGGCCCGACCGACCCCGGGGCGGGATTCCATCCGCTGGGCAACCGTGTCCTGGTGGCCGATATCGGGTCGGGCTTGGATTGCCGCCCCTGCAGCGTCCACGGCTCACGCCGTTGCCCGGTCGGTCATCACCGCTGCATGAACGATCTCGAAGCGCGCACGGTCATCGAGGCCATCGAGCGCTGGCCGCTCAACCCGATCGTGTCGTGCCGGGATACGCCTCCAGCGCGGCCCGGATGACGTTCATCGCGCGCGCGAGCTCGTCGGTGTTCAGCACGTAAGCGATCCGCGCCTCGTCGACGCCCGCACCCGGAGTGGCATAAAACCCGTCGGCCGGGGCCAGCATCACCGTCTCGTTGTCGACTTCGAAGTCGCGCAGCAGGAACTCGGCGAACTTCTGCGCGTCGTCGACCGGTAGCTTGGCGCACATGTAGAAGGCGCCTTGGGGGCGCCGAACCAGGACACCCGGCATCGCGTCGAGCGCTTCGAACACCAGATTGCGCCGCCGCTCGTACTCGGTCACCACGGAGGCCATGTAGTCGCCGCCGATGCGGTTGAACACCGCGCCGACGTGCTGTCCCAGCGTCGGCGGGCAGAGACGCGCCTGGCCGAAGCGCAACACGGCGTCCATGAACTCCGCGTTCTTGGACGCGATCCAGCCGACCCGTGCGCCGCACAGCGAGACGCGTTTGGAGAGACTGTCCGTCAGCACGATCTGCCGGTCCAGCCCCTCGAGGGTCGCCGCGGAGCGGTGTTTCGCGCCGTCATAGGTGAATTCGCGGTAGACCTCGTCGGCCACGAGGTAGAGTTGATGGCGGCGGCACACGTCGCCGACGGCTTCCAGCTCCTCGTCGCCGTACACCGTGCCGGTCGGGTTGTTCGGCGAGCAGAGCAGGATCGCCCTCGTCTTGGGTCCGATCTGCCGTTCGATGGTTCCGACATCCGGCAGGTGATACCCGTCTTCCGCATAGGTCGTGATCGGGCGGGTGCGTACACCCACCATCGCGGCGAAGCCGCTGTAGTTCGTGTAGAAGGGCTCGAAGACCAGCACGTCGTCCCCGTGGTCGGCGATTGCGGCCAGGGTGAACAGCAACGCCTCGCTCCCGCCCGTCGTGGCGAACAGCTCCTCCGTCCGATACGTGAGGCCGAGACTGTCGTAGTACTCGCGGACGGCTTCGATGAACTCCGGCAGGCCTTCGGAGGGGCCGTACGCGACGTTCGGCTGGTCGAACGTCTGCAGGCGTTCGAGCACCTCGCGCGGCGCGGGGATGTCCGGCTGCCCGATGTTGAGCTGGAAGACGTGGCGACCGCTGCGTCGCGCCTCGGCGGCGAACGGCGCCAGCCGGCGGATCGGTGAAGCGGGTTGCTCGGCGGCGCGACGCGCCAATCGGACGGCCATGAAAACCTCCTGGAAGACGAGTGCCGGACAACGATGTTAGCAGGGGAACGGTGCTAGACTCGCCCCTTCGTGGGACGTCCGTCCTCGTGGAGGAGATGTGTTTCGGCGCATCCTGGTCGCCAACCGTGGGGAAATCGCCGCACGGATCCTGCGCGCCTGTGAGGCGCTCGGGATCGAGTCCGTGGTCGTCCACTCCGACGCCGATCGCGGGGCCCCCTGGCTCGGTTCCGCCACGAAGACCGTCTGCCTCGGGCCGGGCCGTCCGTCGGACAGCTACCTGAATGCGTCGGCGGTCCTACAGGCCGCCGAGCAGACCGAGTGCCAGGCGCTGCATCCGGGCTACGGCTTCCTCGCCGAGAGCGGCGTGTTCGCGGCTCGCTGCGAACAGCAGGGTCTGACGTTCATCGGACCCGGCGCGGCCGCCATCCGCAAGATGGGTGACAAGGCGTCGGCCAAACGGACCATGGCCGACCATGGGCTCGACACGATCCCCGGTTCGGCCGGGATCCTCGATGATGTGGCGGAAGCCCGCGGCATCGCGGACGACGTGGGCTACCCGGTGTTCCTGAAGGCCACCGCGGGAGGTGGCGGGAAAGGCATGCGCCGCTGCGATCGGCCGGATCAGCTCGACACGGCCTTCGCCGAAGCTTCCCTGGAGGCGCGGAACGCCTTCGGCGACCCGTCGCTGTACCTCGAGAAGTTGATCGAGGGCGGGCGCCACATCGAGTTCCAGGTGCTGTGTGACGCTTACGGGAACGCGATCCACCTGCGCGAGCGGGACTGCTCGATCCAGCGAAACAACCAGAAACTGATCGAGGAGTCGCCGTCTCCCGGGCTCGCCGATGACGATCGATCCCGCGTGGGTGACCACGTCGCGCGGGCGCTCGCCTCATCGGGCTATGTCAACGCCGGGACGGTCGAGTTCCTCCAGGAGCCCGGTGGGGCGCTTTACTTCATGGAGGTGAATGCGCGCCTCCAGGTCGAGCACCCGGTGACCGAGATGATCACCGGCGTGGACCTCGTCGAGCAGCAGATCCGCGTCGCCGCCAACGAGCCGCTGGCGATCACGCAGGACGAGCTCCGGTTTCAAGGGCACGCAATCGAGTTTCGCATCAACGCGGAGGACGTCGATGCCGGGTTCCGTCCCGACCCCGGGGTGATCTCTCGTTTCATCGCGCCCAACGGGTCGGCCGGAGTGCGCTGGGACTCCGCGGTTCGCGAGGGCTACCGGATCCCGCCGTGGTACGACTCGATGATCGGCAAGCTGATCGTCCACGCCGCGACACGCGACGCGGCGCTGGAGCGCGGCGCGAGCGCCCTCGATTCGCTCGTGATCGAGGGCGTCCGCACGACCGTCGCGTTGCACCGCCGCATCCTCGACGACGACGCGTTCCGCGCGGGGCGTTACGATCTCAACCGTCTGACCGAGATACTGGGGTAAGGATGGCCAAGGTACGCATGGATTCGATCGGTGCGGACCGCGCGAGCGGTCTGCCCGAGGAGACCTACCGAGCACAACTCGACGACCTTCGCAAGAAGAACGACGAGCTGTTTGCGCGCCGGGATCGCGTGCGGGACGGCTGGGGGGAGAAGTACCGCGAGCGCGTCCACGCCAAGGGCAAGCGCACGACGTGGGAGCGCGTGGAGCTGCTGCACGACCCCGGGACGAGCGTCTGGCCGATCGGCACGCTGGTCAACGACGGGCTGGAGTTCGGTCCCGACAAACGCACCTCTCCGGGGGCCGGTGTGGTCACGGCGTTCGTCCGGGTCGAGGGTCGCTGGACCGTGGTCATCGCCAACGACAACACGGTGGCCTCCGGCTCGTGGTGGCCGCAGACGCCGGAGAAGATCCAGCGGGCCCAGGAGATCGCGCTGCGGCTGCGGCTGCCCGTGATCTACCTCGTGGATTGCTCGGGGTTGTTCCTGCCGGAACAGGCCACGACGTTCCCGGGTCGGACGGGTGCCGGGGCGATCTTCCGCATGAACTCGCTGCTCTCGGATGCCGGGGTTCCGCAGATCGCGGGTGTCCACGGCGACTGCATCGCCGGCGGCGGCTACATGCCGATCATCAGCGACGTCGTCTACATGACCGAGCAGGCCTACATGGTGATCGCCGGGGCGGCGCTGATCAAGGGCGCCAAGTCGATGCACCTCACGTCGCTGAGCATCGGCGGGCCCGACGTGCACGTACACCTTTCCCGCTGTGCGGATCACCGCGTACCCGACGACGAGACGTTGGTGGAGCGCGTCCGCGCCGAGGTCGGCAAGCTCCCGTCGAGCGCTGTCGACTATTACCGCTACGGCACGGATCCGGCGCCTCCGTCTTACGCCGCGACCGAGCTCGATGGGCTGCTCCCTCCCGATCACCGCGTGGCGTACGACCCGTACCAGATCCTGGCACGGCTCGTGGATCACTCCCTGTTCTGGGAACTGTGGCCGGCGCGGGGCGCGGAGATGATCTGCGGGGTCGGCCGGGTCAACGGGCTCTACGCCGGCTTCATCATCAACAATCCCAGGCTGACCGAGCACCCGGTCGAGGCGGGCTCCAAGCGGCCCGGCGGCATCCTGTACCGCGACGGGATCGCGAAGATCTCGCAGTTCTCGCGGGCCTGCAACGACGACGGCATCCCGATCGTCTGGCTGCAGGACATCTCGGGCTTCGACATCGGCGTCGAGGCGGAAAGGCAGGGGCTGCTGGGCTACGGCTCCAGCCTGATCTACACCAACTCGACCAACACGGTGCCGATGTTCACCGTGCTGCTGCGCAAGGCGTCGGGCGCCGGCTACTACGCCATGGCCGGCTTGCCCTACCGTCCCGTGCTGCAGCTGGCCACGCCGGTGACGCGACTCGCCGTGATGGAAGGACGGACGCTGGCGATCGGCGCGTTTCGGACGAAGCTCGACGACGAGTTCCGTATCGTCGCGGAAACGCCTGAGGAAGAGGCCAAGATTCGCGCAGGCATGCAGCGGGTCGAGGAGCGCATCACCGGGGACATGGATCCGTTCGCCGCCGCGTCCCGCCGCGACGTGGACGAGGTGGTGGCGCCCTCCGAGCTTCGTGGGTGGATCGAGGTGGCGGTAACGATGTCCTACCAGTCGATCGGCTACCGCCGGATCAAGAACCCACGCATCTGGAGCCTGCACGACCTCGCGGCGCTGGACTGATCGATGACTCGTCTCGAGTTGGAGCTGTTGCTCGAGGGGGACCCGACGACGGGTTGGATCGTCCGTGCGCCGGCCGTCGGCACCTGGAGCTGCATCCCGGCGGTCGGCGCGGCCGTTGCCGACGCCGGGGCGGGGGTCCTGACCCAGGCTGGACGCCGCTACTTGCTGACGCTCCCCCCGGGCAGCGGCGGACGCGTCGCGATGGTCTCGGCGGGCGGCCGCCGGGCGCTCGATGTCGAGTGGGGCCAGGAGCTGTTCCGGATCGACGCCCTCGCAGACGTGGGCGCGGTCGTGGGAACGGGCACGGATGCAACCGCCGCGGCGGCCCCGCCGAACGTCCTCGTGGCGCCGAGCGACGGTGTCTTCTACACGAGACCGACGCCCGACGCAGCGCCGTTCGCGGACATCGGCTCGACGATCCGGCGCGGCCAACCGGTCGGGTTGATCGAGGTCATGAAGACCTTCAACCACGTCCTGTTCGAGGGCGACGGGCTACCGGAGGCGGCTGTCGTCGTCGAGTACCTCGTCGCCGACGGCCAGGCGGTCACCGCGGGCTCCGCGATCCTGCGATTCGAGCTCTAGACGCCTAGAACGCGACCAGCGCCCGGATGGCCTCCTGGATGTCGTCCACCTGCGGGAGGATGTAGTCCTCGAGCTCGGGGGCGTAGCCGACGAAGGTATCCGTGCCTGTCAGCCGCCGGACGGGTCCGTCGAGATCGGTGTAGAGCTCCTCGGACAGGCGTGCGGCCAATTCGGCACCATACCCCCAGGAGAGCGAGTCCTCGTGCAAAACCAAAGCCTTGCTCGTCTTGCGCACCGAGGCGTGGATCGTGTCCCAGTCCACGGGCGAGAGCGTGCGCAGATCGATGACCTCGACGGACGCCTCGTCACCGAGCTTGCGACAGGCCTGGACCGCGCGGTGGACCGTCGCCCCGTAGGTGATCAGCGTGACATCCTCGCCGGGTTGCACGATCTGGGCGCGCCCCAGCGGGATCGAGTGCTCCGGCCCGGGGTAGGCCGCCTTGTTGTAGGTCTGGCGGTAGAGGTGTTTGTGCTCGAGAAACAGGACGGGGTCGTCGCAGCGGATCGCGGTGCGCAGCAGGCCGTTCGCGTCCAGGGCGTTCGACGGGCAGACGACCCGCAGGCCCGGGTTGGCGGTGAACAGCGAGGCCCCGCTCTGGCTGTGGTAAACGGCACCGCCGCGGATGTAGCCGCCGTAGGTGGTGCGCACGACCAGCGGGCACTTGAAGGTGTTGTTCGAGCGCCAGCGCATCGTGGCCAGCTCGCTGCGGATCTGGTGGAACGCCGGCCAGATGTAGTCGAAGAACTGGATCTCGACCACGGGCTTGAGGCCGCGTAGCGCCATGCCGATGGCGCGGCCGACGATGTTGGCCTCGGCGAGAGGGGAGTTGAACACGCGACGGCTGCCGAACTCGCGCTGGAGCCCCCAGGTCACTTTGAAGACGCCGCCCTTGCCCTTGACCTCGTCGAGGGCCTCCTCGCGCGAGGCGTCGGCGACGTCCTCGCCGAACATCACGATGCGCTCGTCGCGGCGCATCTCGTCGCGCATGCACTTGTTCAGCAGGTCGACCATGGTGGTCGGGTTGCCCTCGAACTCGGCAGCCACCGAGAACCGCTCAGCGGTCGGATCCAGATCGTGGGAGTACACGTAGTCGAGCGCCGACTCGGGTACCGGGCGGGAGCCCTCGTAGGCGCGATCGCACGCGGTGTTGACCTCCTCGACCACCTGGGTCTCGAGCGCCTTCAAGATGTCCGGCTCAACGATCCGCTCGCGGGTCAGCAGCTCGGGGAAAGTCCTCAACGGATCGCGTTTCTCTTCTTCCGCGCGTTCCTCGGCTGTCTTGTAGTGCGTCTCGTCATCGGAGAGCGAGTGGCTGTAGGGGCGGATCACGTGGGCGTGGACGAGCGCCGGCCCCTTGCGGGCGCGGCAGTGATCGGCGGCTTCCTGGAGCGCGGCGATGCTGGCCAGGACGTCGCAGCCGTCGACCTCGCGGATCAGGAGGTCGGGGAATCCGGCGACCAGCTTGCTGATGCTGCCGCCCGCGGTGTTGACCTCGACGGGGACCGAGATCGCGTATCCGTTGTCCTCGATGACGAAGAGCACGGGCAGCTTGAGGTTGCAGGCCGTGTTGAGCGCTTCCCAGAACTCGCCCTCGCTGGTCGTGCCGTCCCCGCCGGTGACCAGTACGACCTCGTCGTCCTCGAAACGCACGCCGAGATCGGCGGCGTGCCCCGCGGCGTACAGGCCGGCCTCGGCGCAGCCGACGGCCTGCAGAAACTGGCTGCCCGTGGGCGAGGAGGTGTTGGCGATGTTGAGCGCGGGCGAGGAGAAGTGCGCAGGCATCTGACGGCCGCCGCCCTGCGGGCACTCGGCCGTGCCCGCGGCTTGTTGGAACTGCTCCAACACGGGCTGACCGAGCCCGAGGGCCGCCGCGCGGTCGCGGTAGTAGAAAAAGAACCAATCGTGGGCCGGCCGCATCACGTGACCGACCGCCGCCCCGAGCGCCTCGTGCCCCACGCCGTTGATCTGGAAGAAGATCTTGTTCTGGCGCTTGAGCTGGATCTCCTTGTCGTCGACCGTTCGCGCCAACAGCATCGTTCGGTAGAGATCGAGCAACTGCTGGCGGGTCAATCCGCTCAGGCTCTTCGTTTCGGCTTGGGTCTCCGGGGGCACGCTCGCTTCTCCTCCTCGATACCGACGCTGCGGCGACGGGTTACGGTCGATCGACGATCAAGGCATCTTCGGCGACCCCAAGGCCGGGGGATCGGCCCGTGGGTCCGCAACGGGGGCGCCGGGGGCAACCTCATCCGAGGTCTCGGGATTATAGCTTGTCGGGGCAGTTTCCTCTGCGGGGGGCAATTCCGGCTCCATATGAACCAATTTCAGGATGATCACGGACGCATCCTGCTCCGTATACCCCTGTCGGGCCAGGATCACGTAGCCGTCGGGCGTCGCCACAGGAGACCCCACGATCACGTCGCCCTCCTCGGCCAGACGGTAGCGGAGCACGACGGAGCCGCTGTAGACATCGAGCACGACCAACTCCGCGCCGGGTTCGGGGACGGCCAGGATCGCGGCGACCTGCGGCGCCCTCTCGGTCCCGGTGGCGACCCACAGCGCGAGCTCGCGGAGCACGCGCCCCTCGAGGGCCGTGGCCCACAACCGGTGCCCGTTCTTGCGCCGTACGCCGTAGATCCGATTGTCCGAAGATCCGAAGTAGACCCGTTTCGCGGTCATGACGGGTGGGACCGGGGCGAGACCCGGCACGCGAAGCCGCCAGCGGCGACGCCACCCACTCCCGCAACCCTTGCAAGCTTTCTGAACCACCAGGCGGCCGTCGACCGGTTTGGCCCGGTGCGATCGATCGGGGCTCAGGCCCCAGTCCGCCGAGGGCTCCGTCGCCAAAAACGCCACCCGTTCGGCCGTGGGTGTGGGCCCGGCCCAGTTGACTCGAACCGGGCCGGCAGCGGTGCCCACGTAGACCGCGCCATCGAGGTCCCGGGGTCCCGAAACGAGCGGCCCGACGATCCCGATATCGGTCACGCTCTCGAACTGGAGCTCGGGCGGGTCGGGCCTCGGCGGCTGGTAGGTCAGTGGATCGGGGAACTGGTTCTGGAACCCCGCGCCGCTGGAGGTCGTCTGAGCCGCCGACGGGAGGGTCGGGCCGGCGATCGCCAGTCCGGCCACCAGGAGGAGAGCCCGTTTCACGCGGTTAATCACCCATCCATAGTAAACGGATCGCCCTCCGACCGACGAATCGGTCTTGGTGTGGCTCCCACAATGCGGGTATGTTAAGAGCCCCCCATGAGCGGCCGTTACCGAGTTCTCCGCGGCATGCACGACATCCTGCCCGAGGAGGTCGGCCGCTGGCAGTATCTCGAGGAGACCACCCGGGCCTGGTTTGCCCGCTACGGTTTTCGCGAGATCCGGACCCCCGTGCTCGAGGCCACCGAGCTGTTTTCCCGCTCGGTGGGAGCCTCGTCGGACATCGTTCGCAAAGAGATGTACACGATCGAGCGTGGGGAGCAGTCGCTGTGCCTACGACCGGAGAACACGGCACCGGTCGTGCGTGCTTTTGTCGAGCACTCGCGGCATCGCGGCATCGCGGCCGGCTACCCTGAACGACTGTTCTACATCGGGCCGATGTTCCGCTACGAGCGGCCGCAGAAGGGCCGCCAGCGGCAGTTCCATCAGATCGGCGTCGAGGTCCTCGGCGGCGAGGAACCGTTGATCGAGGCGGAGACGATCGAGATGGTCTGGGGCTTGCTGGAACGGCTGGGCATCGCATCGATCGAGCTCCAGCTGGCTTCGGTCGGCGACTCCGCCTGCCGCCCGAAGTATCGCCAGGCGCTGGTCCATTGGTTGCGCCCACGCCTCGACGGGATGTGCGACGACTGCCGGCGCCGCGCGGACGAGAACCCGCTGCGCGTGTTCGATTGCAAGGTCGAGGCGGACCTGCTCGTGCTGGCCGATGCACCGACCATGCAGGAGTCGCTGTGCGGGGACTGCGAGCAACACGACTCCCGGGTCAAACGGCACCTGGAGACGCTCGGTGTCCCGTTCGTCGAGAATGCCGGCCTCGTCCGCGGGTTGGACTACTACCGCCGAACGGTATTCGAGATCGCCGCCGGAGGGTTGGGCGCGCAGAACGCGATCCTCGGGGGCGGACGTTACGACGGCCTCGTTCGCGAGCTCGGCGGCCCGGATGTTCCGGGTTTCGGGTTTGCCATGGGCATGGAACGTGCCGCCATGTTGATCCCCGACGACAGGCTCCCGCGGGCCCGGATTGACGTGAGCCTGATCACACTCGGCGCCGCAGGCCACGATGCCGCGATCGAGATGGCTCAACGTTTGCGAGCGCAGGGGATCTCGGTGCAGATGTCGATGACCGAGCGGCCGATGGGCACCCAGCTGAAGCGGGCGGACCGCGGCGCCGCTCGGTTCGCGCTGTTCATCGGTAAGGACGAACTCGCCCGCGGGCGATTCGGCCTCAAGGATCTGGCGAGCGGACAACAGGATGAAATCGATGAAGCGGGCCTCGTGGCCCGGATCAAGGCGGGGCGAGATGGCGGGGACTGAGCAGGAACTACTGATCCGCACCGCGGGGTGCGGCGAGCTCACGGAGAAGGACGCGTCGGAGGGCCGTGAGGTGGTGCTCACCGGTTGGGTGCATCGCCGGCGCGACCTGGGCCAGCTGATCTTCATCGAGATGCGCGACGCGACCGGACGCCTCCAAGTCGTGTTCGACCCGTCGCTCCACCCCGACGCCCACGCGGCCGCGGAGTCGCTGCGCGCCGAGTACGTGATCGGCGTGGCCGGGACCGTCGTGATGCGCGAGGCACCGAACCCGGACCATCCGACAGGAATGATCGAGTTGCGCGGCCAGTCCGTCACGGTCCACAACCGCGCGGACAACCTGCCGATCCAAGTCGCCGATCAACAGGAAGCCAACGAGGAGCAGCGCCTCAAGCACCGCTACATCGACCTGCGCCGGCCGCGGCTGCAGCACGCGCTGCGCACGCGGCACCGGCTCGCGACCGCCGCCCGCGAGGTGCTGGACGAACACCGTTTTGTCGAGATCGAGACGCCCATGCTCACCCGGTCGACCCCGGAGGGCGCCCGCGACTACCTCGTCCCGAGCCGCGTCCACCCCGGCAAGTTCTACGCCTTGCCGCAATCGCCGCAGCTGTTCAAGCAACTGCTGATGATCGCCGGATTCGAACGCTACTACCAGTTCGCGCGCTGCTTCCGCGACGAAGACCTGCGCGCCGACCGCCAACCCGAGTTCACGCAGATCGACATCGAGATGTCCTTCGTGACCCCGCAGCAGATCTACGATCTGATCGAGCCGCTGATCGTCCGGATGTTCGAGGCGATCGATGTCCAGATCGCTCGGCCGTTCCCGCGCATGGCCCATGCCGAAGCCGTCGACCGTTTCGGGATCGACCGCCCCGACACGCGATTCGGGATGGAGCTGCGCGACGTCGGAGCGGCCGCCGAGTCCACCGGTTTCCGCGTTTTCGACGAACCGCTGGCCGATCCCGGGGGGGCGGTGCGGGGCATTGTCGTCGACGGGGCCGGCGGGGCGAGCCGCAAACAGCTGGACACCTGGAACGGCTGGGCCCGGGAGGCCGGCGCGCGCGGTCTGCTGTGGATCAAGAGCGCTGGCGGGAAGATCGGTTCGTCGGCGCTCAAGGTACTCGGCGAGGAACGTTGCCGGGATATCCTGCGGGCGCTGGGTGGAGGTGACGGCGACGCCGCGTTGATCGTCGCCGCCGATCGGTCGCTGTGCAACCAGGTTCTCGGCCAACTGCGCGTGCGCATCGCGCGCGAACGCGATCGGATCCCGGAGGGGGCCTGGAACCTGCTGTGGGTCGAGCAGTTCCCGTTGTTCGAACACGATGACGAAGCCGGCCGCTACGTCGCCATCCACCATCCGTTCACGGCGCCCAACTGGGACGAGGTCTCACGCTTGGAGACGTCCCCGGGTGACGTTCGTTCGCAGGCCTACGATCTCGTGCTCAACGGGACGGAGATCGGCGGGGGCAGCATCCGTATCCATCGCCGGGACGTGCAGGACAGGGTGTTCGAGGCGCTGGGGATCGGCGCCGAGGAGGCCGAGGAGAAGTTCGGCTTCCTGCTACGAGCGCTGGATTCCGGCGCCCCGCCGCACGGCGGGATCGCGCTGGGCTTCGATCGGATCTGCGCGATGCTTGCGGGAACCGACTCGATCCGCGAGGTCATCGCGTTCCCGAAGACCACGAGCGCGTCCTGCCTGATGACCGAGTCTCCCGCGGAGGTCGACGCCCAACAGCTGACCGAATTGGGTCTGAAAACCCTTGAATCTAGGGGAAAAAAAGGAGATTAGCGCGCGGGTCGGCGCGTTGACCCTTCAAAAGACGCTGTGATACCGTGATTCTCGGACTTGATTTTTCCGGGACGGGCGTTATCCATCCCTGAGGAGGGAGGCGGGCGCACCGTCGACCCTGACGAGGAGGGCCGAGAAAGGCGCGGAAACCGGCGGCGGGAGGACCCCGGTCGGTTCGTTCGAAACGCGGGATCGCGACAGTGTTTAGGCGCCTGACCCATGAGAACCATCACCTTGGACGCTCGGGTAATTCGATCGATCTCCGATCACTACGAAGAAGCGCTCCGCCTCATCGAAGACAGATTCAAGGTCAAGCTAGCCGCGCGTGGATCGGAGGTTTCGGTCACGCACGACGGCAACGGCGCAGCGGAGCGAGTCGGGGAGGTGGTCGCTCTGCTCGAAGACCTCGCCGCCCTCCACGATCGCGGAGTGCATCTCAGTCGTTCCGACCTCAAGACCGCCATCCGGCTCAAACAGCGAGAGCCCGACACGAAGATCGTGCGCCACTTCGTCGACGCCCGGATCGAGACCCCGTCCCGCAAGAGCATCGTCGGTCGGTCGCGCAACCAGCGGCTGTACATCGAAGCGATTCGCGACAACGATCTGGTCTTCGGGATCGGTCCGGCGGGGACGGGAAAGACCTATCTCGCGGTCGCGATGGCGGTCTCGCTGCTGGACAAGAAGAAGGTCAAGCGCATCATCCTGACGCGACCCGCGGTCGAGGCCGGCGAGAGCCTCGGGTTCCTTCCCGGCGATCTTGCGGCCAAGGTCGACCCCTACCTGCGGCCGCTCTACGACGCGCTGTACGACATGCTCGAGCCGCACCGCGCCGAGCGGCTGCTGGAGCAGGGGACGATCGAGGTCGCACCGCTGGCCTTCATGCGCGGTCGCACGCTCGACCACTCGTTCATGATCCTCGACGAGGCCCAGAACACGACGTCCGAACAGATGAAGATGTTCCTGACCCGGATCGGGTTCGGCTCGAAGGCGGTCGTCACGGGCGACGTGACGCAGATCGATCTGCCCTCGCGCAAGAGCTCGGGTCTGATCGAAGCGCGCCCGATCGTCAGCGACATCCCGGGGATACGATTCATCGAGTTCGATGAGAAAGACGTGGTCCGCCACCCGCTGGTCCAACGCATCGTGCGTGCGTACGACCAGTATCAGCGCCCCGAACAAACCCCGGACGCCGACAGCCCGGCGCCCGAGGAGAACGGTGTCTCGCCGGTCCGATGACGGACAAACCTCCATCACGTGGTGCGGGCGCCAAGAAGAAGGGCCAGCCTACCCGGAAGCTGAGCTTCGCGCCCCGGGTTCGCGGCCAGGTGCGCCGCGCGCTGGACGGGCTGCTCGGGTCCGATGTGGGCTGGAGTCTCGCGCTCGTCGTCGTGTCGCTGCTGCTGCTGAGTAACCAGCGTTGCGGCATGGCGATCGAACCCTTCGCCCTCGGTCAGATCGCGCCGTACGACATCGTCGCGCCCGAAGAAATGTTGGTCGTCGACAGCACGCTCACCGAGGAGCGTCGCAAGAGCGAGCGCCTGGCCGTACCCGACGTCTACGAGCACAATTCCGAGCGCGGCGACCAGCTCGTCGCCGAGATGGCGCTGATCTTCGAGGAGGGTCGGCAACGGCTTGCGGCGGGTGGCGAACTCGACGCGGCCACGCGTGAGGCCCTGCTCAAGAATGCGTTGGGCGACAGCGTTCCCGAGGCGGCGCTCGGCGTTCTCTCGGAGCAGCGTTTCTCTCCGGGCTTACAGCGCTCGCTCAGCGAGGCGGTTGGCCACTCCATGCGTGGGCTCGTTGTCGGCAACAAAGCCGTGTTGGAGCGCGCCGATTCGATCGCCCTGATCCACCTGCCGGCGCGCCGCGAGGAGGAGCTGGCGGACTACGGTGCGATCGTCGACGTGAGCGCCGCGCGTGATGACCTGCGCCGGGAGGTAGCCGGCCGGCTGGATCTCCGCGCGGCCGAAGAGCAGGCGCTGGCCGATTTCGCCGCCTCGTTCGTCGACGCCAATGTCGTGTTCGACTCGGACCAGACCCAGCAACGACAGCAGGCGGCGGTCGCCGGGGTCCCGCCCGTGACCGTGCGGCTCCCGCGAGGGCACGTCTTGGCCAAGAAAGGCGAGCGTCTGAGCGCGGCGGCGATCGAACGGATCGACGCGGCACGGGCGCGCGTACAGGGTGGGCTCGGCTGGCGCGGCTGGGCCGCGATCCTGCTCATGCTCAGCATGTTGACGTTCTTCCTCTACCGCTACAGCGGGTACCACCAAAGAAACTACAAGAAGCACCAGCACCTTCACGCGCTGCTGGTGTTGATGCTGATCCTCGTGATGTGCCTCACCAGGGCGATCCAGTGGGTCGCGCGCGAGGCGATCGAGAATCTGAGCGAACCGTTCAACCAGTTGGATGCCTACACCTACCTGATCCCGCTCGGCGCAGGAGCCATCATGGTCGCGTTGCTGGCCAACGGCCGCATCGCCACCGTGTACATTGCCTTCGCATCGCTGCTGTTCGGCGCCATGAACGGATACGACTTCTACACGATGACGTGGGCGATGTTGGTCCAGCTTTCGGGCGTCTACGCGATCTCCGCGTACAGCGCACGCACCGCGCTGTTGCGCGCCGGGCTGGTGGTGGGTGGCGCGGGGGCGATCCTCGCGCTGGCCGTCGAGGTCCTGCGGGGTGAGATGGAGTCTCTCGGCCACGGGCTTTACGGCGCCGTGTTGGCCTTCGTCGGAGGGGCCGTAGGCGTGGGGCTGCTGATCTCGTTCCTCCTGCCGTTGCTGGAGCGTCTGTTCCACGTGTTGACGGACGTGCGGTTGCTCGAGCTGTCCAACGTCGACAACCCTTTGCTGCAGCAGCTCGCCGTGAAGGCTCCCGGCTCGTACAACCACTCGCTCGTTGTCGGCACGCTTGCCGAGGAGGGTGCGCGCTCGATCGGCGCCAATCCGTTGTTCTGCCGTGTCGCGGCGGTGTATCACGACATCGGGAAGGTCAACCATCCGGAGTACTACGTCGAGAATCAGCGCGGGCGGAATCCTCACGATCGGCTGACCCCGTCGATGTCCGCGCTGATCATCGCCTCGCACGTCAAGGACGGGATCAAGCTGGCGCGCGAGGCCGGCCTGCCGGAGCAGATCGTCGACATCATCCCGCAGCACCACGGCACCAAGCTGATGACCTTTTTCTACGAGAAGGCCAAGTCGATGGCCGACCCCGGCCTCGGGCCGGTGAAGGAAGAGGACTTCCGCTATCCCGGCCCCAAGCCGCAGACCCGCGAGGCGGCGATCTTCATGCTCGCCGACGCGGTCGAGGCCGCGGCTCGAACCATCGACGAGCCGACCTCGAACCGGCTCAAGGAAATGATCTCCAAGATCACGAACTCGATCGTGCTGGACGGCCAGCTCGACCACTGCGACCTCACCTTTGCCGATCTCGAACGGATCCAGCAGGCGTTTCACCGGCTGCTCGTCGGGATGTACCACCACCGCGTGGACTATCCGGGCTTCGATTTCGGCAATCGGCCCAAGAACGAGACCAAGGTCGAGGCCACCGACGGTGTACCCGGGTGACGGCCGTGGAAACGACCCTCCTCAACCGACAGCGACAGGTGGCCGTCGATCGAGCCGGCCTCGAGCGTTTCCTCGGGCGCCTGACGCGTCGGGTGCCGTCCGGCGGTGCCGACGCGTGGAGCGTCTGCCTGGTGTCGGATCGTCGCATGCGACAGCTCAATCGGGAGTACCGCTCGGTCGACAGCGCGACCGACGTCCTCTCGTTTCCCGGCGATTCCCGACCCGACCCCGACGGGAGCCTCTATCTCGGCGACGTCGTCATCTCCGTCCCGACCGCGGCCCGTGCGGCCGGGCTTCACGGGCACACGTTGGCCTGCGAGCTTCAGACGCTGGCGCTGCACGGCTATCTCCATTTGCTCGGTTACGACCACGAGACGGATGACGGGAGCATGTTGCGGTTGCAGCGCAGGCTTCAGCGCGAGCTGATCGATGCGGAGGCCGAGGGGTGAACGAGCTCGTCGCCACGTCGCTGTTGGGCTTCTCCACGCTGCTCCTGCTCGCACTTCACTTCGGCCTCAGCGTCGCCCTGGCGTCTGCCGCGGGTCTGAGTCATGTGGCACTGCAGCGTATGGGAAACGAGTACGGGGAGAGGCTGGCCTTCGTCCAGGGGTTGTCCGAGCCGACATCAACCCACCGCGTGGCGGCCTCGCTGCTGCGCCCGGTCGCGCTGCTCGGCGCGGTGATCCTCGGCGGCTTCCTGGCCGCCCGCCTGGAGGCCGCGCTCTCCTGGCCGTGGGTCATCGCGATCGCGGCACTGGTCGGGATCGTGGTTGCCGATCACCTCGTCGCCCGGGGCCTTGCGGAATGGAAGCCCAAGGCCGCCCTCCGCTCGACCGCCTGGGTTCTGCGGCTGTCCCACCTGATCGCCTACCCGCTGGCGGCGCCCACGGCGGCCTGGCTCGCGTGGTGTGGCTCCAACGGTCAGACCGAGGAGGAACGCGAAGAAGAGCAAGAGGAAGAAGTCGAGGCGTTGATCGAGGTCGGTGAACGGGAAGGCCTGCTCGAGGCCGATGAGAGTCGTATGGTGCGCGGGATCGTCGATCTCGACGAAACGGTCGTACGCGAGCTGATGACCCCACGAACCGAGATCGTGGCCGTGAACATCGAGACCAGCGTGCCCGAGGCGCGCCGTGTGTTCCTCGAAGCCGGGCACTCCAGGTTGCCGGCGTTCGACGGGTCGATCGACAACATCGTCGGGATCCTGCACTCTCGAGATCTGTTCCGCGCCTGGGAGGCGGGGGACGACGCCGATACGGTCGAGTCCTACGTGCGGCGGGCACCGTTCGTTCCCGAGTCGCTGTCGGCGCGGGAGTTGTTACACGAGATGCGCCGCCGCACACACATGGCGGTCGTCGTCGACGAGTACGGCGGCGTCGCCGGGCTGGTGACGCTCGAGGACCTGCTCGAAGAGATCGTCGGCGACATCCGCGACGAGCACGAGGAAGAGGAACTCACGATGCGGGCGGAATCCAACGGAGGCTGGATCGTCAACGCGGCGGTTCACGTCAAGGAGATCGAGCAAGTCTTCGGGATCGAGTTCGACGATCGGGATTTCGACACGGTCGGTGGGATGGTCGTCTCCGCGTTCGGGCGCGTGCCGACCGTCGGTGAGCGCATGCAGACGAACCGTCTCGAAGTCGAGGTGCTGGAGGCCGACCGCAAACGGGTGCAGCGTGTCCGCTTGAGCGCACACCGCGAAGACGCGGAGGAGACGGGGTGAGCTCGGCACGGTCCGGCACCGTGGCCCTGACCGGCTGGACCAACGTCGGCAAGTCGACCCTGCTGAACCGGCTGGTCGGCGCCAAGATCGCGGCGGTCGCGGGTGCGGCGCAGACCACCCGCCATCGCATTACGGGGGTCCTGCACCTGGAGGGCCGCGGCCAGATCGCCTTTGTCGACACGCCGGGATGGCACCGGCCGCGCCACCGGATGAACCGGCGCATGGTCGAGCTGACACGCTCCACGCTCGGCGGCGTCGATTGCGTGGCCTGGCTGATCGATGCGTCCCGTGGTCTGGGTAGCGGCGATCGCGAGGTCGCCGAGACGTTGCGCCGGCTGGAGTCGCCCAAGGTCGCCGTGCTCAACAAGATCGATTTGGTTAGCCGTAAGTCGAAGCTGCTCCCGATGATGCAAGAGATCGCCGGCTGGTCGACGTTCGCCGAGATCGTCCCGATCTGCGCGGCCACCGGCGACGGCTGCGACGATCTTGTCGAGGTTCTCCTGGCGCAACTACCGGCGGGCCCTCCGCTCTACGACCGCGAGTTCTTGACCGATCAGAGCCAACGACAACGGGTCTCCGAGCTCGTTCGCGAGCAACTTGTTCGGCACACCCGTGAGGAGCTCCCGCACGCCACCGCCGTCGTCATCGACGGCTGGAACGAAAGCGACTCCGAGGTCACGAGGATCACGGCGACGGTCCTGGTCGATCGCGACTCGCAAAAGAAGATCGTGATCGGTTCTCAGGGATCCGTGCTCAAGAAAGTCGGCAGCGCGGCCCGCGTCGAGATCGAGCGGTTACTGGGGAGCCGCGTGTTCCTCGAGCTGTGGGTCAAGGTGCGCCAGGACTGGCGCGAAGACGAGCATACGTTGCGGGAAATCGGGCTGAGCTGACGCGCGGCAGGGCGCGTTCGTCTGCTATCATGCCGCGCTCGAAACGCCATGCAACAAGCCGATGAAGCATTCGTCCTGAGGACCCAACCGCTGGGGGATGCGGATCTCATCATCAGCTTCCTCGCGCGCTCGCATGGCTGCGTCCGTGGTGTCGCCCGTTCGGGCCGCCGAAGCCGGAAGCGCTTCGGCGGGTTGCTGGAACCCATGACGCATGTCGAGGCGACCTGGTCGGTCAAATCGGGCCGCGAGCTGCATCGGATCGAACGGTTGGAGGCGCGGCGCAGCTATGCGGCGATGCAGGCCGACCCGGCGCTCCAGGCGGTGTGTGCCGTGATGGCCGAGATCGGCGAGGCCTTCGGCGCGGAGGGCGCCGCGGACGACCGCGAGTTCCGTCTCTTCGGGGCCGTTCTCGATGCGCTGGAGGGTGGGGCAGAGCCGCTCCTGTTGCTGCGTTATTTCGAGTTCTGGACGCTGCGGCTCCACGGCCTGCTCGGCGACCCCGAGGACTGCGCCGCGTGCGGCAGCTCGATCCCGCGCGGGCGGGCCAGAGCCCTGTTCCCCGAGGACGGCTTCCGCTGTGACAACTGCGCTCGGGGGAGTGACGATTCGGCGACGCGGCTGACGCGTGACGAGGCGCTGTGGATGGAGCGGCTTCAGCGGACGCCGCCGGGCAGGCTGCCGGCCGCGTCCGGGGCCGCGAAGGCGGGGGGCCGCCTGGAGCGTCTGTTCCGCAGTCGGCTCGAGGCGTTCTCGGAGCGTCGATTCCGGAGCTACCGACACGTTCGCAACCTCACCGGGGGGGCGCGATGACGTTCCAGGATCTGCTGCTCGCGATCCAGGATTTCTGGGGTCGCCAGGGCTGCGTGTTGCAGCAGCCTTACGACATCGAGGTCGGGGCCGGGACGATGGCGCCCGATACGTTCTTCCGCGTGCTCGGCCCGGAGCCGTGGAGGGTCGCCTACTGCCAGCCGTCGCGCCGGCCCGTCGACGGTCGCTACGGCGACAACCCGATGCGGCTCTACAAGCACTACCAGTTCCAGGTGATCCTCAAGCCGGCGCCGCTCGACGTCCAGGAGATCTACCTCGAGTCGCTCAAGGCGTTCGGAGTGGATCCCGGTGTCCACGACATCCGCTTCGAAGAGGACAACTGGGAAGCGCCGACGCTCGGCGCAGCGGGGGTCGGTTGGCAGGTCGTGATGGACGGGATGGAAATCTCGCAGTTCACCTACTTTCAGCAAAGCGGCGGATGCGAGCTGAGCCCCATCTCGGTCGAGTTGACCTACGGGATCGAGCGCATCTGCATGTACCTGAACGACGTGCGCAACGTCTACGAGATTCCCTGGAACGGCACGCTCAGCTACGGTGACGTGCGCCACGGGGAAGAGGTCGAGCACTCGATCTACTCCTTCGAGGAGGCGGACGTCGAGTTCTTCCGCCAGCAGTTCGATCGCTGGGAGGTCGAGGCCAACCGCTTGCTCGATCACGAGCGCGACGTCGACGGGCAGAGGCTGCCGGTACCGCTGGTCGTTCCCGCCTACGAGGCCGCGCTGAAGTGCTCGCACCTGTTCAACGTGCTCGACGCGCGCGGCGCCTTCAGCGTCACCGAGCGCGCGGCGAACATCCAGCGCGTGCGCCGGCTGGCCTGCCGCTGCGCCGACGGTTGGCTGGTCAAACGCCAACGTGCGGGCTTCCCGCTCGCTCGCCTCGATGGGACGGCCGAGTGATGAAGGTAGCGACGGCCAACCTGCTTCTCGAGATCGGTTGCGAGGAGATCCCCGCGCGGATGATTGCCGGCGCTTCACGGGAGTTGGAGAGCCGCGTGCTGAAGATCCTCGACGAGGCCGGGCTGGCCCACGGTCCTGCGGTCTCGTGGAGCGGAACCCGACGGTTGGCCCTGCGCGTCGACGCGGTCTCCGGCAAGCAGGAAGACCGGGACGAGCAGCTCCTGGGTCCACCTGCCAAGATCGCCTTCGATGAGCAGGACAAGCCGACACCGGCGGGCGTCGGTTTTGCGCGCAAGCAGGGCATCGCGCCGGAAGAGCTGAAGCGCATCGAGACCGATCGTGGCTGTTACGTCGGGTTCGAACGCCGTAGCAAGGGACGGACGATCGGCGAGATCCTCGCGGACGAGCTCCCGGCTCGGGTCGCGTCGATCCCGTTTCCGAAGAGCATGCGCTGGGGCGACGGCACGCACCGCTGGGTTCGCCCCGTTCACTGGGTCGTGGCGCTGCACGGGAAGCAGGTGCTGGAATTCGAGGTGTTCGGGGTCACCTCCGGCAAGCAGTCGGTCGGTCACCGGTTCCGCTCCAGCGGTCCGGTAGAGGTCGGCTCGGCCGATGACTACATCCCGGCGCTGGAGAAGGCCGGGGTCATCGTTGACGCGGGGAGGAGAAGGGCGTTAGTCGAGGGTCTTCTGCACAAGGCTGCGGAGGAGGCGGAGGGGCTTTTGGTCTCCGATCCGGCACTGCTCGACGAGGTCGCCAATCTCGTGGAGTGGCCCGGGGTCGTGAGGGGCGAGTTCGCGGCCGGCTACCTCGAGTTGCCCGACGAGTTGCTGGCGACGACCCTGCGGCATCATCAAAAATGTTTTTCCGTCGTCGGCGCGGACGCGGGAGCGCTGCCCGCGTTCCTCGCGGTGGCCAACACGGACGAGGACCCGGGCGGGCACATCCGCCGCGGAAACGAGTGGGTCGTCGGCGGGCGTCTCGAAGATGCCGCGTTCTTCTGGCGTGAAGATCGCCGCGGCCGACTCGATGACCTGTCCCCTCGACTCGGCGGCGTGGTGTTCCATGCGAAGGTCGGGAGCTTCGCCGAGAAGAGCGCACGGATCGAAGCCCTCGCACGAGATCTGGGGCGCGCGATCGGAATCGACCCGGAGACGATCGATCACGCTGCGTCGGGGGCCCGGTTGTCCAAGAATGACTTGTTGACGGGCACCGTCGGGGAGTTCCCCGAGCTCCAGGGGCAGGTCGGTGGGTTGATGCTTCGCGCGGAGGGGGAGCCGGAACCCGTGGCGCTGGCGGTCTACGAGCACTACCGACCGGCGGGTGCCGGTGACGCTCTGCCCGAGAGCTTGACCGGCCGAGTGGTGTCGGTGGCGGACAAGCTGGACAGCATCGCGAGCCTGATCGGGGTGGGGGAGACGCCGACCGGGTCGCGCGACCCACTCGGTTTGCGACGCGCTTCCAGCGGCGTCTTCCGCTGCATCGCGGAAAGCGGTTGGCCCCTTTCGATCAACGACCTGGCCGAGCTCTGCTCGGGCGGGGAGGCGGTCGCGTCGTTCCTGGCCGACCGTCTGACCCACTACACGAGGGAGACCGGGGCGACGGAGAACGAGATCCGCGCGGTTCAGCGGCCGCAGATCGACACCAGCGAATGGCGCACCTGGGCGCTGGGAGATATCGCGGCGCGGCTGGCCGCGATCGCCCGCGTGCGCGATCGCACCGACTTCGAGCAGCTTGCCGATCTGACGAAGCGAGTCGACAACATCCTGACCAAGGACAGCGGGGCGTTCGACGAGGCCGAATCGAAGGCCAAGGCGTCTGACTTCGACGAGGACGCTCCGGCGGCAACACAATTGACTGAAATGATGGATAGCGATAGGCAACGTCTCGACGCTTTGCTCGAAAAGCGCAGTTACTCGGCGATCGTCGATCTGCTGGCGGGGTACGTCGAGCCCGTCGAGGCCTTCTTTGTTGACGTGCTCGTCGTCGACGAGCAGAATCCGGCGGCCACTCTGGCGCGTCGCGATCTCATTCGCTCTCTGCACACGCTCTTGACCGGTTGCTTCGACTTGCGAGAGTTGGCCGGTCAGGCCGCGAAGAAAGGTTCCTAGTGGCTCAGAAACTGGTCTTTGCTTTTGGCGATGGGCGCGCCGACGGCGACGCCTCGATGAAGGATCTGCTCGGCGGCAAGGGGGCGAACCTCGCCGAGATGACACGGCTGGGGATCCCGGTGCCTCCGGGATTCACCATCTCCACTCGGGCGTGCAACCTGTTCCACGAACGTGGGGGCAAGATGCCCGCCGAGTTGAGGCCGCAAGTCGAACGAGCCATGGCCAAGCTGGAGAAACTCCAGGGCAAGCGCTTCGGCGACAGCGGCGACCCGCTGCTCGTCTCGGTGCGCTCGGGGGCCAAGTTCTCCATGCCCGGGATGATGGACACGGTGCTGAATCTCGGCCTCAACGATCGCGCCGTGGTCAGCCTGGCGGAGACCAGCGGCGATGAACGTTTCGCCTGGGACTCCTACCGTCGGTTCATTCAGATGTACGGCGATGTCGTTCTCGGGACGGGGAAGGAGCGGTTCGAGCAGGAGTTGGAGCAGCTCAAGCGGCGACGCAACGTCGCGCTGGACACGGACCTGACCGCCGCGGACCTGCGAGGTCTGGTGTCGCGCTACAAGAACATCGTTCGCCGGGTGGCCGGCAAAGCCTTTCCGCAGGAACCGGCGCGGCAGCTCTGGGGCGCCATCGGCGCCGTCTTCTCGAGCTGGAACAACGACCGCGCCCAGCGTTACCGACGGCAGTACGGCATCGCGGACGACCTCGGCACGGCGGTCAACGTCCAGTGCATGGTTTTCGGCAATCTCGGTGAGGACTGCGCGACGGGCGTGGCCTTCACCCGCAATCCGGCGACGGGCGAGAACGAGTTCTACGGCGAGTACCTGATCAACGCCCAGGGCGAGGACGTCGTCGCCGGAATCCGGACACCGCAGCCGGTTTGTAAGGAGCGAGAGGGCGACGCTTCACTCGAGGAAGCCATGCCGGTGCAGTTCAAGCAGCTTCAGAAGATCCGGGCGACGCTCGAGAAGCATTACCGCGACATGCAGGACATCGAGTTCACGATCGAGCGCGGCAAGCTCTACATGCTCCAGACGCGTACCGGCAAGCGGACGGGGATGGCCGCATTGCACATCGCGTTCGATCTTTACGACGCCAAGCGCATCGATCAGAAAGAAGTCCTGCGCAGGATCGAGCCCGAGATGCTCGTGCAGCTGCTGGCCCCGGTGTTCGACGCGGCGGAGCTCGCGCGTGCACGCAAGACGAGCCGCGTCTGCGGTCGCGGCCTGCCTGCCGGCCCGGGTGCCGCCAGCGGGGCGATCGCGTTCACGGCGGAACGCGCCGAGCAGATGCACGCCGAGGGCAAGACGGTCCTGCTCGTACGCAGCGAGACGAGCCCCGAGGACATCGGTGGGATGGTGGCCTCTTGTGGGATCCTCACCAGCCGAGGAGGCATGACCTCGCACGCCGCCGTCGTGGCGCGCGGGATGGGGAAACCTTGCGTCGTCGGCGCGGAGGCTTTGCACGTCGATACGTCCGCCGGGAAGCTCGTCGCCGGGAAACACACGCTGCGCGAGGGCGATGCGTTGTCGATCGACGGGAGCAGTGGCGAAGTAATCGTCGGAACGCTCGAGCCGCACCCGTCCGAGATCCAGCAGGTGCTCACTTCGAAGAAGACGGGGCGCTCGCAGGGTTCCCGGTCGTACCGACGGTTCGCCCAGTTGATGCGCTGGGCCGACCGCCACAAACGGCTGAAGGTCCGAACCAACGCGGATACGCCCCACGATTCGACCGTTGCCCGCGCGCTCGGGGCGGAGGGAATCGGACTGTGCCGCACCGAGCACATGTTCTTCGGGGAGGACCGGATCGCCGCGGTCCGCGAGATGATCCTCTCCGAGGATGCGCGACAGCGCGGCAAGGCGCTCAAGAAGCTGCTCCCGATGCAACGCCGAGACTTCCTCCGCATCTTCACCGCAATGGACGGTTTGCCGGTCACGATCCGACTGCTCGATCCGCCGCTCCACGAATTCCTGCCCACGGAGAAGGCTCAGTTCCGCCAGCTCGCGCAAGAGCTCGGGATGAGCGTGAAGCACGTCGAAGACAAGGTGCAAACGCTGGCGGAGGCCAATCCGATGCTCGGGCATCGCGGCTGCCGCCTCGGCATCACCTTCCCGGAGATCTACGAGATGCAGGCGCGGGCGATCTTCGAGGCGGCAGCGGCATGCCGCAAGAAGAAGATTCGCGTCAAACCCGAGGTGATGATTCCCCTGATCGGAACGGTCGAGGAGTACCGCGAGCTCGCGGCGCTGATCCATGGTGTCGCCGAGTCGATCCACAAGAAGACGGGGCTGCGCCCGAAGTACCAGGTGGGTACGATGATCGAGATACCGCGGGCCTGTCTGGTCGCGGATCAGATCGCGGCTGAGGCCGAGTTCTTCAGCTTCGGCACGAACGACCTGACCCAGATGACCTACGGCTACTCGCGTGACGACGCCGGCAAGTTCCTGCCGGACTACCTGGAGCGCAGGATGCTCCCGGCCGATCCGTTTCAGACCCTGGACGCCCGTGGTGTCGGCCAGTTGCTGCAAATGGCGATCGGTAACGGACGGGCGACCCAACCGGGACTCAAGGTCGGTGTTTGCGGGGAGCACGGCGGCGATCCCGCATCCGTGAGGTTCTTCCACGAACGCAACGTGGACTACGTCTCCTGTTCCCCGTACCGGGTTCCGGTTGCGCGGCTGGCCGCGGCCCAGGCGGTCCTGTCGTCGAGCGCCGTCGGGAGTACCGCTTAGCTTTGTTCTTGAAATTTCTATGAATTGCGGGAGTTCTTGACGCTTTCAGAGGCCAGATTTATAGTGACGCGATTTTTTGGGGCCGCTGTTGGCCCGAGAGGACCGAATGAGCGCCAGAGCTCGGAAAAAAACGACAAAAAAAAAGACGACCAAGAGGGCGGCCAAGAAGAAAAAAACCGCCAAGCGAAAGACGGCCAAGAAGATCGCCAAGAAGAAGGCCAAGAAGAAGGCCAAGAAGAAGGTCGTCAAGAAGAAGACCGCCAAGAAAAAAACGGTGAAAAAAAAGGCGGTCAAGAAGAAAGCCAAGAAGAAGGTCGTCAAGAAGAAGGCGGTCAAGAAGAAGACCGCCAAGAAACCGAAACCGCAGCCCAAGCCCAAGCGGGTCCCGCTGACCGCCGAGGAGAAGCGGGAGCGGGCGCGGCAACGTGCGGCCCAGAAAAGATTCCTCGCGGAGTCCATGGCACGACTGATCGCGCGTCGTGCCGCGCTGGTCGAGGCCTACCACAGCGCCAAGGGCAACACGAAGGCGTCGACCGCAGGCGGAACCGAGGACTACATCGACTACGCCGTCAGTTCCTACGAACGCGATTTCTCGCTTTCGTTGACCGAGATGGAGCGCAAACAACTGTTGTTGGTCGAAGAGGCGCTCAACCGTATCCGGCGCAAGGAGTACGGCCGCTGTCTCAATTGTGGGGTCGCGATCCCGCAACGACGCCTCGAGGTCGAGGCGTGGGCGCGGTACTGCATCCCGTGCCAGGAGCTCGACGACCAGGGCCTGCTGGAGGAACCCGTGTTCGAGGCGGAGGTCGATGAGGAGACGACGCCCGCAGGGGAAGAAGACGCCGAGAGCGAGGGCGATGACGGAGGGGGTGGCGAGGACTCGGACGACGACAGCGAGGACGACGATCTCGAAGAAGAAGACGAGGTCTGAATGAAAAAGGCTGCCCGCCGCCGAGAGCCAGGTTAGGGGGGTTGCTTCCCGGCGGCGGGTCTTGTTTGGGGGGCAGGAATCAGGCTAGCGAGAAGCGCACTTCGGCGCGGTGCTCCCGCAGTTGGTTGCGTAACTTGTCCTTGGCCTCTCGTTCGAGTTGCCGCACACGCTCCCGAGAGAGGTTGAGCGTCTTCCCGATCTCTTCGAGGGTCAGTTCTTTCCCACCGAGCAACCCGAACCGGTTGGTGATGATGTGCCGTTCACGGTCATCGAGAAAGTGGAGGGCGGAGCGGACCATCCGTTTCAACTCTCGCGAATAGATCCTGTCTTCCGGGTTCTGCGTCGTACGATCGGCAAGCAACGCCGATAAACGGCATCCCTGTTCCGGGTCGATGAACTCGTCGATCGATCGCTCCCGCTGAAGAAGCGGAATGAACATCGGGCACCTCCCAAGTTCCCCTCGCCCCTGTCCAACAGCAACCCCTGTGCCGGGAATTTCGATTCGGGCCCCTTTTTCGCCTGTTTTGCGTCCTTTTTACAGCAAAAGGCGAAAAATGCCCGAAAATCGACGGGCCGTCCCGCTGGTGCGACTTCCACGGCCCCGAGAGTAGCGCTTGAGGAGAGCACGAACGTGTCTCCTGCGGATGCAGAATCGGCACAACGGGGTGTCAACGCGGCACGATGTTAAGATCCCCTCCCACCTGGAGCGCCCTTCACGTGAGCCGCATAAAACGCCTACCCGAGCACCTGATCGATCGAATCGCTGCGGGGGAGGTCGTCGAGCGCCCCGCATCGGTCGTCAAGGAACTGCTCGAAAACAGCCTGGATGCCGGTGCAACTGACGTCCGTGTCGAAATCAAACACGGAGGCAAGTCGAGCATCGTCGTCGACGACGACGGGTGCGGCATGAGCGCCGACGACGCGCGACTGGCCGTCGCGCGGCACGCGACGAGCAAGCTGGCATCGGATGCCGATCTCGATCGGATCGAGACGTACGGCTTCCGTGGCGAGGCGCTGAGCAGTATCGCTGCCGTGTCGGTTTTCCGGTTGCGCACGCAGAGCGAGGGTTTCGCCGGAACGGAGTTGGTGATTCGCGGCGGCGAGCTCGAATCGGAACGCGAGGTGGCGGGGCACCGCGGGACCCGCATCGAGGTCCAGCGTCTGTTCTTCAACGTGCCCGCGAGACGTAAATTCCTGCGTGCGGATTCGACCGAGCTCGCGCACGTCGTCCGCCTGGTCACCCGGACGGCACTCGCCCGCCCGCCGGCGCGTTTCCGGCTGGAGCACGGAGGGCAGACGCTTCTCGACACGCCCGTCGCCGAAGGTTTCGCCGAACGCGTCGCGCAGATCATCGGTCGCGAGCGCGCCCGCAAGATGATCCCGTTCGAGCTGGAGTCCGACGGGCTTCGAGTTCATGGCTTTGCGGGCCGACCGGTGGACAGCCTGCCGCGGCGCGATTCCCAGCACGTCTTCGTGAACGGCCGGAGCGTCAGCGATCGCACGATCCAGCATGCGATCAACAGTGCGTACGGCGAGACGATGCCACGCGGCCGGTATCCGGCGCTGGTTCTTTTCCTGGAAGCGGACCTCGAGCTGGTCGACGTCAACGTCCACCCGCAGAAACGCGAGGTTCGTTTCAGCGCCGGCCGGCAAGTGCACGAAACGACGCGCCTGGCGATTCGCTCTGCGTTACAGGGCGCGGCGGTCGTTCCGACATTGACCGAGCTCCGGCCCTCGGGCGAGGACGTCGCAGGGCGGGCTGGCGGCGTCGGGGAGGCGACCCTGTCCTACCTGGAACGACATCGCGAGTCGTCTGCGGGTGATGCGGCATGGCGTGTCGCCGAATCACGTCCCGGCTCGATCGCCAGGCCCGCCACACCGTTGCTCGATCGAGGCGAGCTCCGCGACGAAGAAAGCGCCGCGACAACGCTTGGCCAATACCTGGAGAGCTACATCGTGGCCCAAGACCGCGAGGGCATCCTTCTCGTCGATCAACATGCCGCCCATGAGCGCGTCCTGTTCGAGAAGTATCTCGCGGACGCGGACGACGATACGGTCGAGATTCAGACGCTGATGTTCCCGCAGACGATCGAGCTCTCGGCCGAAGAGTGTTCCTGGTTGCTGGCCGAGCTCGACGAATTCCGCCGGCTGGGTTTTCACATCGAGCCCTTCGGCGGGACGACGGTGCGGGTCAGCGCGATCCCCGCCATTGTCTCGGGTTCGGATCCTTCCGAACTGATCGGCGAGCTGCTGGGCCAGGCGGGGACCGCGACCAGCGCCAAACGGGACACGCATGCGCTGCGTCGCCGGATGATCACGACCGCCGCGTGTCACGCCGCGATCAAGGTGAACTACCCGTTGAGTCGTCCGGCCATGCAACGGCTGCTCGACGACCTGTTCCGGGTGGAGAATCCTTCGACCTGTCCGCACGGCAGGCCGGCGCTCTTCCGTCTGAGCCTCGATGAGATCGAGCGCGCGTTTCGCCGTCGCTAGTCAACCTTGTTTTACGGCGTTTTTGGGCGCCATGTTTGACGCGCTTTGACGCGATCCGTATAAGGAGGGGGATGAGAGCCGGATCGATCCTCTGCGGTCTCGTGTTGCTGCTTGCCGTCGCACCGATCCAGGGCGCGGAGGCGGTCGTCACTTTCGTGGATGGCCGCACGCTCCACGTGGCGTCGGTTTCCGTCAACGGGGACGTGGCGACCCTCGTGCTCCAGGGCGGTAGCGAGTTACATGTGCCGGCGACGCGTGTCGCGCGCTACCAGATGTCGGCGACGGCCGTTGCGGTCGCACCGCCCGTGAGGCAGAAACCGAACGACGCGTGGACCCGGATGGCCGGCCCCTACGCGGAGACGATCCGCCGGGCGGCCCAGCGCCACGGCGTCGACCCCGTCCTACTGACCGCCATGGCCGCGGTCGAGTCCGGGTTCGACCCGCGAGCGGTGTCGCACAAGGGTGCCGAGGGGTTGTTGCAGCTGATGCCGGAAACGGCGAAGCGTTTCGGTGTGGCCGACAGTTTCGATCCGGATCAGAACATCGACGGGGGAGCGCGTTACCTGGACTGGTTGCTCGACCGGTTCTCGGGCGACGAACAACTCGCGCTGGCCGGGTACAACGCCGGGGAGGCGGCCGTCGATCGCTACCAGGGGGTCCCCCCGTACCCCGAGACGGAGCAGTACGTGGTCAAGGTCCTCGGTCGCGCCGACGCCCTTCGCGCCGCTCAAAACAGTGCTCGCTGAGACGAAAACGTCCAGTTCTTTGAATTTTGGCCGCCATCCGGGCGAAGCGTGACTTCCATTTCGGGATCGTTATATTGTCCGGGAAGGGCTTGACACAGGTTTAGCACGTGCAATCGCATTTCAGCTCCCAGACGCTGGCCGAGATCTTCCGGGACCTCTATCTCGGCGAGCGGACCGGTGTCCTCGAGCTCGACCGAGAGGGTAAACAGAAACGCATTTGGTTCTCCCGCGGCCTGATCCACTACGCGGAGTCCTACGAGGACTTCGAGAAGCTCGGCCGCCGTCTCGTCCAGGACAAGCTGCTGTCCCCGGGTGCGCTGCAGGAGGCCGAATCCGGCCGCACGACCGGTGTCAGCCTGGCGCAGGGGCTGATCAACCGCGGCCTGATCTCGCGCGAACCGCTCAGCAACGCCATCAAGGCGATCATCGAGAGCGTCGTCCGATCGGTGTTCCGCTGGGAGGGTGGCGCCGCCCGCTTCAAGGACGAAGATGAGGCCGAACCGGTCTTCGAGACCGACGTCCTGATGACCTTCGAGGTGATCCTCCAGGGCATCTTCAATATGACGGATTTCGATCCGATCGGCGAGGCGATGCATGGGCTGGACAACCAGATCCGGCTGCGGACTCCCGCACCGCTTCCCGTGGAGCGGCTGACGTTGTCGGCGTCGCACGGGTTCATTCTCTCGCGCGTCGACGGCAACTCCACGGCGTCCGAGGTGCTCTCGGTGCTGCCGCAGCATGAGGAAGCTTTAGCCTTGCGATTCCTGTTCGGCTTGCTCGTGATGGGCGTCCTGGAGTACAGCCCGCCACTGGGCGAAGGGTCGTTCCGCGTCGCGAACATCCTGCGCGATCATGCCGACCGCCGGGCGCTCGAGCGCATGCAGGAACAGACTATCCGGCAGGCTTACGCGCAGATGCGCACGCAGAACCCTTACGAGGTCCTGGGTGTAACGCCGAGCACCGGCCGCGAGGCGATCGAGCAAGCCTACGAGGAGGCAAAGGGCCTGTTCAGCCGCGAGCGGTTGCTGCCCAGCGTTCGAGATCAGTTCCGGTCCGAGCTGGCAGTCATCGAGAGCCGTCTGATCGAGGCCTACCTCAGGCTGACCCAGGCCGAGACGGTCGACGCGGTCAAGAGTGCGCCACTGGTCCAGGCAAGGGACGCCGATGGGGACGTGGACAACCTCCTGGTGCGCGCGGAGATGGACAAGAGCAAGTCGAAGGTCGCCCTCGAAGAGTCGCAGAAGGTCGCGAACAGTTACTACAGCAAAGCCGTCAAGGCGCAGCGTGACGGCGATTTTCACAACGCCATCCAATACGGGAAGCTCGCCATCTCCTACGACCCGGAAGACGCCAAACTGTTCTACCTGCTCGCGGAGTGCCAGGTGCGCAACCCGGGTCCGCGCTGGCAGCACCAGGCGGAGCAGAACTTCACGAAGGCGACCGAGCTGGACCCCTGGAACGCGAGTTACTGGATCAGCCTCGGGCGGTTCTACAAGAAACGGGGCCTCAAGCTGCGTGCGCGGAAGCAGTTCGAGGAGGCGCTCAAGCTCGTTCCCGAGCACCCCGAGGCCGAGAGCGAACTGGCCACCTTGGGCGGCTAGCACTTGCGCGTGCTACGATCCGGCCACGCACGGACCGGATCATGTTCATTGATATCAACGACATAGGGGAGGGCTCGCTGGAGTTCGACCAGACCCTCACTCTGACGCGAGTCCGCGACGACAATCCCGACCTGCTCGAACCGCCGAACGTCCGGGTGCGGGGCACCATCACCGCCGGCCCGACTCGGGGCAGGCCGGCGGAGGGCGCCTCGCTCGACGGACGCCTCGAAGGCCCCCTGCGACTCCGTTGTTGCCGTTGTCTTGAGCCCTTCGAGCAACCGGTGGAGGCGGAATTCCACCTCACGCTACGCTCCGAGGCGCCCGAGGTCGAGGACCCCGATCACCGGATCGACACCAGCGAGACCGGCTTTTTCGAGATCGAGGAGGGGCAGGTCGAACTCGATGCGGTGGCGACCGAGCAGGTCTTCCTCAACCTGCCGCAGAAGCCGCTCTGCTCGGGCTCGTGTGCCGGATTGTGCCCGACTTGCGGCATCAACCGAAACCGCCTAGAGTGCGACTGCCGCGAGGAGACGGTGGACCCAAGGCTACAAGCCCTTCGCCGGATTCGCGACGAGATGGACCCTCCGCGAGGCCGAAAGCGGTCCCGAAACGAGAGCTAGACCATGGCGAACCCAAAACGACGGCACTCGAAGGCACGCACGAAAAAGCGTCGGGCGCACGATGCCCTGCCAAAAGTCGGCCTCTCCGTTTGCCCGAACTGCCACGAAAAGAAACTGCCCCACCGCGTTTGCCCGCACTGTGGCCAGTACAAGGGCCGCGAGATCGTGACCCCGCCCGAGATCTGACACCCGCAGAAGGGGTCAAGTCTTGGCATGCGACACTCGGNNGCGATCCGAGTGTCTCATGCCAAGACTTGACCCCACGTCTTCTTGATCCCGTAGCTAAGGTATGATCTTTTCCGCCGACAGCGATGGCCGAGTGCGGTGGAGGCATCCATGTCGATCAGTGCGATCTTGACCGGAACCGGTCGAAGTGTCCCCGAAAAGGTCCTGACCAACGCGGACCTCGAGAAGATCGTGGACACCTCGGACGAGTGGATCACCACACGGACCGGGATCAAGGAACGGCGCATCGCTGCGGAGCACGAAACGCTCTCGACGTTTGCCTCGGAGGCCGGCCGCCAGGCACTCGAGGCGGCGGGCGTCGCCCCCGAGGACGTCGGCCTGCTCGTGCTGGCGACCGTCACACCGGACATGCCGATCCCGGCGACCGCGTGCAAGATCCAGGAGGATCTCGGCTGTGTCAATGCCTGCGCCTTCGACCTGGCGGCGGGCTGCTCGGGGTTCATCTACGCCCAGTCGGTGGCCAAGCAGTTCCTGCTCAGCGGCCGCTGCCAGCACGCGCTGGTCATCGGCGCCGAGTTGCTCAGCAAGTACGTCGACTGGACGGATCGTTCGACCTGCGTGATCTTCGCCGACGGCGCGGGAGCGGTCCTGCTCTCCGCCGGTAGCCCGCCGCGCGGTGTGCTCGCTTCCGCGATGCACAGCGACGGCAGCATGGTCGACTTCATCAGCATGCCGGGCGGAGGGACGCTGCACCCGCCGAGCCAAAAGATGATCGACGAACGGCTTCACTTCATCAAGATGAAGGGGAACGAAACCTTCAAGATGGCCGTGCGCAGCATCGACGAGGTCTGCCGCGAGGTGCTCGACCAGGCGGGCCTGACCCCGGCCGATGTGGATTGGTTCATCCCACACCAGGCCAACGAACGCATCATCTCCGCCGTGGGCAAACGGCTGGGGATGAACGACGACCGCTGCTACATCAACATCGATCGCTACGGCAATACCTCCTCGGGGTCCATCCCGATCGCTCTCGACGAGGTTGTCCGCGAGGGCAAGATCAAGGAAGGCCAGATCGTCTTGATGGCGGCCTTCGGCGCCGGTTTGACCTGGGCGGCATCGGTGGCTCGCTGGTAATGAGAACGGCCTTCATTTTTCCGGGCCAGGGGGCACAGGCGCCCGGCATGGGGCGCGAGCTGGCGCGCACGGTCCCCAAGAGTCGCGAGGTTTTCGATGCCGCGGACCGGGCGCTGGCGTTCGACATCTCCGTCCTGTGCTTCGAGGGTTCGGCCGAGGAGCTGGCACTCACCGAGAACACCCAGCCGGCGATCCTGACGGTCAGCGTCGCCGCCTGGAGGGCGCTCGCCGAACGCGGGATCGAGCCTCAGGCGACGGCCGGTCACAGCCTCGGTGAGTACTCGGCGCACGTGGCGGCAGGGACGCTCCCGTTCGCGGATGCCGTGCGCGCGGTGCGTGCCCGCGGACGGTTCATGCAGGAAGCGGTGCCGGTGGGCGAGGGCGCGATGGCTGCCATCCTGGGACTCGACCTGGACCGGGTGCGTGCCGTCTGTGCGGCGGTGGCCGACCACCAGGTCGTCGAGGCGGCCAACATCAACGCTCCGGGCCAGGTGGTGCTGGCGGGTCACGCCGCCGCAGTCCAACGGGCCGTCGCGAGTTGTCGCGAGGCGGGCGCCCGGAAAGCCGTGGAGTTGGACGTCAGCGCCCCGTTCCACTCGTCGCTCATGGCACCGGCCGCCGAACGGCTCGCATCGATCCTGGAGGAAATCCCGTTTGCGGATCCCCGCGTGCCCGTCTACACGAACGTCGACGCCACGCCGGTCTGCGATGGCGCCGCGGCGCGAAACGCCCTGGTGCGCCAGGTGGCGTCGCCCGTCCGCTGGCACGAGTTGATCGAACGGATGGCCGAGGACGGCTTCGATACGTTCATCGAGATCGGCCCGGGGAAGGTGCTCAGCGGGCTGGTCCGGCGAATCCGTCGCGAGCTGCGGACCGTCGCGGTCTCCGATCCGCAGGGGGTCCAAGCGGCTGCAGAGCTGTTGGGAGCAACCCCTTGAGCGAAGATTTGAACGGCAAGGTCGCCCTGGTCACGGGCGGCTCACGTGGGATCGGTGAGGGGATCGCACGACACCTGTCTACACTCGGGGCGCACGTCGCGCTCACGGCCCGCACCATGGAGGCCGCGGAATCGGTCGCGGCGTCCATCCGTGAGGATGGGGGAGCGGCCACGGCCGTAACCCTCGACGTTTCCGATCCGGCCTCGGTCGAGAGTTGTGTCGCCACGGTCCTCGAGGACCACGAACGCATCGACATCCTGGTCAACAACGCGGGGATCACGCGGGACAACCTCTTGCTCCGGATGAAACCCGACGACTGGGAGGCGGTCATCTCGACGAACCTGGACGGCACCTACCGCATGTGCCGCGCGGTCGTGCCGAAGATGGTCCGGGCGAAGGCCGGACGGATCGTCAACATCACCTCGGTCGTCGGGACGCTCGGGAATCCCGGCCAGGCAAACTACGCCGCGACCAAGGCGGGGATCGAAGCGTTCTCGCGCAGCCTCGCCCGCGAGCTGGGTTCGCGCAATATCACGGTAAACTGCGTCGCCCCGGGGTTCATCGACACCGACATGACCCGGGCTCTGGACGCAAAGCAACGCGATGCGCTACTGTCGCAAGTCCCACTGGGGCGGCTGGGCTCGCCGCAAGATGTGGCCGACGCGGTCGCCTTCTTGGTCGGGTCCGGTGCGACATACGTGACGGGCATCACGTTACACGTCAATGGTGGGATGCACATGTGAGGACCTCAATCGGGTCAACAGGCCCGGTCGAGTGTACGGAGGACACGACAGATGGCTTCGGTCGAAGAAAAAGTCAAACACATCATCGTCGAGCAACTCGGCGTCGACGACGAGGAAGTCAAGCCAGAGGCGTCGTTCGTGGACGATCTCGGCGCCGATTCGTTGGATGTCGTCGAACTCGTGATGGCGCTCGAGGAAGAGTTCGGTCTCGAGATCAGCGACGAGGACGCGGAAAAACTCGCGTCCGTTCAACAGGCCGTGGAATACATCCAGTCCAACGCAAAATAGACCCTCAGGTACCCCTCATGCGCCGACGCGTTGTCATCACCGGCATCGGGTTGTTGACGCCGCTGGGCCTCGACCGTGAGAGCTCCTGGCAAGCATTGCTTGCCGGAAGAAGCGGCATCGGCCCCATCACCCGCTTCGATGCGAGCGACTACAGTTGCCGCATCGCCGGTGAGGTGCGCGACTTCGACCCGCTTTCGGCGATGGACAAGAAAGACGTCCGTAAGACCGACCCGTTCACGCACTTCGCCGTTGCGGCGACCCGTGAGGCGCTGGCCGACTCGGGCTACGAGATCGACACGGCCAATGCCGAGCGGGTCGGTGTCTACATCGGTTCCGGTATCGGCGGGCTGCAGTTGCTGGAGAAGCAACACGCGATCCTCAGCGAGCGTGGTCCGCGCCGGGTCTCGCCGTTTTTCATTCCTGGAATGATCCTGAACATGGCCGCCGGGCAGGTCTCGATCCTGTTCGGGGCAAAGGGCCCGAACCTGGCCTGTGCGACGGCTTGCGCTACGGGCTCTCATGCCATCGGAGAGTCCGTTCGCCTGATCCAGGGCGGCTACGCCGATGCGATGATTGCCGGCGGTGCCGAGGCGGTGATCACCCCGCTCGCGGTGGCGGGGTTCTGCTCGATGAAGGCGCTCTCCACCCGCAACGACGAGCCCGAGAAGGCCAGCCGGCCGTTCGACGCCGGACGCGACGGTTTCGTCATGGGCGAGGGCGCCGGGATCCTGTTCCTCGAAGAGCGCGAGGCCGCGTTGGCGCGCGGCGCGAACGTCTATGCCGAGGTTGCCGGTTACGGGCTCAGCGGTGACGCGTTCCACATCTCGGCGCCTTCGGAGGACGGCGACGGGCCGATCCGCTCGATGAACCGTGCACTCGAAGATGCCGACATCGAACCGGGTGAGGTCGACTACATCAACGCGCACGGAACGTCCACCCCGGCGGGGGACCGGATCGAAATCATGGCGATCCACCAGGTCCTCGGTGCGCACGGCAAGGAAGTCGTCTGCTCGTCGACCAAGTCCATGACCGGGCATCTGCTGGGTGCCGCGGGAGGCCTCGAGACGGCGATCTCCGCGTTGGCCATCCGTGACGGCAAGGTGCCGCCCACGATCAACCATGACGACCCCGATCCCGAGTGTGCGATCGATTGCGCGCCGAACGAGGCCCGCTCGATGCCGGTCAACGTCGCGTTGAGTAATTCCTTCGGTTTCGGAGGCACCAACGCGACGATCGTGCTCAAGCGGCCCTAGCGTTCGCGTGCGGTCGTCGTCCCGAAGGCTCGCGGCCGAGACAATAGGGAAGCGAGAAACATGAAATACCTGGTTTGCATCAAGCACGTCCCGGATACGGAGACGAAGGTCGCCGTTCATGCGGACGGCAACCGCCTCGATCCGCAGGCCGTGAACAAATGGGGCGCGTCGCCCTACGACGAGTACGCCCTCGAGCAGGCGCTACGCTTCCGCGAGGCGGCGGGGGAGGGCGAGGTCGTCGCCGTCTGCGCCGGGCCGCAGGCCTGCCAAGCGACCTTGCGGACGATGCTGGCAACGGGCGCGGACCGGGCGGTCCTCATCGAGCACGAGGCGCTGGAGTCCGCCGAGTCGCTGACCCGGGCCAAAGCGCTGGCCGCGGTCGTGGCCAAGGAACAGCCGGACATGGTGCTGCTCGGCAAGTACGGCGTCGGCACCGATGAGGGATCCACGGGCCCGATGCTCGCCGAGCTGCTGGAATGGCCTCACGTCGCGGCGATCTCCTCGCTGGAGCTCGACGGGCCGGCATTCACCGCCGCACGTGCGGTGGAAGGCGCCGTGGAGATCCACGAGGGCTCGCTTCCCGCCGTGTTCACCTGCGAGAAAGGGCTCAACGAGCCGCGCCTGCCGTCCCTTCGCGGCATCATGCAATCCAAGAAGAAGCCGATCGAAACGCTGTCCCCCGGCGATCTGGATCTCGACGATCCGTCGTCGACCGATCCGAAGCTGCGCTGGGACGCGTTCGCCCTGCCTCCGGCGAGGCCGGACGGGCGGATCATCGAGGGCGACGCCGAGACGGCGGCCAAGCAGCTCGTGCGACTGCTTCACGAAGAAGCGAAGGTGCTGTGATGGGTACGATCCTCGTCTTTGCCGAATGTCGCGACGGCGCGTTCAAACGCTCGACCCATGAGGCGATCGGGGTCGCGCGGCGGATCGCGGACGGCTGCTCCGGCGGCGTCAGTGTCGTCGCGATCGGGGCAGGCGCAGCCGGCGCCGCTCCCGGGCTTGCGGCCTACGGCGCGGACCGCGTCCTGTGCTGTGCCGAGGAGGCGCTGGATTCGTACCAGGGCCAAGCCTATGCGGCGACGATCGCGGCGGCCGCCGACAAGGAATCCGCGAGCCTCGTGCTGGCCCCGGCCAGCGCCATGGGGAAAGACGTCGCGGCACGACTGGCCGCGCGGCTGGATGCGGCCTCCGCGTGCGACCTCACGGCGATCGCATGGTCCCCGGAAGACGGCCTCAAGGGTGCGCGACCGGTCTATTCCGGCAAGGCCATCGTGTCCCTCTCCGTCGCCGGTTCGACGCGAACCGTCGCGACGCTGCGGCCCAACGTGTTCCCCGCGCCCGCTGCGGACGATTCGCGTGAGGCGGCCACCGAGACGATCGACTGCCCACTCGACAGGAGTGGCCTGCGCGTGCGCACGGTACGCGTCGAGACACCCGAGGAGCAGGAGCTGGACGTCGCCGAGGCCTCGATCGTGGTCTCCGGCGGGCGCGGCCTCAAGGAGGCGGCCAACTTCTCGCTCGTCCGTGATCTCGCTTCCGCGCTCGGCGCGGCCGTCGGGGCCTCGCGCGCGGTCGTCGACGAGGGTTGGATCCCGCACAAGCACCAGGTGGGACAGACCGGAAAGGTCGTATCGCCCCAGCTCTACATCGCCTGCGGCATCTCGGGAGCGATCCAGCACCTCGCGGGGATGTCCTCGTCGGGCACGATCGTGGCGATCAACAAGGACCCCGAAGCACCGATCTTCAAGGTCGCGACCTACGGGATCGTGGGCGATCTCTTCGAGGTGCTGCCGGCGCTGACGCAGGCCGTGAAGGATCACACCTCGTCGTAGAACCACGCCTTGAGACACTGCACCCGGTCCTCGTAGTCGTTCGGGTAGAGCAACCAGGTCGCGGCCGAGAGCGACGACAGCAGCGAGTTGCCGTCCTGCGGCGTGAAGCAGTAGCCGACGATCTCCGTGCCGTTGCGCACGGCAAGCGTCGGTTGACAGACCACGGTGACGTTGAGGATGCGGCCGTAGTGCCCCTGGTCACGCCCGAACGAAAACACCGCGTTGGCCGAGCTCTTGTAGGTCAACGCCATCCGATCGTTGAGCATGATGTGCTCGATCAGGCGCTGGGCGTTGGTCTCGCTCTTGACCTTGATATCGAAGAAGATCGTGTGCATGTACTGCGTATTCAGCTTGATCGCGGTCGAGAACAGGTTCAGGTCGTAACCCATCGTGTTGTAAAGCGACCACGCGTCCCGCGCGTGGTGCGTGCCGAACCGCTCGTCCTTGTGCCGTCCCACCATCGGGCTGGGCACGAAGCTGCCGTCCTGGGAGATGTCGTTGGCCCGGCGCATGCAGACGAAACGGCCCTCGACCAGGTTGTCGGGACCGCCGTCTTGCAGCGCCAGCGCCTGGATCAGGATCGACAGGTTGTGCGTGTTGCAGGAGACGACCTGGATGAACTTGTCCTCGCCTCGAATCAGCGCCGAATCGTTGATTCCCCGGGCGTAGGGCTTGCCGAAACCGAACTCGCTGCCCTGGGCGATGAACCCCAGCGTGTTCTTGGTGAACTTCTCGTAGTACTTGGTCTTGTTGGAGATCCCGACGCCGGAGGGCGTGCAGTCGATGACGACCGCGGCGCGGTTGATCGCCTCGACCGCCTCGAAGCTGGGCTCCATCCCGAGGTTCTGGAAGCCCTTGGCGGCCGAATCGTCGACGCACAGACGGGCACCCTTGCTCATCAGGCTGATGACCTTCGAGCGGTCGGTGAGTAGCGGGGTGCGCTTGTGAAAAGTGACCTCGTCGATGCCCAACTGCTCACGGAATTCACACAGCAAGCCGATCAGAGGCTCGCCGATCGTTCCTGTGCCGATGACATGGACAACTGCGTTCCCGCTCATGGTAGAACTCCTGCTAGAGGCCGATTCGGCTGCCAGAATGATTGCGTGGTGGATTTCGCTACGAGTGAAAGCGCGATGATGCCACCGGGCGAAGCGGGCTGTCAAACGCGCGTTCTTGACAGCTTCGGACCCCCTTCCTAAAATTCCGCCATTCTTTCAAAACGTCGGAGCCGCTCGATTGGGTGACCAGGAAAGCTGCGCGATCCCTACCATGGCCGTGCGCGAGTTACTCTCGGACGCCGGTGCGGAGGCGCTCGGTCTGAACGTCCGTGCCGGGGCCAACGGACTCGACAATCTCGTCAGCCGCGCGCGCATCCAGAAACCGGGTCTCGCCCTGGCGGGCTTCCTCGAGTACATCGACTCGGGACGCATCCAGATCCTCGGCAAGTCCGAGATGATCTTCCTGCAGGAGCGCCCGCCGGCCGAGCGCGAGCGGATCATGGCTCAGCTGTGCCGCCAGGGCGCCAGCTGCTTCGTGGTGACCGGCGGGTCCGAGATCCCCGAGGAGCTCGTCAAGGTCGCCGAGCGCCAGGACGTCCCGTTGCTCACGACGGACCTGACGGCGTCCGTGGCCATCGATCTGTTGACCCGTTACCTGGAGGACCGGCTGGCGCCACGGGTCGTCGTCCAGGGTGTGTTGCTNNACTCCTGCTGGGCGACTCGGGTGTGGGCAAGAGTGAGACGGCCCTCGACCTGGTCGTCCGCGGCCACCGGCTCGTCTCCGACGACGTGGTGGAGATCAAGCGCCGCGGCGACGTGCTGGTCGGCACCGGCCCCGAGCTGACCCGCTACCACATGGAGCTGCGCGGGCTCGGCATCGTCAACGTCAAGGACCTGTTCGGCGTGGCGGCGGTGCGCCTGAACAAGTTCGTCGAGTACGTGATCCGGCTCGATCCGCTCAAGGACGGCAAGAGTTACGACCGACTGGGGCTCGACGACCAGCAGCAGGAGATCCTCGGGTTCGAGCTGCCGTTCGTGGAGATGCCCGTGGGACCCGGTCGCAACCTCTCGGTGCTGATCGAGGTCGCCGCGCGCAACCACCTGCTCAAGCTCAAGGGCTACCACCCGGCCCGCCAGCTGGCGCGCCGGCTCGGCGAACGACTCCATCCGGCCCGCGCCGAGACGGAAGACGAGGTGCTTCGCGGCGCGATGCTCCGCGACCGAGAGGATCCGGAGCGCTGACGTGAACCAACTGATCGTGATTACCGGGTTGTCGGGCTCGGGAAAATCTCTCGCGGCGGGTTGCTTCGAGGATCTCGGCTATTTCTGTGTCGACAACCTCCCGGTGGCGATGATCCAACCGTTCTGCGACCTGATCCAGCGCTCGGAACAGACGCCGCTGGCGGCATTGGTGGTGGACGCGCGTGGGGGCGGCTCCCTGCGTGAGTTCCCCGCGACACTCGAGCGCCTGCGCGAGGGGAAGCTTCCGGTGACGATGCTCTTCTTCGATTGCTCGGACGAAGTGCTCAAACGTCGTTACAGCGAAACGCGGCGACCGCATCCGCTGAGCCACGAGACGACGACGTTGGACGAGGCGCTGGCCGCCGAGCGGGCCACGCTCGCTCCGTTGCGCGAGACGTCCGATCGCATCATCGATACGACGCACTACACGTCCCACGAGCTGCGGTCGATCATCAACAACGCCTATGCCGCCGAGGGGGCGCACGGCGGTCCCAAAGTCAACCTGGTTTCGTTCGGTTTCAAGCACGGGCCTCCGGCGGAAGCGGACCTCCTGTTCGACGTGCGGTTCCTGCCCAACCCGTACTTCGTCGACGGCTTGCGCGAGCTCGACGGCACGGGGCCCGAGGTTCAGGGCTTCCTCGACGACATCGAGCTGACGGGGGAGTTCTTCGAGCGGCTGACGTCGTTCCTCGACTTCCTCATCCCGCACTACGCCGCCGAGGGGAAGAGCTACCTGACCGTCGCGATCGGTTGTACCGGTGGAAAACATCGCTCGGTCGCCCTGGTGGAGAAGCTGGGCGCGCACCTCGGCGGACGCGAGGTCAGGTTCACCACGCGCCACCGCGATCTGGGGAAGGAGTAAGCTCTCAACATGGATCGAGTAGACAAGCCTTGGGGGCACGAGCTGCGCTTCATCTGCACCGAGCGCTACGCGGGCAAGCTGCTGTTCATCAAGGCCGGGGCGCAGCTGAGCCTGCAGTACCACGAGCACAAGGACGAGGCCTTCTACGTCCAGTCCGGAACCCTCGATCTGGTCCTCGGCAAGGGCGAGGGGCAACGCGTCGAACGCCTCGGACCCGGGGATACGTGGCACATCACGCCGGGGACGATCCACCGGTTCCGGGGGGTCACCGATTGCGAGCTCTTCGAGGTTTCCACGCCCGAGCTCGACGACGTCGTCCGCATCGAGGACGATTTCGGCCGTGAAGGCACGAGCGACGACTGAAAACGTCTTGAAACCCGCCGTCCGCCGGGCCTATAGTTATGCGGGCCGACCGCTATGGGGCCGTAACGGGAGGATGCCACTTGTCAGTCACGCCGGAGATCCCGGAGAAGCCTTTCTTTCGAGTCAACGAAGTCTGCCAGCTCACCGACACGCAGCCCTACGTCCTGCGCTTCTGGGAGAGTGAGTTCCCGCAGCTGTCTCCGGACCACGGTCGGACCGGGAGCCCGGTCTACAAGAAGCACGACGTCGAGCTGATCTTCCGGATCAAACGACTGCTCTACGAAGAGGACTACACGATCGCCGGCGCACGGCAGGTTCTTTCGGGGAAGTCGAGCGCGAAGGCCAAGGCCAAGCCCAAGGCGCCGCCGAAAACGGAGAGGAAGCTCGCAGCGGTGAAGCCGAGCGAGCCCCGGCAGCTCGAGTTCGGTACGCGCAGAACGACGTCCGCCGTTTCCGCCCCGGCGGCCATGTCGACCGGAACGGTTCCGAAAGAGCGTTACGACGACGCCGTCGAGGAGATCACGCACCTGCGCCTGTATCTCGCCGAGGCGAAGACCAACCTGCGGCGTGCCGAGAGCGAACGCGAGAAGGCGATGGCCGAGGCGGAGCAGTTGCGCGACAAGCGCGATCGCGCGATCGGGCGTCTCGAGGCGATCCTCAAACAGGTTCAGGGCGAAGCGTCCTAGCTTGACGCTCCCAGAGCCTTTCCCTACCATGCAGCCAGGTCGGGGCGTGGCGCAGCCTGGTAGCGCACTTGCTTGGGGTGCAAGTGGTCGCTGGTTCAAATCCAGTCGCCCCGACCAACAACGCGCCTTCGGCGCGTTGAGGTCGGTGCAACGGATTTGGTCACACCGACTCGCTTCGCTCGTCGGCTTAGTTCAAATCCAGTCGCCAGGTACGCTTGCTATAATCCGCGGTCGCGAATAGGCCTAGAACTACGTTGGAGTGACCGGTGCCGGGCACCAGGCCCCTCATCCTCATTACGAATGACGACGGTTACGATGCGCCGGGCATCCATGCGCTCACCGAGGCTGTGCTCGGTCTGGGGCAGGTCGTCGTCTCCGCGCCGGATCGGGAGCAGAGCGGTGCGAGCCACGCGCTGACGCTGGACCGTCCGCTGCGTGTCCGGACGGTCGCAGATGGTCGTTACCGCATCACCGGAACGCCGACGGATTGCGTTCACCTGGCCGTGGACAAGCTGTGCGGGCGGTTGCCGGATCTGGTGCTGTCGGGGATCAACCGCGGCCTCAACGTGGGCGACGACGTGACCTACAGCGGGACGGTGGCCGGGGCGCTCGAGGGCGCGCTGCTGCGCATCCCCGCCGTCGCGGTCTCGACGGCGACCCCACCCGAGGGCCCGATCGACTACGCCCAGGCGGCGCGCATCGCTTGCCGCGTCGCGGAGCGGGTGCTTGCCGAGGGGTTGCCCACGGGCACGCTGCTGAACGTCAACGTCCCGCACGTCCCGGCCAAGTCCATTCGTGTCACCCGGCAGGGGACTCGCGAATACCGCGCCACCGCGGTCGAGCGCAAGGACCCGTCGGGGCGGCCCTACTACTGGATCGACGACATCGACATGACCCCGACCGGTGAGCCGGATGGCGACCACCGCGCGGTGGCCGAGGGGTACGTCTCGATCAGCCCGCTGCACACCAACATGACCCACGAGAACTCGCTCGAGTCGCTGGCCGGCTGGGTCGAGGATCTGCTTTGACGGGACACGAGCAGATCCGGCGCGACCGCATGATCCGCCAGTTGAGCGAGCGCGGCATCGTTTCACGTCGTGTACTCAGTGCGATGAACGCCATCCCACGTGAGCTCTTCGTCGAGGAAGCGCTGCGCGGCAAGGCGTACAGCGACGTCTCCTTGCCGATCGGCGAGACGCAGACGATCTCGCAACCCTGGATCGTCGCCAGGATGAGTGAACTGCTCGAACCCGACGGCACCGGGAAGGTGCTCGAGATCGGCTCCGGATCGGGCTACCACGCCGCCGTGCTGTCCAAGCTGTTCGAGCTGGTCTATTCGGTCGAGCGCCGCCCCGAGCTCTCGCG
>WVWW01000234.1:0-37305 GCA_011773795.1 Acidobacteriota bacterium
ACGCCGCGTGCTCCAGCTGTCATCTCTCGGGCGATCACGACGGGCTCGCATGGGACCTCGGGGATCCGACGGGCGACATGGTCCCCTACTCGAAACAGATGGACAACGTCCGATTCGTGATTCCCAACGCCGGCGTTCCGGTGGAGTGCGATCCGACATTCTGCGCGGCGCACGACGGGTTCGACCCGCAGAAGGGCCCGATGACGACGCAGACGCTGCGCGGGATGCTCGAGCCGCTGCACTGGCGCGGCGACCGGGCGACGATGAACGACTTCAACCCGGCCTTCGTCGGCCTGCTCGGCACGGAGGACATCGGTCCGATCAACGATGCAGCGGCCGGGTTGAGCGCGACGGACATGGAGCTGTTCCGTCAGTTCGCCCTGGCGATCAGCTACCCGCCCAACCCGTATCGCAATGTCGACGACACGACGCCCTGCCCCTTGCGCAGCGTCGACCCCAACTGCGAGGTGCAACCGTTCGGCGCGATCCGCGCCGGGAATCCGACCGAGGGGCGGCTGTTGTTCGACGGGTTCCCGTCCGATGCGGGCCAGCCTTGCCTGGCGTGCCACACCCACCCGTTCGGCGCCGGCGGCGGCAAACTCGGGGGCGTGCCGCCCGCGGAACCCACGTCGTCAGACGCGTCCGCGCTGTTCAACGGGGACGCCGATCAGTCGCCGCACAGCGATCTGAAGATCCCGCACCTGCGGAACATGTACGACAAGATCGGACCGGTCCTTCCCGACCCGCTGGGAGCCGTGACCGACACGAAATCGGGTTTCGGCCTGATCCACGACGGTTCCGTCCCCGACATGTTCCGCTTCCTGTCGAACAGCGTGTTCACGCTTCCGGACGCCAACCAGGCGCGCGAGCTTCGCGACATCGCGACGTTCATGTTCTTCTTCCCGACCGGAATCAAGCCGGCTGTCGGGCAGCAGGTGACGGTGCCGATGGGCGCGCCCCCGACGGGAACTGCAAACGAGGAGGCGTTGCTGACGACGCTCATCGGGCTCGGGGATCGCAACGACAGCAACCGGCACTGCGATTTGACCGCTTCCGCGCTGTCCGGCGGACGGATGCGCCGATGGCATCTGGACGGAGCAACCTGGAACACCGATGTCGCGGCCGACCTGCCTGTATCGACCACCAACCTCCGGCAGAACGCGACCGGGCCGATCACGTTCACCTGCGTCACACTGGGGTCCGGACCGCGGCTCGGCGGCGACCTGGATGAGGACGTCGTCCTCGACGGCGACGACTGTGCGGCCGCCGATCCGGGCTCCTGGGCGCCGGTGGTCACCATCGGCGATCTCGCGCTCGCCAAGTCCGCCTTCACGGAGCTGAGCTGGGGCGATCAGGGCGGCGCCGCGGGACCGGACCGCACGCATGCCGTGCTCGGGGGTTCGCTGCTCGACTTGCGCTCGACCGGAATCGGCGCGACCGCCTGTGTGGACGGCCCCGTGGCGAGCACCCTGTACGACGACATGCGTCCCGATCCGCTCCCGGGAGAGGGCTATTTCTATCTGGTGCGGGTGGCCAACGGCTGCGGTACGGCCACGCTCGGTACCGGTCGCGGTGCGGCGGATTCGGCCGTCTGCCCCTAGCCCGCTATTCGTCGTCCGAGACGAACGCCTCGAGCGGGGGCATGCCCGCTTCCCAGGTGCCCGTCTTCGGGTTCCAGTGACGATCGTTCGCCGCGTCGTACTCCCAGTCGCCGGGAGTGTCCCCGGAAGGCGCCTCGGCGGCGGCGGGCAGGGGTGCGGGGAGTGGCGGCAGCGCCGCGGCCGGTGGCGCGGCCGCGGCGTCCGCCGGTTGATTCGGCGGAGGGCCGGCATGCCAGTGCCCGTGTGTCGGGTCGTAGTGCTGGTTCTTCGCCGCGTCGTACTCCCATGGGATCGGCGCCGGACCTGAAAGGTCCGCCGCGCGACCGTCGTGATCCGCTTGACCTGCCTCGCCGGGGTTCTGCGGCGGCCTCCCCGGGTGCATGTGGCCGTGAACGGGATCGAAGTACTGATCGTTTTCCGCGTCGTAGACGTACGGCTGCACGGACAGGTCGGTCGTCCGGAACGTATCGATCGCGATGACCACCCCACCGATCACCGCAATGCCGACGATGATGGCCAGGACCCGACCACCCGCCACGCCGGCGCGGATGTTGTCCCCGGCGCCACAGCAGTTCTTGAACTTCTCGCCGCTGCCGCAGGGGCAGGGCGCATTGCGCGACACTTTCATGGTTCCAACCTCATGTGCCTGGCCGGACCGGCCGTCCGGCTAAAGGATACGCGCAAGTCGACCGGTCTGCAGGCGGGGTCGAAAGGACGGGCAAAAGACGGTCACGGGATAAGTGAGAAGGCGTCCACCTGGTAACTCCAGCCTTGCCCCTCGGTGAATCGCATCACAACCACGTACTTACCCCGGCTGATTCGTTCCCCCTGTTGGCCGCGCCGCGTCAACGTGAAATGGCCGGTTTCATAGGCGAGCCGGCCCTCGACGACGCGCTCGCCCCGATCGAAGGCCATCGCCAACTCCTCGCCCTGTTCCCGCGCCGCATTGAACACCTCCGCGAAGGTTTCGCGGATCGCCGCCCTGCCGCGGACCGTATCCCCGTCCCCCATGTAAGAGGCGTCTTTCGCGTAGGCCGCGGCTGCACGGTCGGCGTCCTGCGTCGCGAACGCCTCCGACACCATGTCGAAAAGCATGTCAATGCTGGTCTCGACGTCGGGCTGTTTGGACACGACGTTTCGGGCCTGACTGTAATCTTCGAAATCGGTCAGTGCCAGCAGGTCGTCGCGCTTGCTGCCGTTGATCCCCCCGACGTAGAGGCCCTTGTATTGCCTCGGGACGTAAACCTTGATTGTCCCGCGCGTTCGCTCGCCGAGAACGTAGCCACCGGTTTCGAGGGCGGTACCATCGGGAGCGGTGAACGAGTCATAGCTTGTCGAACAATGCGTGCTCCGTCCGGGACAGCGATCGGCGTTGATGTAAACGATGAAGTAGTCGGCGGTGATCTGGACCGCATCATAGCGGCCGTTGCGGTGGCACTTGCCGCCGATGCAACGATCGAGCTCGATCGTCTCGGCCGCGATTCCGCCGCAGATCAGCGCAGCAAGGATCGTGACGAATGATGTCCTGAACACGTGCACCTCCAGGTTACGCGCATCCATCAGTCTACACGTCGACCGATTATACGAGAGACGCTACTCGCAGTAGTTGGTCGCGTTCTTCAGTGTCACGCCGCACTCGTTGGACGGCGTGGTGCCGTTCCGTTCGGCGAGCGTCCGGGTGAGCCCCCAGCTGCCCTCGGCCCCCGCACCGTCCGTCGAGACGACGACGAAGAAGAGGTCGCCGGAAGGAGGGCTGGCCCAGGTGAAGCTCCCGCCGTTCCCGAGAGCGCAGACGCTGCCTTGCAACGCGTGCGTCGAGACATTCGAGAGGTCTCCGTAGAGCAGGTTGTAGTCGGTCGCGGTGCAGGTCGCGGCATTCCAGGTCAGGTCGATACCTGCGCCGTTACGCGTCGTGTCGAGGCTGCCCCGCGGGACCGAGGGCGGACCGGCGGCCTCGGTCATGCAGGCGGCCGCGACGTCGGTGACAACGCGCACATTGTCGACCGAGAAATACTTGTCGGCAATCGCGCCCTGGTAGTCGAACCGGACCATGAAAGCGGAGTTGGCGTACGCGGTCACATCGAAAGAGAGTTGTTGGTTGAGCGAAGCGGTGGCGCTGGTCCAGAGGTTGATCCACTGCACGCCGTTCCAGACGTCGATCGCCCCGACCTCGTCACCCGTGAAGTCGCCCGGCTCATACTCGAATCGGACATTGACCTCCAGCGTCACACCCTGCAAACCCTGAATGACCAGATCGATTGCCGGTGACGTCGCCGTCGTCGAGGTCGACGGCAGATTCAAGCAGTCGCTGTCGGTCCCGCCGGCGGAGGCCCGGCGGTTGTCCGCGATCAGATAATTACCCGAACTCAGGAGCGGGATCCACGAGGAGTCGTTCTGGATGGCCCAAGCACCGCAGTTGTGCGCCCCCGGGCCGGTGGTGATCGCCCAGTCGTTGATGACCAGAACGTCGGTAAAGTCCTCGAAGTAGGCGTCCTGCATGCCGCCGCTCGGATCCCCCGGTGTCTCGGAGAGGACCACGAGATTGTCGTCCGCCTGCAGCGTTGTGTTGTCGACCGCCTTGGCGCTGTAGAAATAGGGTTGCGAGTCGATCAGTCCGGCGGTGTCCGTGTAGTCGGTGCCCGTCAGGCCCCCGGCAATCAGGTTTTCGAGTGTGATGGCCGGCGGACCCGAGGTGTCGCGATACACGTTGTAAGTGACCGGTCCCGGGCAAACGTTGTTGGCCGGATTCCATTGGAGATCGATCGAGCAGCTCGACGCCGATGAGGAGTTGGTCGCACTCGTCAGGCCCAGGAACGTCGGACGGTTGACCGTGTCGATCACGGTATCCAGACCGTCGAACACTTCGTCCGGGCACGATTCCGAGCTGACGCGCACGTTGTACGCGTGAAGCCCGAGGTCTGCGGGCTGATACGTCGGGAGGGTCGCGCCGGCGATGATCGCCCCGTCGCGCGTCCACTGGTAGGTGAACGGTCCGGTTCCGCCGGCCAGGTCCGCGGTCAGTACAGGAACGTTTCCCTGGCAAACGGTGAGTGGGCCGTCCGGATTGACGTCGACGAACGGGTTCTCGTCACACGGGCTGCCCGACACGCAGGAGCCGCCTCCGACACCCCGGGGCTCGTTGAATCTCTCGACCGAGTTGTCGTCCTCGACCCCGTTCGCGAGATCGACGGCGCGCACCTGATAGTAGTAGAAGGTCCCGTCGACGAGCTGGCTCAAATCGGAAAAGGTCGTGTCCGTAACACCACCGGCGACGAGATTACCGGGGCCCGCAACGAAACCGGGCGATGTCGACCGGTAGACGTTGTAACTCACCGGCCCGCCGCATTCCGCGGACCCCGCCACCCAGGAAACTTGAAGCGTGCAGATACCGAACTCGGGCGCGTTGACGACCGTGACACCTCCGAAAACGGGTGCCAGCGTGCAAACTCCGGTGGGGGTCACCAACACCTCGTTCGAGTCCGGCGAATTACAGGCGGCGCCGTCGGACGAGCGAACCGCGTAGTAGTAGTCGATCCCACCACTGACGTCGAAATCGCTGAAGGTGTAACCGAGCCCTCCTGCGACCCCGGGGCTCGTGTCGGTCACCTCGGCGATCTGCTCGTAGGGACCTCCGGGTGTGCGTGACCGCAAAACCCTGTACGAAACGACGGAGGCGAGATCGGAGTCGTTCCAGTCGAGGTCGACGCGGTTGTCCCCGTTGTTCGCCGCGGCGAGCAGCGGTGCCGCGGGAACCGTTTCGCAGCCGCATCCCTCGAAACCGAACGACGCTATCTGGGTCTTCCACAGCGAGCTGGCGTTGGTCTCCCCCGTGAACCAGAACGTACAGTCGTCCTCCGGATCCAGGCTCATGTGGTTGTAGTCGCCGTAGCGGTTGCTGGAGTTGGACGCCGTCCCGGCAAAAATCGTCGACTCCGGCTGGGTCATCGTGCCCAGCGGGTCGCTCGCCTCGCGGCCCGTATAACGCAGGCTGGGAAACGTGGCCGCGGACGATACGTTGTAGGCCAGCGCGATGTTCATCGATTGATCCATGGCCGGCGAGCTCATGAAGCGGTTGTCCGAGTCGATCGAATAGGTGCCTTCCTGGTACAGCGACCAGCCGGGAGTTCCGCCGCGCAGCTCGAACCAGCGCACACCCCCGGTGTTCGCGCCGTCGATGTCGACGACGAAACTGCCGACGAGGGTTTCGGTGCCGTCGAAGTGACGGATGTACTGAAGCCGGTTCATGATGACTTCGCGTAACGGGTCGAGTTGGACCGACGTACCGGGTTGTGGGAAGCAACTGAACGACGTCAACCCGCAGAGGCTGGAATCGAACTCCGCCACGTCGATGCTGGGCTGCTGGGTGAACGCCGAGTTCGCGGTGTTGGTCCAGTCGACGTCGAAGGTCCACATCTCGAGCAAGTCTTCCGGCGCCCCGACGCCGCTGTGCGCCTCGGTGTCGCGGTGACGCATGATGATCGCCGGCGCGCCGCTCGGCGGGATCAGCGATCCGTCCAGATCCGCCGGCGTCGGCGCCTCGAAACCGAATCCCGAGAGGCCGGGAATCGTGACGCGGATGAAGCTCGCCGCGTTTCCGGCGAGCATGGCGCCTCGGTCCATCGCGTAGATGCCCGGACCGCCGTCGTTCGCGGTCACGATGTAGGAGCCGTCGCCGCCGCTGGCATCGGTCGGCCAGGTCCCGTACTTGGGGTAATCCGGGAACGACGGTGTCGTGAACCTGTAGGCGTACCAGCCACCGGACACGGGGTCGGCCGTCTGCGACACGTACATGCAGAGGTTGTTTCCGGATGCGGAGAACTCGGACAGCATGAAGCGGTCGGCGTGCCGATCGTAGAGCACGATCGGATCGCCGAGGCCGACCCCGCACTGTGCGGTACCGAGCGAGTCCATGGAAAACTGTGCGAGCTGCGTCGGCGTGGGCAGGGCCTTGTCGTAGATGCGTACGAGGGCGCCCCCCGATGCGTTGGCCGCTTGGATGTAGTGGTTCGGCCCGACCGCGCCGGTCGGATCCGGCGGAGTCACCCCCGTGAAGCCGATGCCGTCGAAGTTCCGGTTCGGGGTCGTGAACGTCTCTCCGAGCCCCTCGAGTTGGCCGCTGAGCGACGGCTCCTGCTGTTGCTGAACCAGCGGGTCGATGTCGAGCGGATCCGGCCCCCCGACCATCCCCGGCTTCGGGTAGAAGCGGCGCGGGATCTCGCGGATGGGATCGCCCGGTTTCCATACCGCAGCGGTCAGCGTCCGGACGTCTCCGTCGAAACGATGCGGCGTGACCTCCGCGATCTGCTCGATCGCGACGGCGACCGGTGTCGGTTCGGTGACGCGGTCGGCATCCTCTCTCGCCTGGCCGGCGGCCGGGCCAAGAAAGAGCGCGCACAGCGCAGTGCATTGAACGTACCTGAGGCTCCTCAATCTCGACTCCCTGACGTGAAACACACCCGCCCCCGGATCAGGATGGATCTTCGGCCTGTTGGGTAAAAAATTTCTGCTGACGCAACAAGCTGACCTTGCCGCGTTTGCTCGACATGGAGAGCTTCGGTCCACCGCCGCCGATCGTCGCACGGGCATGCTTGCCGGGCTCTTCGAAGCGGCGGTGCTCGATCTCCAACGAGAAATCGGTGCTGATGATCCCGGAGGTCGCGATCGCGACCTCGTGGGTGGCGTCTTCATACACCGTGATCTCGAGATCGCCGGTCACGGATTCGATGTGCTGGTCGGACTCGGTCACGCCGCTCTCGAGAAGCGCGACGACGCGGCCGTGCTCGGAACGCACGTTGACCGCGCCGGTGACCTTGCGCAGACTCACGTCGCCCTTGATCGTCCGAACCGTCAGGTCTCCCTGGAGTCCCTTGACCGCGATGTCGTCGTCGACCGTCGTGAGCTCGACACGGCGCCCGATCGGCACGAACAGGACCAGGTCGATCCGGTCGCGGCGATCAAAGCTCGGCTCGGCCGGCGACTTCTCCTGCGCCACGCGGATCTCCAGGTCCTCGCCGCGGCGCTCCCGCCGGACAATCAGTTTCGGTAAGTCCGGCTCGAGCCGTTGTTGCGTCGCGATGATCTCCACCTGATCCTCATAGCCGCCGAAGCGAACCCAGATATTCCCGTGCGGGTTGTCGACGACGACACGGCCTGCCCTGCCGACGGCCTCCATGAAGGTGTCGGACGACTTCTCCCAGGTTTCCTCCGCGGCGGCCGCGACCGTCGCGATCCCGGTCAATACCAGGGTGCACACGATCCACCTGTGGGGCTGGAAGACACTCGACTTAGAGCGCAATGACCGACTCCCTGGGGAAAAAAATACGGTTATGGCCGGGGCCGAACCATTCTATTCTGGCGAACTTTCGGGTTCGCGCCAGTTATCTCGCATCGAGGTGCCTCGCCAATCGGGACAAACCCCCGTAGACGAGGCGAGTTTCAGATTCGTATCCTGGGCCATGGAACGCCGCTTGAAAGTCTGGGCGCTGGCCTTCGTGCTCGCCGTGCTCGGCGGTCTCTTCTCCATCCTCGTCTTGCTGTCGGGACGTGCCGAAAGCGCACGGAGAATCGTGATGGAGCGGTGGACCGAGACCATCGGCCCACAGGAAGAGGTGTTCGACCGCTATCCGGCCAAAGAAACCAATTCGGACGCCCGTGAACTGATCGATGCGACGCTGCCGTTCGGCGTCGACAGCGCGCCGCGCTACGACGAGGACTTGCCACGGCCCGATCTCGTCATCGCCACGAGATTCAAAGAGTTCAAGGCGCATGGCTCGAGCTGGTACGGGAGACAATTACGAAGGATCTCCGGGCCGCCCGACCCTCCGCCCGAATCCGTGGCCGAATTCCTGGCGGGATTCCGAGAAGAGATCGATCGTGTCCAGGAGGTCCTCCTCGGAGAGGGCACCATCGAGTGGGAGCTGAATCTCGCGGCGTTGTGGGGGGCGCCGATCCCGAACCTGCTCGGGCACATCGACCTCAACAAACTGCTGTTGGCCGATTGCTTCGCGGCGCTCAGTGCCGGGGACACCGAGCGGGCGGAGCGCGCGCTCGAATCCGCGTGGAGACTCGGCGAGCTGCTGGACGAACGGCCCGAGATCATCACGCAGCTGACGCTCCTCGGCATCAAGCGGACCCAGGCGCAGGCGGTCCGGTTCCTGCCGCATCTCGAACACTGGCATCCGCGATTGGACGGGAACGCGCTGCGGAAGCGGATCGAACAGGCGTTGCTCCTCGAGGGCTGGGTGTGGCCCCAGATCGATTTCGGACCCGGCAAGGACGCCAGCGCATGGCGACGCATCAACGCCGCCGTGGCCGGGCCGTTCATGCGGCTGGGAACCGCCGACGCCAGCGAGCGTCTGCGTCGAACGCTGGTCCGCCTGCGGGAGACGCCGGCGTGGTGCAAGCCCGCGCTCGATCGCGTGGCCTTCAGTTTCAACATCCCGATGCCGTGGTGGAACCGCTTCGGTGAGATCCTGATCTTCGATGTGGAGAACACGGTGACCCGTGTCGCTCGGACCCAGCTCCAGTTCGAGCTGACACGCCGGGTGCTCGAGATGGCTGCGACGAGGGAACAGACCGGAACTTGGCCCGTGCAGAGCGAACCGTGGCTCCAATCGCGGGCCTGCCCGCCGGACCGTTGGGTCTACACGGCCGACGACACGGTCGCGTCGATCCGCTTGGACCGCGATTTCGAGCCGCTCACGGGCTTGGATAGGTTCGTTGCGTGGGAGTTCTCGCTCGCTGCGGCGGCGTTGCCTCAGCCGGAGCCCTCACGCAGGAATTGATCGATCCGCGCCAGGACCTCGGGCGAGTTCATGATGAACGTGTGGCCGCGACGTACGACGAACGTGTCGCCGAACCGCCCCGCGAACGTCTCGTCCACGGTGACGATCCCGTCGCTCGCGGTCGTGTCAAGCCAACGCAGCGGCCCGACGCCACGGGTGCCGGCGACGACGAGCAGCTCGAAGTCGATCGGGCCCAACAAACGGGCCAGCTCTTCTTCGGACAGCGCGAGCTGGCGCACCGCCGGAACGACGCGCCCGACCCGCGAAAGCCGGCGCGCCAGTCGGCTACCGCGGTTCGGCGGCGCGAGCATCACGACGCGCCCGAGATTGACCGGGCGGTGGCTGTGCAGCAACCGGCGTAAGACCAGGCCACCGAGCGAGTGTGTGACGAAGTGCAGCCGCGCGGTCTCCCCGCGGATCTTCTCCGCCACGTGCTCCGCCAACCGCTCGATCGGCCGCGTCAACGACGGGTACCCCACGCGGCGCGTGTGCCAGCCGAGGGCCTCGAGCCGGCGCGCCGCGTTGCGCAGCGAGCCGCGCGTCCGCCCCATCCCGTGGAGCAGTAAGACCTTCTGTTCCATCCCGAGTGACACGATACCCGAGCGCGAGGGCTGCCTACTAATTCGTGAACAAATCGAAAATGTTACCCAGCATGCTCGTGGGCGCCTTGTAGAACTCGGTGTACTTGCAGTTCGTGCAGGTGACCGTCGAGTAGCGTTGGCCCTGGACGTCGAAGATCTTGCTCCAGAAGCCGCCCGCACCGCGCATCTCGGCGGTGTCGCACTGGGTGTTGCCGCACTTTGCGCAGCGGTAGTTCAAGCTCATGGGTTCTCCTTCATAGGAAGGATACCCGAGCTCCGATTTCTTATTCGCCGGGCGGTGCGCTCGATCCGAGCATGACCGGGGCCTTGAGCTCGAATTCCGTGTCGAGCAAGTAGAGCAACAGTACGGCCATCGAGTCCTGATCCCGATCGGTGGTGTTGTTGTAGACGCTGACCAGCTCGTATTCGTGGTCGGCGTACATGGGAATGCCCTCGTCGTCCTCGAAGTGCTGGAGCCGACGGATCCCGATGCGGTCGGCATAGCCCTCGACGTCGCTCTTGAAGACCGTCTCCCCCGCAGTCAGGTCGCGGAGCTCGATCGATTCCGCGAACGGGTGCAGATGAACCGCGATGTAGTGAACGGTCGTGTCGTAGCGCAGAGCCAGCAGATCGGTGACCAACGTCCGGTTGACCTGGCGTCCCGGCGGCACGACCCAGTGGCCGGAAAACGACCGTCCCAGAACGTCGTCGCGCAGGTCCTCCGCCGCCGCCGTGCCCGGCAGGCAGCCGGGCCCGTGGTGTTCCTCGACCGTCTCTTCCCGGCCCCAGTGCGCCGGCGACTCGCCGAGCGAGACCAAACCCCATCCGGAGGTCGCAAACAGCGGCTTCATCGCCGCACCTGCCGCTTCCAGATCACGTTGCCGGACGTATTCGAGCGTGATGCGATGACGCACTTCGCGCGACTGCCCGTCGTGGTTGAGCTGCAGGACCTGCGTGGACAGGATGAATTCCTCGTCCGAGTAGTACGGTAGCCCGAACCCGTCGGGAAGCTCGATCTCGAGCTGTCCCTGCGACAGCGTGAACAACCGTTCGGTGTGGTAGATCGGGATATCGTGAAGGGCGGCGTGGTGCTCGCGATTGAAGTCCAGGTTGGAATGACACATGAGCTCGTCGGGCATCGGCGAGATCCCGTCGGCGGCGACCATTCTCGACTGGAAGCCGGTGACCCACAGCAGCTCGGGCTGGTCGGCCTCCGGAAACCGCAGCGTCTGCGCACTCGACGGACCCATCATCGAGCGGTGCTCCCGATCCACCGTGTAGACCGGTGACAGCGCCTCGACGGTGCGAAGGGGCACCTCGGAAGCGGCAGCGCCGGAGCCGACGGCGAACGCAACGAGCAAAGCAAAGATCTTGTGCACGACGAGGCTCAATATACGACCGGTTCGGCGCGGGTTCATGTGAAACAATGTGACGCATGCTGTTGTCGATCATCGTCGTCAACTATCGCTCCTGGGACTGCCTGGAGCGTTGCCTGGAGTCGTTCCCCGTCCCCGGGCCGGACGGCGATCGTGAGATCGTCGTCGTCGACAACGACTCCGCGGACGGAAAATTCGAGACTTTCGCCGGGCGTTTCCCCGAGGTCCGCTTCATCAAGAACTCGGGGAACCACGGCTATGCACACGCGTGTAACGTGGGTGCGCGTGCCGCGCGGGGCGAGCTGCTGCTGTTTGCCAACCCCGATCTGACGGCGGGGCCCGGACAGCTGGAGAAGCTGCTCGACGAAAAACGGGCCTACCCGGATATCCGGATCCTCAGCGCAAGCCAGGTCGGCAAGCGCGGCAGGCCGCAGAAGTCGTTCGACAGCTTCCCCACGCTGTGGACGGCAATCCCGGGGGCCCGGGCCCTGCAGCGGCTGGTCGCGCCGGGACGCTACCCCCACCCGCGGCGTGCTCACGATCGCCTGATCCAGCCCGACTGGGTCGCCGGCTCCTTGATGCTGATGACCGCAGACGATCTTCGGCGGTTGGGCGGCTGGTGCGAGGACTTCTGGATGTACAGCGAGGACGTGGACCTGTGCATGCGGGCTCGCAAACTCGGCTGGCGCGTGGCGCTGACCCCGCGAGCGACCTTCGTCCACCGTCACGGTGGAACGACCCGCGCGAATCTGGCCACCGAATCGATCGCGCGCTTCGAGTCCCTGGTGTCCCGACACGTCTTCATCAGCAGGCATTACCGCGGATTGAGGGGATCCGTCTTCCACGGCGTGCTCGCCGCGAACAAGATCGTCCTGCAGGGCATCGCCGGACTCGTCAACCTGCTCACGTTCGGAACGGTGCGCCCTCTGCGTGTCCGCGGCCGCGTCTGGCTCAGCCTCGTCGGCTACTATGCGCGAAGACTAGGCGGTGGGGACTGGCTCGGCCCGCGGGCGGTGCGCTCGGACGCACCGACCGAGAACAGCGAAGTCACCTCGGAGGTCTGACCCATTCGATACCTCAACATGGTGCGCAACGTCGCCAACTGGCACGAGTACCTGCTGCACAAGACCGGGATCCGCAAGCGCGATCGTTTCATCTTCCGGCTGGCCCACGGCATCGAGGCGGACGTGCCCAGGGCCGCTCTGTTCACGTTCAAGGAGCTGTTCTTCACCGATGATTACTTTCGCGGGTTGCCCCAGGAATGTTTCGCGGACGGCCCGTTGACCGTCATCGACGTCGGCGCCAACGTCGGCTACTTTTCGCTGTACGTTTTCACCCGCTTTCCCGACGCCCGGGTGATCGCCTTCGAGCCCATCGACAGCAACTTCCGCTTGCTCGAGGCCAACCGGAAGCGCAACCCGTCCGTTGACTGGACTCTCGTACGACAGGCTGTCTATTCGAAGACGGGTCCACTCGTGTTGACGATGGCCCCGGAGGACGAGTTCACCGCCGACGCCACGGTCTTCGACAACGCCAGGGGCGACAAGGAAGTCACGGTCGATGCGGTGAGCCTCGCGGAGGCGCTGGATGCGAACGTCGTCGGGGCGGTCGACTATCTCAAGTTGGACATCGAGGGCGCCGAATACGATGTGTTGTACGGCTCGCCGCCCGAGCTGTTCGAGCGCATCCGGACGATCGTGATCGAGACCCACCCCGGCCGCGCCGAGAATCAGAACAAGGCGGCGCTCGAGCGCTACCTGTCGGAGGTCGGTTACACCACCAGGACCGACTCGAGCCCGTTCATCTGGGCCTGGCGTTAGCGGTGCAAGCGCATCCTGCGTCGTAGATTCGAAAGCGGCCGCCCGAGCGCGTAGACGAAGTGGTGCCAAGGACGGGCCACTCCGAGACGCCCGTCGACCTCTTTCAGGACGGACCCTGCTTCCTTCTGCAACCTCAGCCGTCGTAACCGGTAGGACCAGGCCGTCAGGGAGCCGGCGTCGTTCAGCTCCAGCGCGGTGTCGGCGTAATCGCGGACGAGGCTCTCGAGCTCTCCCGCGTGAGCGCCGCTCTCACGGTTCACGTTGGATTGCTGGCGCTCGTGTCGGCGGAAGGCGCACAGGCACTCCGACGTGTAGGCGAGGTCCCCGCGACGCAGCAAGTGGAACCACATCTCGAGATCGACGAGCTGCCGGTAGCGGGCGTCGAAGCCGCGCTCGGCATCGGCGCGCCGGAACAGGACGCAGCTCGGCTCTCCGATCAGGTTGCTCCCCGTGCCGACCGTGCGGGCGATCGCCGTGGGTCCCGGCAAGAGCTGCCGCTGCCCCGCGAAACCCTTGATGCGGATTCGTCGGGACCGCTCATCGATGATCTCCCTCGCGCTTACCGCGAGCGTGGCCGACGGATTCTGTTCGAGAAGTTCGACCCATGTCCCGAGCGCCGTGGGGCGCGTCAGCTTGTCGTCCGAGTGCAGGAACTTGACGTAACGACCTCGTGCAGCTTCGAGGCAGGCGTTCCAGTTGTCGACCAGACCCAGGTTACGCTCGTTGACGCGGAAGCGGATTCTCTCGTCGCGTCGCGCATAGTCGGCGATCACCTCCGCCGAATCGTCCGCCGACCGATCGTCGAGGACGACCAGCTCGAAGTCCTGGAGCTTCTGGTCGAGGACGGAGTCGATTGTCTCGGGAAGGTAGCGCGCGCCGTTGTAGGACGGGATCAGGACCGAAACCGAGGGGGCCGACATGCTCGGCCATCGTAACACGCCTCAGTCCGGGGCTCGGTCGTGCATCAGGTCCGCGATCCCGGCGTCGGCGGCCGCGGTCTCGTCGGCCTCGCCGGCCAGGGCGTGGTTCAGCAGCACGCTGACGAGGATCAGGACCACCGTGATCCAGAACAGCCGTCTCATCCCAGCCTCCCCGGAACCGGGGCTCTTGCCGGTTCCGCGTGCTGCTAACCGCAAGCGGCCGGTTTATTCGGCTCTTATTGAGAAGAATCAGACCGTGGCCACACGCAGCGCCAACCGGCAGCCGTCCAGGTACTCCCGCACGTTGACGTATTCGTCGACCGTGTGCGGCCCGTGCTGCCCGGCCCCCATCGTCACCGTCGGGATGCCCTTCGCGTTGACGTGGTTGGCGTCGAGACCGCCCTCGGCGGATCGCAGACGGAGCTTCAGGCCGACCTGCTTTGCGGCGGCCACCGCCTCGAGGACGACCGGTGCGCGTCGATCGATCTGGAACGGGTCGTAGTCGGTCTCCGAGCGGAACACCGCCCTGCCCTGCACGCCCTTGTTGTTCTTGACGCGTTTGGCCTGTCGTTCGAACGCCGCGCGCCAGACGTCGGTGATGCGGGCCTTGAACCGAACGTCGTGGCTACGGGACTCCCCCTTCACGTACACGCGGTCGGTCACCTGGTTGGTCGCTTCGCCGCCCCGGATCACGCCGACGTTCGCGGTCCCCGTCTTGCCCTTCATGCGGATCTTCCCGAAGTAGCCGCGTGCCGCCGCATCCTCGATCGCGCGAGCTGCGATGAGCGCGGCCGAGACGCCGTGGTCGGGGTGCACGCCGGCATGGGCCGACACGCCGCGCACGTCGACTTCCCAGCGATCCGCACCGAGGGCACCGATCCACAGATCGCGCGGATCCCCGCCGTCGATATTGAAACCGAGCTTCGGGTTCGAGAGGTCCTTCTTGCGCAGGGCGAGCGCCCCGCGCAGGCCGACTTCCTCACCCACGGTGAAGCAGAACGTCAGCGGGGGGTGATCCAGTCCGCGGGTCAACACGTTTTCCAACACGGTGACCATGCAGGCCACGGCCGTCCGGTTGTCGGCCCCGAGGCCCGTGTTTCCCTGCGAAACGATGCGGTTTCCCCGGCGTACGGGGACCGCGCCGCGGCACAGCGGCACGGTGTCCATGTGCCCCATCAGGAGCCGCCGCGGAGCCTTGATCGTGCCGGGCAGCGTGACGATCAGGTTGCCGACCTGGTAGCCGTCACCGATTCTCTTCGCCGCGTCGTCGAACTTGATCCAACCGGGCCGTGCGCCGGCTGCGCGCGCCTTCTTCTTGACCGCCGCGGCGACCTTCGTCTCGCTGCCGCTGAGCCCCTCGATCGCTAGCAGATCCATCAGGTGTGCGAGCGCACGTTTCTCGTCGATCCGAATCGGTTGCATCGTTCGTCTCCGTTAAGGCGGGGATTATGACGTAACGTGGAGCGAACGTCGATACGTCAGGCGTCGCGCGAACCGCGTCCCGTCACGAGGCGCGTCAGCGGCCAGAAGAAGCGGCCGATCAAGCCACGCGGGTAAGTTTCCATCCCGGCAAAGCCGAGCCGCGTTGGCATCTCGCGATCGTCCGGCCAGTACGCGGTACCGAACAGCCAGTCCCACACGCTGAGGACCTGACCGAAGTTCTGGCCCCCGCGTCCGTGAGTCTCCACGTCGTGGTGCCAGACGTGCATGCGCGGGGAGTTCAACACGTAGCGCAGGGGTCCCCAGGAGTACCTCACGTTGGAGTGGTTCAGGTCGAGCATCACCGTCCAGAGGATCGCGATCGCCAGCAGGACGCGCCAATCGACACCGAGCACCACGAGCGGCAGGTAGGAGAGCGTCTTGTAGACGATGACCTCGCCCCAGTGGAAGCGGAAGTTGCCGATCCAGTCCAGCTCCTCGATGCTGTGGTGCAGCTTGTGGAACTCCCACAGCCACGGAACGTTGTGCAGCAGCCGGTGGATGTTCCACTCGACGAAGTCCTTTAAGACCAGAAACACGATGAACTGCAGCCACAGCGGTGAGCCGGCCAGCAACGCGAGCGACTCGGGCAGGGGCAACCCGGCCTTCGCCAGCAGGCCGTTGAGCGCCTCGATCACGTGTCCCGCCCCGAGGGCCAGGAGGAGCCCGAGGTAGTGGCCGTTGAACACCAGCCAGACCAGGTCCTGAGCGAGCCCCCGACGAAGGACCCGCTGCTCGCGACGCCAAGGGGCGACCCGCTCGACCGCGAAGCAGCCCAGCGACACCAGGAGGAGCCAGAAGTAGTACTGCACGTAAATCGGCATTCCGACCGACAGATTACACGTTTCGTCGGCCGGGGAACCTACCGCCCGAGGACTCGCGGGGGCGAAAAGGGTGGTCAGTGCCCGCTTCCCGGGAGCACTTTTGGGGGCAGTGGACTGGGCGCCCTTCGCGACCTACTTATAGAATGGATGGGCACGGCCATGGATACCTTCGGCGACCAGCTCAGGCAAGAGCGCAAGCGGCGCAATGTCGCGCTGGACGAGATCGCCCGCCTGACGAAGATCCGGATCCGCTACCTCCAGGCGCTCGAGGACGGTCAACACGAACGGTTGCCGGGGATCGTCTTCGCCAAGGGCTACGTCCGCGCCTACGCCGAGACGATCGGAGCCGACGCCGACCGCCTGGTCGGGGCCTACGTCGCGGAGCAGCGCTCGCTCGGGCGGTTGGAGACCGAGGCTTCCCAGGAAAACGTCCTGGAAGCGCTGGCCGCCGCCGTCGAGACCGACAAGGAAATCGCCCAGCGGCGCGGCGTAGCCGCAATTGTCGTGGTCATCCTGGCGCTTGGCGCAGCGGTCGCGGGTTTCTGGTTCGGCGTGCGCCCGATGCTCCAAACGGAGCCCGAACTCGTCGCCACCGTCCCGCCGACAACGACCTTCGAGAGTCTTGCCGAGCCGGCGCCCGAAACCGACGTGGCGGGCTTGCTCGGTACGACACCAGGGACCGAAGAAGCAACGGTCAACGAAGCCGATGCCCGCGTCGCGAGACCGGCCCAGCCGGAGCCGATCGAAACGGGAGTCGACGTTGATGCGACGGAGCGGGCCACGTCGACCGACATCGTCGCGATGCCGCCTTCCGAACCCATCGTGACGGAGGTCGAACCGGCTGCGCTTCAAGCCGAGCCGGAGGCGGCACCTCCTCAAGCCGAACCCGAACCTGCGCCCGAGCAGCCGCTGCCGCAAACGATGGTCACGATCGACGACATGTCCGTCTCGGAGTTCGGCGTGGGCACCGGCGTTGAACAGCGCGTACTCGTCGGGGAAGCGTCGGAGTTCGAAACGGGAACGATGGTCGTCTTCTGGAATCGAGTCATCGGCGGTGAGCCGGGAAGGCACANNGAAGGCAGCGTGAGAGGCATGCGCGACCTCTCGATCGGCGCCGCTCATTGGCGGACGTACTCCAAGCAGACGCTGCGCGGGGACGGGACCTGGACCGTCGAGGCGCAGGACGAGCAGGGCCGGGTCCTGGCCCGGCAGACCTTCGTCGCCACCGGCCGAAAGCTCTAGTTTCCGGCCGATTTGCCCCCGAGGGGGCCTCTGGTGGTGAGGTAAGATTCGACGTCGTGATCGACACGCACTGCCACCTGACTCACGCGAAACTCATCGGCGAGCAGGCGGAGATCGTCGAACGCGCTCGCGACGCAGGGCTCAGAGCTTGCATCACGATCGGCACCGGACCGGAAGACGCACGCGCCGTCCTGGAATCGATCGGGCGTCACCCCGGCTTCCTGTACGGGACCGCCGGGCTCGACCCGTTCACGTCGCACCGCGCCGGGGACCGCTTTGACGCCGAGCTCGAGGAACTCGCCGGCCTGATCGACGCCGGCGGCTTCTGCGCATGGGGCGAGATCGGGCTGGACTATCACTACGATCTCGATCCCAGGCCGCGCCAGCGGGAACGTTTCGCACGACAGCTCGAGCTCGCCGCCGAGCGGGATCTTCCGGTCGTGATCCACGTGCGGGAGGCGCACGACGACATGATCGACGTGCTGTCTGCCCACCCGCGAAACCGTGGTGTGATCCACAGCTTTACCGCCGGGCCGCCGGAGGCCGAACGGTACCTGGAACTGGGTTGGCACCTCGCGTTCAACGGCGTGCTGACGTTCAAGAACGCCGCGGCTGTACGCGACGCCGCGGTGCTCACCCCCGCGGACCGTCTGCTCGTCGAGACGGACAGCCCCTACCTTGCGCCGGTACCGAAACGTGGAAAACGCTGTGAGCCGGCCTATGTCGCCTACACACTCGCCGCTCTCGCCGAGCTGAGGAACGTCCCGCTGAAGGATCTGGACCGCCAGACGTCGGCCAACGCCCGCAGCCTCTTCGGGCTGGCGGATGCGTTGGAGACTGCCTGACCGGGCCGCTATCATCCACGCTCCAAGCAACGAGGTCCGCGTGTCAGTCCTTCCCGAAAGCCGTCTCTACACGTTCATCGACGAGCCGCGCGAATACGCACTCTATTTCCTCGAGGGTCAAAAGCTGATCCAGGATCTGGCCCTGGTCCACCCGATCCAGGGGCCGGGCTTCGCCTATTTTCGAGAGACGGTGCTCAGCGTGCAGCCGATGATCGCGCTGCTCAAGCGCGGCGAGCAGATCGGCTTCTACATCGACTCCGACGAGCCCGACTTCCGGCTGAAGATCGAGACCAGCCATGCCGGCGCGACGCGTTGCATGCTCCTGCCCGAGGACTTCCGCGAGTTCCCCGGAGCAATGCACGGCTTGATCCGCGTTCTGAAGTTGTTCCCCAACAACCGACCACCGTACGAATCGATCATCGAGGCACGTGGTCTCGCCTTGCGCCAGGTCGTCAACCGCGTGCTCGCGGACTCCTACCAGGTGAACTGTGCGATCCAGATCTCCGACGCGTCGGACCAGAGCCTGATNNAGGGGCGGCGCGACGGGATCCGCGAGCGGGTCGATTCGGTGTTCGCCCAGGCGTTGACCGATACCCGGGACATCTCGGCGGCGTTTGCCTCGGTCGGCTTCCGGCTACTCGCGCACCGAGCGGTGCGCTTCGAGTGCCGTTGCTCGCACGAACGGATGCTCGTCCACCTCGGTCCGATCTACAAGCGCGAGGGCGAGTCGCTGTTCGATCCCGACAGCGAGACGCTCGAGATTCGCTGCGAGTACTGCAAGTCGAAGTACGAGTACACCAGGACGGAACTGCGGGATGTCTCGGCGAGTGGGGGAAAAATCCACTAAAAGTCGGGCAACCTTGACATCGCCGGGTCGCGATCCCAACACAGGCTGTGTCAGGGGCAGTTGAGGAGTTTCGATGAGTTGGTCGATCCGACTGGGACGCCTGTTCGGCGTTCCGGTCTACCTGCATTTCACGTTTCTACTGTTGCTCGGGCTGGTGGGCCTTCTGGGGTTGCTTCAGGGCGGCCCGGTGGCCGCCGCGTCCGGCGTCGTCCTGATCGCGTCGGTCTTCGGCTGCGTCGTGCTGCACGAGTTCGGGCACGTGCTGGCTGCGCGTCGCTACGGCATCCCGACGAAGGATGTGATCCTGCTTCCGATCGGCGGACTCGCCCGGCTCGCCCGCATGCCGGATGAACCGCGGCAAGAGCTCGTCGTGGCACTCGCGGGGCCCGCGGTCAACGTCGGCATCGCCGGAGTGTTATTCCCGTTGGCCTCTCTGGGTGCCGGCGGGTTTCTGGGCCAGCTCCTCGCGATCAACGTGGTGCTGTTCCTGTTCAACATGTTGCCCGCGTTTCCGATGGACGGGGGCCGCGTCCTTCGAGCGCTGCTGGCCCGACGCATGGACTACGTACGCGCTACCGACCTGGCCGCGGCGATCGGCAAGGGGATGGCCGTGCTGCTGGCGCTCGCCGGGGTGTTCGGCATCCCGGGTCTCTGGAGCGCCAATCCCATGCTGTTGGTGATCGGCTGGTTCGTCTGGAGCGGCGCGGGACGTGAGGTGGAGATGGCTCGCCGCAGCCGGTTCTTCGGCTGGTCGGCGGATCCACGACGAAGCAACCACGACGTCGTCCACGAAGCAGAGGTCGTCTGGGACGGACCGTCGTCGGAGCAGGGGCAGGATCCCTTCGTCCGCCGCCGCTACTACCGCGCGGGGCCGTTCCTCGTCTATCGCGACGAGAGGACTGCGGGACGCGACGGATCCTCTCCCCGCGAGTAGGGCGATCGTTCGACACATCGATGGCTTCCGCCGAGGTTGCGACGATCCCATCGGGATCCGCCGGCTCGAGGCCCGACCCGGATCACTCTACTGCCTCGATTGCCAGGATGAGATCGTCCGCAAGCACGGCTCGATCAGTCTTCGGAAGAGCGCTGCTGGCGCAACTCGATGACCCGTTTCAGCGTATCCGCCGTGCTCTGCAAGCGGTTGAGCTCTCCTTCGAGCCTCTTCTTGTCCGCTTCGTCGTCGACCTTCTTGCAACGCGCCGCGAGCTCGTCGATCTGCTCGACCACCCCGGCGCGGCGTTGAAGCAGGGCCTCGATCGTCTCGGCCTCCTCGGCCTTGTCGAAGACGATCTCCTCCACGGTGCTGCCATCGACTGCTTGCCGGGCGCGTCGTGGCGCTGCAGCCGGGATCGCACGGAAGCCGTCGGGCAGGACGCGCTGGTTCATGAAATTCGGCGAGACGATCTCCACGCCGGCATCGTGCAACGCATCGAGCACGGCCGCCCGCAGCCTGGACCCGGCCGTGATGATCTGCTTCACCTCGGTGAGCATGCCCGCGACCCGGTAGCTTACCGAGAAATCACCGAGCTCCTTGATCTGCACGAATCCCCCGCTGAGCCCGGAACGCTCCGCGGCCTGCAACAGCAACGGTTCCACCCGGGTTCGCGGAACGTCGTACCCCAGCGAAACCGACGTCGCGATGATCGTGCCGGAGGCCCGTATCCGCGTGAACGGATGGGTGACCAGGTACAGGTTGGGCAACGTGGTCAAACGCCGGTCCTCGTTCTGGATCTCCGTATGCACGAGCCCGCGCTCGGTCACCCGCCCGAAGTGGTCACCGCAGCGGATGAAGTCGCCGGTGCGGAAACTCCGTACCGCACGCAGCATGAGACCGGCCATCGCGTTTCCGAGGATCGTGGTGGACGACAGTGCGATCGCCGCCGACAGCAGGAGTCCCAGCAGGCTCAACAGCTGACCGCGGCGGGCGTCGTCCATCGGGAGGACGAGGATGATCGCGAGCACCCCGGCGAAGGTCAGCCCGACCATGATCATCTGGTTGCGGAACTTGACACCGATGTGCTTGGTAGCGTGCTTCTGGAGCACCAGGTTGGCCGCCCAGAGGACGCAAACGACCACGACGATCGTTGCCGTCGAGGGAATCAGGCTGATCAAGAACTCGAGCATCGGTACCCGGGCGAGCCTAGCACGATCGGTCCGTCGCGGTCGGCAGTGCCAGGGCGCTTTCAGGCCGTTTTCCACTTCCGCCGCAAGGGACTTGCATGACGGCCGTCGTGGACGCACCCTAGAAACGAGAGCTGGGGGGAAAGGGAAGCGGTCGTGGAAATCTCGGTACGTACCCAGGGTCGAGTCGGGCTCTTTCGAGTCGAGGGCCCGGTGCGCGAGGGCGCCCATGTACACCTTCGTGATGCGCTCATCCAGTGCATCGACGAAGGGCAATCCAAGTTCGTGGTGGACATGACTCGCGCGGATTCTCTCGACAGCGCCGCCCTCGGTGAGTTGGTCGCCTGCCTGAAACGAGCGCGCCAGGACGGTGGTGACCTGAAGCTCGTCGTGCGACCGCACGGGATCGTTCACGAACTGCTTCAGATCATGCGACTCGATCGGATCTTCCAGATCTTCGGGGACGAGAAGGAAGCGACGGCCGCGTTCACCGTCGGCCTCAACTAGGAGCGCGCCCTCACAGTTTCCAGAAGATCCACCACTCGGGTCCTCAGCTCCGCCGTTCGTTCTACGTAGTCGGGCACCGCGCCGGCGGGGGCCGTATCGAACGCCAGCGGCTCACCAAACGTCAGCCACACGCGTCCGACGAACGGAATCAGACGTGACAGGCGCAGGCTGCCGGTGCGTGGCCACACATCGTAAGCACCCTCGATCGCAATCGGCACGATCGGTGCCTCGATGTTCGACGAGAGGATTGCGGCGCCCTTCTTGAAGCGCTTGATCTCACGGTCGATGCTGCGCTCCCCTTCCGGGAACAACATGAGGACGCGGCCGTCGCGCAGACCCTGGGCCCCGACGCGCATCGCGCGCAACAGGTTGGTATCGGGGTCGACGGGAATCAAACGGATGAACCGCGCGAACCCGCGCATCAGACGGGTTTCGAAGTACTCGCTCGAACCGACGATGAAGACGTCGCGTTGCACACGATACGGCAGCGCCGCGCTCAGCAGGAAGCCGTCGATATAGCTCTGATGGTTCGGGCAGATCAGGTAGGGGCCTTTCTCCGGTAGGTTCTCGAGTCCGCGCACGCGAAAGCCGAGGAACAGCCAGGCGACCAGGTGAATCAGCCTGAGCCCGGCGAACATCGCCCAGACGGAGAGTCGGGAGCGGAAGAACCCGCTGACGTCGGGGTCGCTCGCGTCACGTCGGCTCAGGATCGTCGGCCAGGCATCCTCGAGGCGAGCTCTGTCGCCGGCGGCCCCTTCCTCGGGCCGGGTAGCCTCGACGAGGTCACGTACCGTGTAGAGCACGTGGGCGGTCTGCTCCTCGATCTGGACACCGAACCGGGCCTCGACCTCGGTCAGGAGCTCGACACGCTCCATGGAGTCGAGGCCGAGGTCGAGCTCGAGGTTGGCCGCGCCGCGGACCGCCTCCGGTTCGCGAACCGCGGCCCGGATCAGATCCAGCGCCTCCGCGACGTGAGGGTCGGCCAACCACTGCGGGTCGTCGGGGCTGCGGTCCGGCGCCGCGTCGGACGCGATCTCGTACTCGCCGGCCAGGAACCGGCGTTCGATCTCGAGTCGCTTGAGCTTGCGTGTCGTCGTCCGCGGCAGCGGCTCGGAGACGATCGTGTAGCTGAGGATGCGTTTGTGGTTCGGCATCCCGTGCGACAGGTCCTCGATCTCCCAGCGGACGATCTCGCGCGCGTTGAGGATCTTCCGCCGCTTGAGCTCGTCGAAATCGGGGAAGACGATCGCGTGAAGCCGCTCGGCGGCGGGCTCACCGGGACGTGCGTGGCCCAGCACGCAGAGTTCGGCGATCGATGCGGCTTTGAGATAGTGCGCCTCGATTTCCTCGGGGTAGATGTTCTTGCCCGAGCTGGTCACGATGATCTCTTTGGCGCGACCGGTGATGTAGAGCCGCTGGTCGACGTCCAGGTAGCCGAGATCACCGGTGCGGAACCAGCCGTCGTCGAAAGCTTCGGCGTTCGCGTCGACCCGTTCGTAGTAGCCCGGCGTGACCACCGGCCCGCGCACGGCAATCTCCCCGACGGCGGTCGCCGCCGCGCCACGCAGACGGTCGGCCGGCGGCGGGTCCTGCGCGTGGTTGTCCACGGGAAGGATCTTCACGTCGACGCCGTCGATCGGCTGGCCGACGGAGGCGACGTGCCGGTCTCCGCGCCGCAGCACGCTGACGCCGCCGGTCGTCTCCGTCAAACCGTAGGCCTGCAGGATATCGAAGCCGAGCCGGTACAGGTCCCGCCCGATGGCGGGCTCGAATCGTGAACCTCCGGTGACCAGAATCCTCATCTTCGGGCCCATGACGCGGTGAACCTTCCGGAACAGCTTGGGGCCCAGATTCAGGCTGAACGTATCCCGCAGCCATCCGTTCAGGCCGAGCTGGAACTTGAAGACACTGCGGACCAGCCGACCGGACTTGGAGACCTTGTCCAGCACCCGCTCGTGGATCAGGTAGAAGAACTGCGGTACACAACAGAAGACCGTGATCTCACGCTCCTGCAGGGCCCGCAACAACTCCCCGGTGTTGATCGTCTCGATGAAGACCGAGCGCGCCCCCATCGACAACGGCATCGCCAGGTTGGCGACTTGCGCCAGCGCGTGGAACAGCGGGAGCACGCTGAGCACCGCATCGTCGCTGGCGAAGCCCACCGCCTGTTGCGCGGAGCGACACACCGCGCCCAGGTTGTCGTGCGTCAGCACCACGCCCTTGGGGTCGTGCGTCGTCCCCGACGTGTACAGGATCAACGCGGGATCGCCCCCCGCGGGATCGGCCGCCGGCTTGCCGTCGGGCGGTGCAGCGAAATCGACCCGAGCAACCCCGTCCCGATCGGCGTCGAGCAAGAGCAGGTTCACCTGGGGTAGATCACGGACGGCCTCACGCGCGATCTCGTAGCTCGCCTCCGACGCGACGATGCCCGTGGCACCACAATCGGCGAGCAACTTGGCCACCTGAGACGCGCTGTAGTTGGTGTCGAGCGGAACCGCAACCAGTCCGAGCCGGCTCATCGCGAGATACGCGGCACACCACGGCGTGCCGTTCTCCGAGAGGATCGCCCAGCGCTGCCCCGGTTGCGCTCCCCGGCGGGCGAGAAACGCCGATGCCGCTACCGCCATCGAGCGGAGTTCCGCGTAGTTCACGCGATCGACCGAATCGGGGCGTTGAACTTCTATCGCGCAACGGTCGGCGTTTTGCTCCGCCGCTTGCTCGAACGATTGGTAAAAACCGGCCATGCAGGAACCCAGTCTCGCGCCTCGCACGGGACTTTGCAATACGTGTGAGTGCTAAACTCCAAGAGCCGAACGAAATGCCCGATCTGACCTCCATCGACGCGATCGTTCTCGACGTGGACGGCACGCTCTACCGGCAGGGCCCCGTTCGTCGGCAAATGGCCCTGCGGCTCGCCGGCGCGTGCGTCACCCAACCACTGCGGACGCGCCGGGCGGTCCGGGTGATCCGTTCGTTTCGAGCCAACCTCGAGTCGATCCGGGCCAGCCTCCCGCAGGACGAGGACCACCCGGCGCACCAACTGCGGCGCACGATTGACCAGACGGGTGTTCGTAAGGAACTCGTCGAATCGTTGATCGAGGAATGGATGTTCGAGCGACCGCTGGCGTTGATCGGGAGCTATCCGCGCAAGGGCTTGCACCGCTTCCTCGGTAAGGCGATCAAGCACGGCCTTCGACTCAGCGTGTTCTCCGAGTACCCCAGCGAGGGCAAGCTCGAGAGCCTCGGCGTCCGCGACCCGTTCTCGGTCGTGCTGTCCAGTTGCGATCCCACGGTTCGGCGCTTCAAGCCCGATCCGACAGGCTTCTTGCGGGCCGCCGAGGAGCTCGGCTCCGAGCCTGCGAGGACCCTCGTGATCGGGGATCGTGACGACGCGGACGGGGCCGGGGCACGGGCCGCCGGGATGCGCTACCTGGAAATCGGAGGTTCGAGGTTCCCCTCGTTCGTCCCGTTGAGCGACCACCTGTTCGGCCCCTGATGCGGGGAGCCGGGCGGCGGTCGATGGATCCGGCTCTCTTTGCTAGAATCCCGCGTCCGCACTCGACCGCTCTTTTCGCCCTTTCGAGAGTGCGCCGAACAAGAGATCACAAATATGTTTTCCGACCTGTCCAAGGTGCGCAACATCGGGATCAGCGCGCACATCGATTCCGGCAAGACGACGCTGACCGAGCGCATCCTGTTCTACACGCAGCGGATCCGGGAGATCCACGACGTCAAGGGCAAGGACGGCGTCGGCGCGACGATGGACTCGATGGAGCTCGAGCGCGAGCGCGGCATCACGATCGCCTCGGCGGCGACCTACTGCCAGTGGGACGAGCACCACATCAACATCATCGACACCCCCGGTCACGTCGATTTCACGATCGAGGTCGAGCGGTCGCTGCGGGTTCTCGACGGCGCGGTGCTGGTCCTCTGTGCGGTCGCCGGCGTCCAGTCACAGTCCCTCACCGTCGACCGACAGATGCGACGCTACAAGGTCCCGCGGCTGGCCTTCGTCAACAAGGCCGACCGCTCGGGCGCCAACCCGTACCGCGTCGTCGAGGAGCTCAAGGACAAGCTCAAGCTCAACGCCGTGCTGATGCAGCTCCCGATCGGGCTCGAGGCGGAGCACGAGGGCGTCGTCGACCTGGTCGAGATGCGGGCGCTGTACTTCGAGGGCGATAACGGCGAGACGATCCGCGAAGACGAGATTCCCGAGCACATGCGCGAGGCGGCCGAGGAAAAACGCAACGAGATCATCGAGGCGGCCTCGATGTTCAACGACGAGCTGCTCGAAGCGGCGCTCGAGGACAACGCCACGCCCGAGCAGATCCACGCCGGCGTCCGTCGCGGGGTGCTCGATCTGGGCCTCACCCCGGTGTTCGTGGGGTCGGCTTACAAGAACAAGGGAGTTCAGCCGCTGCTCGACGCGGTGGTGCGGTACCTGCCGGACCCGACCGAGATCGAGAATGTCGCGCTCGACCTCGACGACGACGAGCGTGAGTTCGAGGTCAACGTCGATCCCGAGCAACCGTTGATCGCGCTCGCTTTCAAGCTCGATGAGGGCCGTTTCGGCCAGTTGACCTACTTGCGCATTTACCAGGGCACGCTCAAGAAAGGCGACACGATTTTCAACAGCCGCATGAGCCGGGACATCCGCGTCGGCCGCTTGGTTCGCATGCACGCCGACGAGATGGAGGATATCGAGAGCGCCGCGGCGGGCGACATCGTGGCGCTGTTCGGGATCGACTGCGCCTCCGGCGACACCTTCACCGCGAATCGGCGCGCGGTGGCGATGAGCTCGATCCACGTCCCCGAACCGGTGATCCACATCGCGATCAAGGCCAAGGACCGCAAGACCGAGGGCAACGTGGCCAAGGCGCTCGCACGGTTCGTCAAGGAGGATCCCACGTTCCGGACGCGGGTCGACGAGGAGTCTGCGGAGACGATCATCTCGGGGATGGGCGAGCTGCACCTCGACGTCTACATCGAGCGCATGAAACGCGAGTACAACGCGGAGGTCGAGACGGGCCAGCCGCAGGTGGCCTATCGCGAGGCGATCAGCCGCCGGGCCGAGTTCGACTACACCCACAAGAAGCAGACCGGTGGCTCCGGCCAGTACGGCCGCGTCGCCGGCTACATCGAGCCGTTCGAGGCCGGCGACTTCGAGTTCGTCAACGAGATCCGCGGCGGCGTGATCCCGACCGAGTTCATCCCGGCGGTCGAGAAGGGCTTCCGTGCGGCGATGGACAAGGGCAAGCTGATCGGCTTCCCGGTCACCGGGCTGCGCGTCTGCATCAACGACGGCGCGGCCCACGCGGTCGACTCCTCGGACATGGCGTTCCAGGCCGCGGCCCGCGGGGCGTTTGTGGAGACTTACAGCAAGTCGAAGCCGCAGATCCTCGAGCCGATCATGCGCGTGGCCGTCGAGGGACCCGGGGAGTTCCAGGGCGCGTTCGTGCGCTCGGTGATGCAGCGCCGGGGCGTGATCGTCGGCACGACGGAATCGGAGGGCTTCGTCCGTGTGGAGGCGGACGTTCCCTTGTCGATGATGTTCGGCTACTCGACCGATCTGCGGTCGTCGACCCAGGGCAAGGCGGAGTACACGATGGAGTTCGCCAAGTACGCGCCGGTACCCGCCGAGGTCTCCGAGGAACTGATCAAGAAATACCGCAACGAAAGCGACTCCTGAGGAAACTGATGCGCCGTAAGGAAATCAACGAACGTTCGCCCGTCCGCTTGCTCGAGGCCTCGATCCACGGCGGCCTGGGCGCGGGCAACATCGGCGTCGTCGTCGCCCGGCACGGCGTGGGCAAGACCGCGTTCCTCGTCGGCGTGGCGCTCGACGACCTGATGCGCGGCCGCAAGGTGCTGCACGTCTCGCTGGAGGAGTCGAGCGAGCGGGTGCGGTCGTTCTACGACGAGATCTTCAGCGATCTGGCCCACGAGCGAGAGCTCGAGGACGTCTGGCGGGTGCGGCTGGAGCTCGAGCGAAACCGCCGGATCCATTGTTACCTCGACGGGACGTTCTCGATCCAGAAACTGCGCGACGCGATCTACATGAATCGAGATCACGGCGACTTCCACCCCGTCGCGATCATGCTCGACGGGTTCCCGTTCGCCGACACGGCAGAGCAGGAGATCGACCAACTCCGAGAGATCGCCAGGGAGCTGGACGCCGAGCTGTGGATGACCGCGGTGAGCCACCGCGAGGACAAGACCGACGAGAGCGGGATTCCCGCGCCGCTGGCCGGTCTGGTCGACAAGATCGACGTGATCCTGCAGATGGCCCACGACACCAAGGCCGTTCACGTCTCGCTGCTGAAGGATCACGACAACCCGGATGTCTCGGATCTACGTCTGGCGCTGGATCCGACGACGATGCTGCTGCGCCGCGAGCGCTAGTCGGCCGTATTCCCGGTTTTCGGGTCAAAAAAGTCCCAAAGAATCAGACATTGGGGGGCGGCAAACCCGGCCACCCGTGCATACCTTCCTTTACGGCAAGCGGATTCTCCGCATCTGCTAGGCTGCGCGCGAGCACGGTCGTGACGATGAACGGACGGGAGGCGACGGGCATGGTGTCCAGATGGATGACCACGGCCATCCTTTTGGTCGGACTGAGCTTCTCCGCCGAAGCCGCGGAGTTCGAGTTCCGCCATATCAACGATCTGTTTTCGGCTTCACCGATCGAGGATGACCTGTACACGGCCACGCTCGGGTTATCGGGTAGGGTCGATGGCTGGACCTTCAAGCTGGACGAATTCCTGTTCACCGATCGCGGCCGTGGCCTGCGCTTCGACGAGACCTACCTCACGGTGTCCCGGGAACTACTCCCTGCGGAGTCGAAATGGGGCGTACGTGCGGAGCTCGGCGCGGCTCGGGTGGGTCGCGGCCTCTACGGGGAGCGGCTTCAAAACTTCGTCCACGAAGTTCTGCAGCAGGAGAAGCTCAACCTGACCTACGCGACGGAGATGCAGAGTCACGTGTTCGTCCATCTTGATGTCAAACGCACCTTCGAGCCGGTCGGGGTGGCCACGATCGCTCCGCTGGTCGAGCTCGAGTCCGCGGGTTTCAAGAAGCACGCCCGCCTCGCCCTCGGCGTGACCTGGGAGCTTGGGCAAGGTTTCGACCTCTATACGGAGGGCGGCGTGCGCTTCAGCGAAACGAACTACGCCCCGCTCGAGCCGTGGCTGCGCGACCAGGAGCCGACGCTGACGGTCGGCGCAGGGTACAAGCGCTGGTTCCGTCTGACCTGGACGTCGAATTACTTCGGAACGAGCGACAATCACTGGCACGTGACGGCTCGCGCGCAGTGGGGCGCGCAGCTCCGCAACCGGCGCTAGGCCGTTCTCTACTTCGACGCGACTCCCTGAGCCGAGGCACTGATGACCAGCTCGACGCGGCGATTGCGGCGTCGGCCCTCGCTGGTGGTGTTGTCCGCCATCGGTCGATCCATGCCGAAGCCGATCGCCTCCAGGCGTGTGCGGTCGAGCCCCTGCGACGCGAGTAGCGCCAGCACCGCGTTCGCCCGTTGCTGGGACAGCGTCAGGTTGTGAGCGGCGCTGCCGGTCGAATCCGTGTGCCCTTCGATCAGCACGTGTTGGTCGGGGAGGATCAGCAGGATGCCCGCGAGTTTCGCCAGCGCCAGCTGAGCGTCGTGCTTGAGCGTGGCCTCGTCGACGTCGAACAGGATGTCCGGCAGGTTGACGACGAAGCCGCGGGCCGAGTCCTTGGTCTCGGCGACGTGGGACAGCGCCGACTGGAGCCGGCCCTGGATCTCCTCTTTCTCGAGTCGGAGTTTTTCCGCCAGCCGTTGCTGTTCGGTTTTCTCGATCTCGAGAGCTTCCTTGCTCTCGCGCAGCTCCGTCGATTCTTCCTCGAGCTCGGCCTTGTCCGCCTGGAGTTGGCGAGACAGGGTCTCGAGGGAAACTTTCTCCTGGCGCAGCAACGCCGCCTCGTTTTCGAGCGACGACTTGTCGCGGAACAATTGTGCCGACTCGAGTTGCAGTTCGTTCTTTTCCTGGCGCATCTGCACCATCGCCATTTCGAGGGAGGCTTTCTCGGTGCGCAGCGCGGCCGTCTCGCTCGCGGTCCGCTCACGCTCGGCTCGCGCCAGGCGCGCTTCCTCGCGGGCCTGCTCGGTCAAACGTTGCGCCTTCGCGACAGCGTTCTCCGCTTCGGCCGCTCGTCGCTCGAGCGCGGCCGTTTCCTCGCGACGACGGGCCAACTCTTCCTCGACGCGGATCGCTTCGAGCCGGTGATGCGAGATGTTCAGGGCCTCGTTGCTGAGCGCCACGGCCCGTCTCGACGCATCCAGCAGCTCGCGACCGCGGCTGGTCTGCCTGGCGATCGCGTTGGCGTGGCTGAGTGCCTCGGCAGCCTCACCGTAGATTTGGGCGGCGTGTGTCTGCGCTCCGATCTCGACCGCGAGATCGAACGCCTTGCGCGCCTGGAGAAGCTCGAGCGGAACATCGGAGTCCCACTTCAGGTGGGAGATCCCGTCCATGTAGTGTTCCGGGGCTTCCACGAACCCCTTGAACGGGAACGAGGAAGCGAGATTGGACTGGCCGGCGGGGGCCACGTTGCGGAACATCAGTAGCTCGGAGGGGCGGGACACCAGATTGTAGGCCTCCGCGGTCACGACCAGGGCGAAGTTCTTCTGCCCGCTGTAGAAGGTCAGACGGCCACTCGGTTTCGGCGTGAGAAGCTCGCCGAGATTCTCGGCGTTGCCGTCCCGGGTGACGGCCCAGACGACGTAGCAGGTCACGTCGCCGCCGAACAGGATCGCCGGCTTCATCTTCGTGAAGCTGATCTCGATCTTCGCCTGTCCCTGACGGTGGATGACTTCCGCCTCCAAGCGGGCCGCGGGCGCCGCGGGCCGGTTGACGATCGGCAGATCGATCGAGCGTTTCTCCGGAAACGCGATACTCTGGAGCTCGACGGGCTCGGCGGCCAGGGCCGCGACCGATGCCACGGCCCAGAGCAGGACGATGACGACTGAGTGTTTGCGGGCCATTCCAAATCCCTCCAATCTCGGCGAACATAGGGCCGGCACGGGTCGCAGACCAGTTTTCGTGGGAAAAGGGCCTTGTTCCGGCCCCTGTCGAGGAGAACGACGATGAGACTCAGGTTGGCATTCCTAGGGGCCCTCTGGATGCTTTGCTGGTGCGGGCCGACATGGACGGTCTGCCGGTCAAGGAGGCCAGCGGGTTACGCTATGCGTCGGTCGCGACCCAGGTCGACCGGACCGGGCGCGAGGTCCCGTCGCGCTGGCGTTTCACGTTTCCGCGGGAGAACCGGCCGGGAAGCTGTCGGTGCCGAGCGGGCCCGTCGCGTCCTCGGCGGACAGTGTCGACATCGTCGTGCGCGGCGTCGGCGCTCACGGCGCGTCTCCTCACAAGGGCAAGGATCCGATCTACATCGCGTCCCAGATCGTCATCGCGTTGCAAAGCCTGATCAGTCGCGAGGTCTCGCCGCTGCGCCCGGGGGTCGTCACGGTGGGGTCGTTCCACGCCGGCTTCAAACACAACATCATCCCCGACGAGGCGCGTCTCCAGCTCGCGGTCCGGTCCAACGACAAGGAGACGCGCGAACATCTTCTCGACGGCATCGAACGGATCGCGAACGGCATCGGAACGGCCGCGGGTCTTCCCGAAGAGCTTCTTCCATTGGTGCAACCGGCCGGTGAGTTCACGCCCCCCACGGTCAACGATGACGCGTTGTCCCGCCGGATCCGCGAAGCGCTGATCCGTCAACTCGGCGCAGATGCGTTCTACGAGGAAACCTACGACGGGATGGGGGCCGAGGACTTCGCCTACTTCGTGGAGACCGAGGAGGACGTCCCGGGCTGCTACTTCTCGGTCGGCGGCACGCCGCAGGCCGATCTCGACGCGGCGGCTGAGGGCGGACCCCCGATTCCGTCGCACCACTCGCCGTTCTTCAAGGTCGAACCGCGCTCGTCGGTGACCGCGGGAGTGCAAGCAATGACACTCGCCGTACTGGAACTCCTGGGCAAGTAGATCGCGTGGTGTGTTAGCATCCGAGTGTTATCGCTGCAGGTGCCCCGATGGCCGTCCGGCCCGAGGGGATAAACGGGAAGCCGGTGAGAGACCGGCGCTGCCCCCGCAACGGTAAGCGAAGTCACGGCGGTCAAGACAGCCACTGTGCTTGGTGCATGGGAAGGCGGCCGCCCGCGGGTCCGGGAGACCCGATTCGCGAGCCCGTATACCGGCCCGCAGCCGAATAGAGAGCTCGCGCTTTCGGGCGGAACGCGGAGGTCGTCATGCTTCGTCTCTTCTCCTCGGTCTCATCGCTGTTGCTCTTGATCGCGGTGGCTCCCGCGACGGCGGAGGAACCGGATCCCACTCCGCTCGACTCGGGCTACAGCGAACAGGTTTCGGTCACGGCGGCGCGCACGCCGATCCCGGTGAACGAGACCGGGAACTCGATCTCGATCCTGACACGCGAGCAGATCGAGGAGCGTGGCCATGTCTTCCTCGCCGACCTGCTGCGTGGGCTCCCCGGGCTGTCGACCAGTCGTTCGGGTCCGGTGGGGTCGCAGACGCAGATCCGTGTACGCGGCGCCGAGGCCAACCACGTTCTGATCAGGATCGACGGCGTCGACGTGAGTGACGCGTTCGGGGCCGACGAGCTACCGCTGGAGATCCTGACGAGCGATGACATCGAGCGCATCGAGTTCGTGCGTGGCCCGCAGAGTGGTCTGTGGGGCAGCGACGCGGTGGCGGGCGTGATCAACATCCTGACTCGCTCGGATGCCGGGACTGGGGGCTCCGTTCGGCTGGAGGCCGGCTCCTTCGGAACGCTGCGCGCCGGCGGGCGCTACGCCCGGGACGGCGAGCGGGTCCGGTTCGAGGCCAACGTGTCGCGCGTCGACTCCGATGGAACGAACATCTCGCGACAAGGCACCGAGGACGACGGGACGAGCAACACGACGGCCGGCGCCTCGGTCCGTTTCACCCCGTCGGCCCCAGTCGACGTCGAGCTCTCGGCGCGTCATACCGACTCCAGTAGCGACTTCGATACCATCGACTTCGTCAACACCGGACTGCCGATCGATGCGGCCAACTCGACCGACACCGATCTGACGGTGATCCAGCTGTCGGGCCGGTGGCAACCGCAGACAGGGCGCTGGACGCACGAGGGTAGGCTCTCGTCGGTCGTCTCGGCTGTCGCGACGGAGCTGGGCGGCGTCCCGGACACGTCGACCGAGATCGACAAGCTCGGCATCTCGCTCCAGTCGGCGGTCGATCTCGGTCGTGGGGAGGATCCCCGACGACACGGCCTGGCGTTTGCGGTCGACCACGAACGCAGGGATTTCAGTCAACGCGGCAGCGCCTCCCCTTTCGGCGATCCGAATCAAGACCAGGAGATCGATAACACCGGTGTCGCGGTCGAGTATCGCTTTCGCGTGAGGGACCGCTGGGCCGCCTCGGCGAACGTCCGTCACGAAGGCAACAGCGATTTCGACGACGTGACAAGCTTTCGCCTGACGGGCACCTATGGGGTCGCCGGTGGGAAGACGAGGTTGCGGGCAGCGCTCGGGACCGGCCAGAAGGCGCCGACCTTCATCGAGCGCTTCGGTTTTTTCCCGGGTTCGTTCATCGGCAACCCGAAACTGAAACCCGAGCGCTCGCGGAGCTACGAGGTCGGCGTCGACCGGCAGTTCGGCGAGTCGGGTACTCTCGGGATCACTTATTTCCGGGCCCAGCTGGAAGACGAGATCAACGGCTTCTTTTTCGATACCACGGCCGGTGGCTTCACGGCGGTGAACGAAACCGGTGAGAGCGATCGGGCCGGGATCGAGCTTCTCCTCATCGCTCCGATCGGCGAGCGAATCGACCTTCAGGTCGGTTACACCTTCACCGACTCGACTCAGCCCGACGGTGCCGGCGGAAACGAGCGTGAGCTCCGTCGACCGCGGCACCTCGGTTCGTTCGCCGCGAACTGGCGCAGCATGGCCGGCCGGTTTGCACTGCGAGGTGGACTGTATCTGACGGGCGATGCCACCGACGTGTTCTTCCCGCCGTTCCCCAATCCGCCTCAACGTGTCGCGCTCGACAGCTATTTGCTCGGCGAGCTTCACGCGCGTTTTCGGTTGCACGAACGATTCGAACTGTTCGGCCGTGTCGAGAACCTGTTCGATGAAACCTTCGAAGACGTTTACGGGTTCAGGGGTTCGGGAACCGCAGCGTACGCCGGGGTCGGTTTCTCTGCCGCAGATTGAGGTCAGACGCCGAAGCTCGTGATCGCGGCCTCACGATCATCGAAGACCTCGAAGATCGGTAGCAGCTTGGTCAGCGTCAGCGTGTCCTGGATACGCCTGCCGGGCTTGAGGATCTTCAGCGCGCCGCCGAGGCGGTCGATCGTGCGATAGCCGGAGACGAGCTCGCCGATGCCGCCGCTGTCCATGAAGGTCAGATCGGTGAAGTCGAGCAAGATTTGCAGCCGCCCCGACTCGATCAACGTGTCCATCGCCTCGCGAAAAGAATTCGCCGATGTCCCGACCAATTGCCCCTTGAGCACCAGGATGCTGACCCCGCTGCTTTCTTCGAGATCGAGATTCATCGTGCCCCCGTTTTCCGAGCCTACNNACCCAGCCGCGTGGCTTGACCGAATGCAGGGAGGCGACCCTCTTGGAGGTCATATGTTTACCACGGGTTTTGACGCCCTTGACGGGGATCTTCGACAGATCGAAGGCTTGCTGGTGAATTCGTTGCCCTTTTCGCTTTTTGTACTTCACGTAGAGCCTCTTCGGAGGGCAGTCGGTAAAGTACAGGATCTTCCCCTGGCCCGGGATGCAGGTGTACTCCTTGTTGAGAATCGACCCTCCGAACGTGAACAACTTGACATGGCTGAGCCCGTCCTCGTCGGTGTAGACCATGAGGCATTTGCGGTCACGGTCCGCCGGGGCGCAGTACGCCATGTCGACGTCCACGAACAATCGCTCCGGAGGGTTCACCACTCGATAGCGGCCGTCACCGTGGACGACGACGAGCTTGTCCAGCGATGAGCAAAGGAACAGCTCATCACCCTCGACAGCGTACCCGACGTAGCCTTTCTCGCGGTCGTAGGAGAGCGTGAGCTCGTTCGCGGTCAGGTCCCGCAGCTCGATCTGGTCGAACGTCGCTATCTCGGTCCGGCGAGGAAACGCTTTGCCGTACTTGCGGATCAGAGACTTCAAGAAGCGTTTCGCGTAGCCCGTCAGGTCCGCGAGGTTCTTCTCGACCGATTCGAGATCTCCGAGCGCGTCTTCAATGCCCTTACGGTGCTTGTCCATGTCGTAGCGCGAGATGCGCTTGATCTTGACCGCCAGCAGCATCTCGACGTCGTTGCCCGTAACGTCGCGCCGCAACAGCTTTCGATGTTCGTTGACCCCGTCGAGCACGGCCTTCTGCACGTCGGGGTAGCTCTTGCACTCCTCGATGCGTTTGTAGATGCGGTGTTCGACGAAGATCTGGACGAGCGTCAGCTGGTGCAGCTTGTCGAGCAGGCCGCGCCGTTGGGCTTCGAGCTCTCGCTTGAGCGTCTTGAGCAGATTCTTGGTGTTGGCGCGCAGCACCGCGTCGACGTCCATCTCGACCGGCCGATCGCTGTCGATCGTGACCACACGACTGGACAACGCGACCTCGCAGGAAGTGTAGGCGTACAGCGCCTGCTTCATTTTTTCCGGGTCCTGCTCCTGACCCAGCGTAATCTCGATCTCGACCGCCTCGGCCGTGTAGTCGTTGATCGCGCGGATCTTGAGGCTCTTCTTCTTGGCCGCCGCCTCGATCGAAGCGATCAGCGAGTCGGTGGTCACACCCGGAGCGACCGAACGGATCGTCAGCCGCCGAGGTCCGGTCACGTCGATCTTCGAACGGACGCGGACGCGGCCCTGGCCGGCAGCGTACTCCGTCGCGTCCATCAACCCGCCCTGCTGGAAATCGGGGAGTATCCGGAACTTTTTTTTGTCCAGGATCGAAATTTGCGCTTGCAGCAGCTCGATGAAATTGTGCGGGAGGATCCGGGTGGACAGCCCGACCGCGATCCCCTCGGCCCCCAACATCAACAACAGCGGAAGCTTGGCCGGTAACGACACCGGCTCCTTCCGCCGCCCGTCATAACTCGGGACGAACTTGGTGAGTTCGTCGTTGAACAGGTTGTCGCGGGCCAGCTCGGTCAGCCGACATTCGATGTAACGCGGCGCGGCCGCCGGATCCCCGGTCAACAGGTTGCCGAAGTTCCCCTGTCCTTCGATCAGGTATTCCTTCCTGGTCAGGTTGATCAGCGCGTCGCCGATGCTGGCGTCGCCGTGGGGGTGGTACTGCATCGTGTGACCGACGATGTTCGCAACCTTGATGAACTTGCCGTCGTCGTTCTCCTTGAGCGAGTAGAGGATGCGGCGTTGAACGGGCTTCAGACCGTCGACCAGGTCGGGGATCGCGCGATCGCGGATCACGTACGAGGCGTACTGGATGAAGTTGTCGTCGATCAGGCGGCGCAGGTGTCCCCCGTCGTCCAACGGCGGTGTCCCGTCTTCGCTACCGAAGAGATCCTGCTGATGCTCGCTCACAGTTCGGGTCCCACGACCAGGTGATCCATGATGTAGCTGCGGCGCTCCGGCGTGTTTTTACCCATGTAGAAGCGCAGCATCTGAGGTACGACGCTGTGGTTGTCGACTTCGACGGGTGACAGGCGCATATCGGGGCCGATGAAGCGCTTGAACTCGTGCGGCGAGATCTCGCCGAGCCCCTTGAATCGGGTAATCTCGGCGCCGCGTCCGATCGTCTTGATCGCGGCGTCCCGCTCCCCCTCGGTGTAGCAGTACAGCGTCTTCTTCTTGTTACGAACCCGGAACAGCGGTGTTTCCAGGATCTGCAGGTGCCCCTTGAGCACCAGCGGCTCGAAGAAGCGCAGGAAGAACGTCATCAGCAGGTTGCGAATGTGCAGGCCGTCCACGTCCGCATCGGTCGCCAGGATCACGTGGTCGTAGCGCAGGTTGTCGACATCGCTCTCGATGTCCAGGCTGCGCATCAGGTTGTAGAGCTCGTCGTTCTTGTAGATGGCGTCGCGGTTGAGGTCGCAGACGTTGAGCGGCTTGCCCTTGAGGGCGAAGATCGCCTGGGTCAGCACATCCCGGCAACTGACGATCGAGCCTGCAGCCGACTGGCCTTCCGTGACGAACAGCATCGAGTCTTTTTTCTTCTTGCGGTCCGTGCGGTGGTACTTGCAGTCTTTGAGCTGCGGCACGCGAATGGATGTGGCGCGTGCTTTTTCTCGCGCCAGTTTCTTGACGGCCTGCAATTCCTTCCGGATCCTCTGCGTCTCCTCGACCTTGCGGATGAGCTTGTCCGCCGAGTCG
>WVWW01000234.1:37351-40311 GCA_011773795.1 Acidobacteriota bacterium
CTCGAGGCGGATCGCGATCGCCCCGACAATCCCGTCGCGGACGTCCTCGCCGTCGAACTTCTTCTTCGAGAAATCGTTGACCGCCTTGAGCAGCCCCTCGCGGAAGGCGCTCTGGTGCGTCCCGCCGTCGGTCGTGTACTGGCCGTTGACGAAGGAGAAGTAGTTCTCGCTGAAGCGGGTCGTGTGGGTGAACGCGAGCTCCATCGTTTTGGCGCGCACGTGGAGCGGTGGGTAGGCCGCCTCCCCCTTCGTGTCCTCGCGGACCAGGTCGAGCAGTCCTCCCTCGGAGACGAACTTCTTTCCGTTGAGGCCCACCGTCAGGCCGGCGTTCAGGTACGTATACAGGCGGATCCGGTGCTTGACGTGATCGTCGTCGTAGTCGACGTCCCCGAAGATCTCGGAGTCCGGGACGAACTCGACGAACGTTCCGTCCGGCTCGGCGCTTTTGCCCTTTTTCTGTTTCTTCAGCTCGCCGCGGATGAAGCGGGCCTCGGCATACTTGCCGTCACGTACGCTGCGGACGAGGAACTGCTCCGACAGGGCGTTGACGGCCTTGGTCCCGATCCCGTTGAGGCCGACGCTGAACTGGAACACCTCGTTGTTGTATTTTGCTCCCGTGTTGATTCGCGAGACGCAATCGACGACCTTGCCGAGCGGGATCCCACGCCCGTGGTCCCGAACCGTGACGCGCTTCCGGTCGATGTCGACGGTCACCTTCTTCCCGTAGCCCATGATGAACTCGTCGATCGCGTTGTCGACGACCTCCTTGAGCAGGATGTAGATGCCGTCGTCGTAGTGACGGCCGTCGCCGATGCGGCCGATGTACATGCCGGTTCGCTTGCGGATGTGCTCGAGCGAACTGAGGGTCTTGATCTTGGTTTCGTCGTAGGTGTGTGGTGCGGACAACGATCCACCTCGCGGCGCGGAAGCGGGAACTCCGGACGGCGATGATCCCACCGGCGCGTGCGGCCGTCAATGGCGTCCGCGTGGTTTGAAGTGTGCCGTGGTGCGGCCAAGCTTGCGCGATGCGTCGTCTTTCCGTTGTGGGCCTCGGTTTGCTAGCGTTCGCCTGCTCGGATGCGCGACCCGACGTCCCCTTGCCCGATCTCGGCGGTGCCGAGCCGGCCGCCCAGGGCGACCCGATCCTCGGCGAGAACGATCCGGCGAGGGAGTTCGCGGCGGCCGCCGCGGCCCCTCCGAGGAGGCTCCCTTGTCGCCACGAGCGTCGACTCGCCGGCTGCTCTACAATCCGCGATCGCATGAGTTGGACAGGTCGATTGGGCGCGATCTGGGGCGCGGCGGGTGTCATCGGCATGATCTCGATGGCGATCGCCCGCATTTTCCCGAGAGCGGTGTCCGCGTACGAAACCGGGCTCACCGCCACGCAGTGGACCGCGACGGCCGTGTTCATGGTGTTCATGGCTTACGCGGAGGGGTACCGCGGTTTTCAGCGGTCGTTCTCGCCGCGAACGGCCGCCCGGGTCCGCTACCTGCGTGACCGGCCGAACCTCGTACGGTCCCTGTTCGCGCCGCTGTTCGCGATGGGGTTCTTTCACGCCAATCGACGAACGTTGGTGGTCGCGTACGGGCTGACCTCCGCGATCGTGCTTCTCGTCCTTTTGATCCGTCAAATCGGACAACCCTGGCGAGGCATCATCGCCGGGGGCGTCGTGCTCGGTCTCTCCTGGGGTTGCGTGTCGCTCGTCGCTTGCGTCCGTGCCGCGCTGACACGTGAGGAATACCCGGTCTCTCCCGAAATCACCTAGCGCACGTCGGATTGGAGTAGGATGGCCCTCCGGTTCGGATTCCGTCGAGAGGTACATCCATGGCAATACGCTCGTCGCTTTGCGTCTGCTTCCTGACAATCTTCTGCGCCGCTCCAGCGCTCGCCGACAAGCCGGCCTCGGCGGAGAAACCGGCGGAGATCCCACCGGCGCAGGTGTTCACGACATCGCACAGCGGGAAGTTCGGCGGCGCGATGGTGAAGTACATCGCGACGGCGGGCGAAACCTACCTGAAGGACGAGGACGGCAAGCCGAAGGCGAGTATTTTTTCGATCGCCTACGTCCAGGACGGCGTCACGGACCCGACGAAACGCCCGGTGACGTTCCTGTGGAACGGCGGCCCGGGCTCCTCGTCGGTATGGCTGCACATGGGTGCATTCGGACCGAAGCGCGTCGTGGTCCCCAGCGACGCGAAGGACGACGGCGCACCACCGTTCCTGATGGAGGACAACCCGCTCACGATCCTCGACGTCACGGACCTCGTCTTCGTCGATCCTGTCGGGACCGGGTACAGCCGTCCACTCGGCGAGCACGAGGGCAAGGAGTTCTGGGGCGTGAGCGAGGACGCTCAGTCCGTCGCCGAGTTCATTCGCTCCTGGATCACGACGAACAAGCGCTGGGCCTCGCCGAAGTACATCGGCGGGGAAAGCTACGGGACCACGCGATCGGCGGCCGTGATCCACGAGCTCGAGGGCCGCTTCGACGACGTCGCGGTGAACGGCTTGATCCTGATCTCGACGGTGATGGACTTCTACACCTCGGGGTTCCAGACCGGGAACGAGCTGGGCTACATCACGTACCTGCCGACGATGGCCGCCACGGCCGCGTATCACGGGAAGGTCGACCCTCCGCCGGCGGACCTGAAGGCGTTCCTCGAGGAGGCCCGGGAGTTCGCCGTCGAGGAGTACGCGCCCGCACTCCTGCGCGGCAACACGCTTCCCGACGACGAGAGAGCGCGGATCCGGAAGCGCTTGTCTTACTTCACCGGGATCAGCGAGGACTACTTCCGGCTGAGCGACCTTCGAATCACCGACCGACGCTTCTACAAGGAGCTGCTCCGCGACGAGGGCCTCGTCGTCGGCCGGCTCGACGGACGGTTCACGGGCCGGGACATGGACGACGCGGGTGAGACGCCAGAGTCCGATCCGTCGTTCTACGGCATCGACGGCGCGTACA
>WVWW01000234.1:40452-40598 GCA_011773795.1 Acidobacteriota bacterium
TTCGCGACGCCGTTCTTCGACGCGGAGATGAGCTTCATGCGCAACGGCGTGGTGCCCGAGAGGATCACCTACGCGTACTACAGGTCGGGGCACATGATGTACATCCACCAGCCGTCGCTCATCCGACTGATGAGCGACGTTCGAGC
>WVWW01000171.1 GCA_011773795.1 Acidobacteriota bacterium
AGTGCAACCACTCCGTCTCGCGCGGGGGCCTGAACAACCTGTTGCTCAGCGCCGCGGAAGAAGCCGGCGCCGAGCTGGTCTTCGAACATCGACTGATCGAGTTCGACCCGGCGACGAACAACCTGCGGTTCGCCACATCGGGGGACTCCGAAACCGACGTGACCGGTGAGCTGATCTTCGGCGCCGACGGCGCGGCGTCGAAGGTGCGTGCCGGCCTGATGGCGTTGCCCGACGCGTCCGAATCCATCGAGATGCTGAGCCACGGCTACAAGGAGCTCGAGTTCCCGGCGGCGGCCGACGGCGGCTTCGCGATGGAAGGCAAGGCATTGCACATCTGGCCTCGCGGCGAGTTCATGTTGATGGGTTTGCCCAACCCGGACGGCACGTTCACCGGGACGCTCTACCTGCCCACCGAGGGGCGGCTCAGCTTCGACGCACTGGTCGAGGAACTGGCCGCGGAAGTCTTCTTCAAACGCGAATTTCCGGACGCCGTGCCGCTGCTGCCGGATCTGGGCAAGCAGTTCGACGATCACCCCACCGGTGAACTCGGTACGGTGCGCTGCTCGCCGTGGCACGCCGGAGGGACCGCCGCGTTGATCGGCGACGCGGCCCACGCGATCGTGCCGTTCTTCGGCCAGGGGATGAACTGCGGCTTCGAGGACTGCACCGTGCTGGACGAGCTGATCGGGAAGTTCGACGGGGACTGGGAACGCGTCCTGCCGGCCTACGACGCCGCGCGCAAGCCCAACGCGGACGCGATTGCCGCGATGGCGCTGGACAACTTCGTCGAGATGCGCGACCGCGTCGGCGATCCGCGGTTCCTGCTGCGCAAGCAGGTCGAGCACCGGCTCGAGCAAGCCTTCCCGACTGACTTCCGCTCGCGCTACTCGATGGTGGTGTACAGCCGCATCCCCTACGCCGTCTGCCGGCAGGCCGGCCGCATCCACGACGAGCTGCTGGATGAATGGTGCCGGGGACTCGAGAGCGCGGAAGAGCTGGACCTCGAGGCCGCGCGCGCCGCGATCGACGAGAAGCTCACCCCGTTCCTGCGCGAGCACGGCGCCGGCCTGGACTACTGAGCCTCCTGCCCGGCTAGTCGATCGTCGCGATCACCTTCAGCTCGACGGCGATCGGCGTCGGCAGGCAGTTCACCTCGACGGTCGTGCGCGTCGGCTGGTTGTCGGCGAAGTGCTCGGCGTACAGCGCGTTGAACGCGGCGAAGTCGTTCTTCATGTCGGTCAGGAAGACCTGCACGTCGACGATGCGGTCCCAGCCGGAGCCGGCGTCCTCGAGGACGGTGCGTACGTTGCGGAAGACGGCGAGTGTCTGCGCCTCGATTCCCACCGGGATCTCCTTGGTGCCGCGCGAGCGCGGCCCGATGCCGGAGAGGAACAGCAGGTTGCCGACGCGCTTGGCGTGAGGGAAGGCCCCGACCGGCTCGGGAGCGCGCCGGCTGACCGTGTTGTCGCTGTCGCTCATGAAGACCCCAGTCGCAAGCAGACGTTCTTGGGCTCGGTGAAGAAGCGCAGGGCCTCGTCGCCGCCCTCGCGTCCCACGCCGCTCTGCTTCATCCCGCCGAACGGCACGCGCAGGTCGCGCAGCAGCCAGCAGTTGACCCAGACGGTCCCCGATGCGATGCGCTCCGCCACGCGGTGGGCGCGTGAGACGTCCTGCGTCCAGACCGACGCGGAAAGGCCATAGTCGGTCTCGTTGGCCCACTCGATGACCTCGTCCTCCGCATCGAAGGGCATGATCGATGTGACGGGACCGAAGATCTCCTCGCGGTTGACGCGGCAATCGTGGGGGAGACCCGTGACGACCGTCGGTTCGATGAAGAAACCCTCGCGGCAGCGGTCGGGTAGGCCGGAAGGTGTAGACCCACCGGCGAGGATGGTGCCCCCTTCTTCCTTCGCGAGGTCGATGTACCCCATGACCTTGTCGAAGTGCGCCTTCGAGACGACCGCACCTTGGTTGGTCGTCTCCTCCAGCGGATCGCCCTGGACGAGATCCCCGGTCGCGGACACGAAGCGGTCGACGAAGGCGTCGTAGGCATCGCGCTGGACGAAGATCCGCGAGCCACACAGGCAAATCTGCCCCTGGTTCGAGAAGGACGCCTGGACGGCGGTCGGCACCGCGACGTCCATGTCGGCGTCGGCGAAGACGACCGTCGGGTTCTTGCCGCCCATCTCCAGCGCGAGCTTCTTGAACGAGGTCGCCGTGGCGGCGGCGATCGTGCCCCCTGTGGCGGTGCCGCCGGTGAACGAGATCGTCGGAACGTCGGGGTGCGTCGTGAGCGGCGCCCCGGCACGGGCTCCCAGACCATGAACGATGTTGAGCACCCCCGGAGGGAGCCCCGCGTCACGGCAGGTTTGCGCCAGCAGGTGTGCCGTCATCGGGGTCAGCTCGGACGGCTTGGCCACCGCGGTGTTCCCGGTGGCGATGGCCGGCGCGACCTTCCAGGTCAGCAGGTAGAGCGGCAGGTTCCAGGGCGAGATCAGACCGGCGACGCCGCGCGGGCGCCGCAACGTGTAGTTCAGCGCCTGGTCGTCCGTGACGTGTGCCTCGCTGGCGGTGTGCTGGATGGCGCCGGCAAAGAAGCGCAGGTTGGAGACCGCACGCGGGATCTCGACCTTGCGCGCCAGGCCGATCGGCTTGCCGGTGTCGATGCTCTCGGCGCGCGCGAAGCTCTCGAGGTCGGCCTCGATCCGATCGGCGATGTCGTCCATGATGCGTGCGCGCTCGACGGCGGGTGTTCCCGACCAGCCGGGGAACGCCTGCTTGGCGGCAGCGACGGCTTTCTCGATATCCGTCTCGTCGCTGTCCGGCAGCCGGCTGTACACCTTGCCGGTCGCCGGTTCGACGTTGTCGAGCCAACCGCCGTTCGCCGCCTCGACCAGTTCTCCGTCGATGTAGTTGAGGATGCGCTGCATCCGGCGATTCTAGCAGGGCTTGAGTCGCCGCCGAGCCGCCTCACCGAACGTGTGCAACGCCACGACGGTGGCGGCGATGGCGAGACCCGGGAGCGTCGCGATCCACCAGGCGTCGAGTAGCCGGTTGCGTCCTTCCGCGATCATGTTNNCCGCGATCATGTTGCCCCAGGTCGGGTCCGGCGGAGGCACACCCAGCCCGAGAAACGACAGCGACGCTTCGATCAGGATCGTGTCGCCGACGCGCAGCACCCCCTCCACGATGAGCGGCAGCATCGCCGAGGGGAGCAGGTGGTGACGTGCCAGACGCAACGGCGACACACCGGCGGCACGTGCGGCTTGCACGTAGTCCCGCTCGCGTAACGAGAGGATCTCCCCGCGCACCAGCCGCGCCGCGGCCATCCAGCTCGTGGCGCCGAGGACCAGGATCGTCGTCGTCAGCGATCGCCCGTACAGGGCGACGAGCAAGACGGCGAGAAACAACCGTGGCACGGCGAGAACGACGTCGGTGAAGCGCATCAACACGCCATCGACCCAGCCACCGGCCAGACCCGCTGCGGTGCCGATCAACGTACCCAGACCGAGGGCCATCCCCGCGGCAAGGAACCCGACGAGCAGCGACACCCGAGCGCCGTGAACGAGCCGGGCAAACACGTCCCTTCCGAAGCCGTCCGTCCCGAGCAGGAAAAGAGGACGGCGAAGGGCGGTCTCGAGATTCCCGCCCTGGAGCTCGGTCAGCTCGACACGTTCCCAGCGCGGACCACGCTGCAGCTCGACAGCGCCAGCGCTCTCACGGATCTCCGCCGCGAACCGCAGCGTCCCGTCCGTCAGCTCCACGGCCAGCGTGCGCGTCAGCGGGGAGAGGTCGGCGAGCACCAACCCGTCGAGCTGTTCGTTGGGGTCCCGGAACCCGAGCCACGGCGCCGCGAAGGCCAGGACCGCCAGCACGCCGATCAACCCGAGCGCGAGCTTGAAGCTCCAGCGGTTCACGACAGGCCTCCCTCGCGCAGTCGCACGCGGGGATCGGCCCAGGCCATCGCCAGATCGGCAAACAGGTTCCCGAGAACCACGAACAGTGTTGCCAGCAGCGTCGTCGCGAGGACCACACTGGTGTCCTGGGTCAGGATCGCGTCGTAGGTCAGCCGACCCATCCCGGGCCACGCGAACACGACCTCCACGACCAGCGACCCGGAGACCAGGATGGGCAGCGAAAGCCCGACCAGGTTGATCACCGGGAGCACGGCACGCCGCAGCGCATGTCGCCACAGGAGACCTTGCCGGGAAACGCCGCGACCTCGTGCCGCGCGTATGAACGGCTCGGCCAGCGCGTCGAGCATGCCCGCGTGAACGAAACGCGTCATCGCGGCGGCCGAGGCGGCACCGAGGACGGCCGCGGGCAGGACGAGATGCCACAGCAGATCGAGCAGACGTCCCGCCGTGCCCATCGAGTCGGCGTCGATCCCGCGCATCGAGGATGCCGGGAAGATCGGGATCTTGTAGCTGAACACGTAGATCGCCATCAGCCCCAGCCAGAAGGCGGGCATGGCGTAGGCACCCAGGCTGACGAGAGTGACCGTCCGTTCCTGCCAGCGTCCACGCCGCGCGGCGGACCAGGCACCGATGCCGATGCCGAAGACCACGAAAAACAGCAACGAGGTGCCGGCGAGCAACAGCGTCGGGGGCAACGCCTCGGCCAACGCGCGGCTCACCGGCCGCGCTCGCGAGTGCGACCAGCCGAGCTCACCCTCGAGACAGACGGCCTTGAGCCAGCGTGCGTAGCGCTCCGGCGCGGGACGGTCGAAGCCGTAGGCGCGCTCGATCCGCTCGCGCACCTCCGGCGGCACCTGGCGGTCGCCGAGCACCTGGTCGACCGGGCTCCCCGGCGCGGTTTCGAGCAGGACGAAGACGAGCGTCGCGACCCCGAGCATCAACGGGACCGCGACGAGCAACCGGCGCACGAAGTAACGGATCACGGCTGCCACCGGCCGCGCACGGTCACCGGACCCAGTAATCCGCCAGGTGGATCAGCGGATCCGACGGAACGTCGATCCGCACGCCCGCGAGCGACGTCGAGTGCGCCGCGACCCGTCTCGACTCGTACAGGAACGAGTAGGGTTGATCGGCGGCGATCCGCGTCTGGATGTCGGCGAGGATCTCGGGCATCGCCTCCCAGCGATCCACCTCGGCCAGGCGGTCGAACGACGCGTCGACGTCGGCGTTCGAGTAGGAGACGATGTTCATCCCGTTGGGAGGCGTCGCCGCGGACGCGAACAACCCCCGCAGGTCGATCTTGCCCGCGAAGACCCAGCCTCCGAGGTAGCCGTCGAACTCGCCGGAGACGACCTGGCCGCGCATGGTGCGCATCTCGAGCGGCTGGATAGAGGCGTCGACGCCGACCTTGTACAGGTGCGACTGGATCTTGACCAGCGCGCTCTCGCGCGTGCGGTTTCCGGCGTTGGTGAGGATCGTCACGTTGAGCTTCTTGCCGCTCTCGCCCTCGGCGGTCGCGTAACCGTGCTCGCGCAGGATGGCGCGCGCCTTCTGCGGATCGTAGGGCAGCGGCTCGAGCGAGGTGTCGGCGCCCCACCAGCTGGAAGGCGCCGGCCCGGTCCCGACTTTCGCGTGCCCGGCCATCAGCTCGTCGACGAGCGCCTGGCGGTCGATCGCCATCGTCAGCGCACGGCGGACGTCCGCGTCGTCGAACGGCGGTTTCGCGCCGTTCCAGCCGATGAACTCGTAGTTGGCGTAGTCGAACGGCACGACCTCGAGCCGTTCGTCTTCGCCCAGGCGGTGCGCGTCCCTCAGGGGGATGTTCTCCAGGTAGTCGATCTCGCCCGAACGGAGCTGCGTGATCAGGTTGCTGATGTCGGGGACGACGCGGACCACGACACGATCCAGGTAGGGCCGGCCCTCACGGTAGTAGTGCTCGTTGCGGACGAGCTCCATCTGCTCGCCGGGACGGTGCGTGCTCGGAACGAAGGGCCCCGAGCCGACCCGCGCCGTGAGCCAGTCGTGGTCCTTCCAGCGTTCGAATGGGACCTGTCCGAACACGTGCTCCGGCAGGATCCCGCCCTCGACGGCATCGATGAACTGATAGGGGTAAGCCCCGTCGAAGTGGAAACGGACGGTCCGCGCGTCCACGACCTCGACGTCACGGATCCGCGTCTTGCTGTCGGCGCCGATCCAGGGCACGTGCTCGGACGTTTGCGCCTGCCAGGTGAAGCGCACGTCTTCCGCGCGGATCGGCGTTCCGTCGCTCCACGACGCCTCGCGCAGCCGGAAGGTCAGCGCGAGACCGTCCTCCGACGCTTCCCACGACTCCGCCAGCGACGGCTCGTAGCCGTCGGGGTGCGACAACGGGCCCGGCTTCTGCTCGGCCAGCCGCAGGTACACCCGACGCAGCAGGAACTGCGCGAAGGACTGCTGGGAGATGTACTCGTTCCAGGAGTCCACGTCGGAGATGCTGCCCATGACGAGCGTGCCGCCCGCCTTCGGTGTCTCGACGCCGCTCGGCGGCGCCGGGGTCTCGTCGCCACCCGAACAGGCGAGCCCGACCGCGAGCCCGGCCAGCAAAACGAGCGAGTACCAGGCGCGTCGTCGATCCATCTCGGTCTCCCGTCAAGGGTCGTCGTTCAGCGCCCTCCGGATGACCCGCAGCGAGTGGTGCTCGCCGGTGTCGATGCCGGGACAGAACGACCCCAGTTTTTTCCAGCTCCGGGGAGAACTTAGGTTCTCCTCCCAGAAAGGAAAAGTGCGGCACTGGGTCGGCCGGACGGGATAGATATTGCACCGTTTTCCGTCCAAAAACGGGCAGTCCGGGGTGTCCATCTTCAGCGCACGATTGCCCTCGTCGAGGACCGTGTAGCGCTCGCGGAAGGTGGCCAGGTCGAGTTTCAGGAACCGCGCGATCTTCCGCTCGGTCGGCCGGTCGAGGTAGACGTACGAGTAGTCCCCGTGATCGGTGCAGCAGCCGCCGCAGTCCTCCACGCAGGTGAATTTCAGCCCGTCGGCGTACCAGGGCTCCATCAGGCCCCCTCGATCGTGGGCAGGCGGATGCGGAACCGGGTGCCCTTGCCGGGCGAGCTGTCGACGTGGATCGTGCCGTGGTGCGCCTCGATCGCGCGCCGCGCGATCGCGAGCCCGAGGCCCGTCCCCGACGACTTGGTCGAGAAGTAGGGCTCGAAGAGGCGCCGCCGGACCTCGGGGTCCAACCCGACCCCGTTGTCGTCGACGCCGATCTCGACGGTGTTCCCGTCCGTCGCCTTCACGCTGACGTCGAGCCGCCCGCCGTCGGGCATGGCCTGGATCGCGTTCTCGATCAGGTTGACCACCGCACGCGAGAGCACGCGGTAGTCGATCGCCACTCGAGGAACGTCGTCGTAGCTCTCCGTCAACTCGATGCCGGCGAGCGCGGCANNGCTCCGGCTTGAGTACGGGAAGCTTCGCGTAGGCCGAGAACTCGCCGGCGATGTCGTACAGCGTCCGAACCTGCTTGATCACGGTGTCGAGACAGGCTTCGATCTTCTCGTCCGGCAACACGCCGCCATCGGCGAGCAGCTTGCGCAGGTGCTCGGCGGAGAGCTGGATCGGGGTCAACGGGTTCTTGATCTCGTGCGCGATCGCCCGGGCCATCTCGGCCCAGGCGGCCAGCTGGTTGCTGCGCATCAGCTCGGTGACGTCGTCGAGCAGGATCAAGGTACCCACCGGTCGTCCTGCCGAGCCGGGCAGCGGGACGCGGACCATCTGCACGCGCCGCGGGCCCTCGTCGTCCTGCACGTCGAATTCGATGGGCTCTCCCGCGGCCGCCGCGCCGTCGCGCAGGGCGGCGCGCAGGCCGGCCAGGGCGTCGGCGGACTCGATCGACGACGAAAGATCGGTTCCGATCTCGACCTCCGCGCCCGCGGCGGCCAGCAGCTCGGTCGCCGTCGGGTTGAGCGTGACGATCGTGCCCGACCCGTCGATCGACAGGACGCCGATCGTGGCGTGCTGCAGCAAGGTTTCGATGTAGTCCCGTCGCTGCTCGAGTGTCGTTCGCTGTTGTTTCAACGACTGCGCCATGGCGTTGAACCCGCGCACCAGGTCGGCCACTTCGTCACGCGTCTCGGCCTGCAAGCGCGTCGCGTAGTCGCCGGATGCGATCTGCGACGTCGCGCCCGCGAGCGCACGGAGCGGGCGCGCCACGGTGCGGGCCAGACGAGTCGCCGCGACGATCAGCAGCGCCGCGAGCACAACCGTGGCCACGAGGATGATCTCGGCCACGCGACGCACCTCGCGATGGATCTCGCCGGGCGCGCGTACCAGCGGGACGGCGACGACCATTTGCCGTGCCAGCGCGACACTGCGGATCGGGGCGTAGGCGACCGGAAGATCTCTTCCGCCGAGGATCTCACGCCGGACCAGCGAGGGTCGACCGTCCATCGCGACCTGGCGCTGGACGTCGTAGTCCAGGCGCGCAGGCAAGACGCCGGCGTCGAACAGCTCGCGTTTTGAGCTCGCGACGACACGGCCGCGCTCGTACACGTGCACGTCCTGACCGACGACGCGCCGCAGCCACAGCAGGAAGCTGTCGCCGATCTCCACCGGGCCCGCGGATTCGAGCTCGTCGGCATCGTCGGGGAGGTCCAGTGGCGAGGCCGCGTCCTCGAGCAGCCGCTGTGCGGCGCCGGCGAAACCGACCGCCGAGCTCTCCAGCTCTTCGCCGGCGCGGGTCTCGATGTAGCCGCGCAGGATCAAGGACAATCCGACGAGCGGCACGACCGATGCGACCAGTGTCGCGGCGACGAGCTTGCGCTGGAAGGAGCCGCGCAGCGCGGCGTCGAGCAGCTTCGGCCCGCCACGCCGGAGGACTTGCGGCAGGAGGGCGACGACGAACAGGATCGCCAGACCCACGAGCAGGAAACGCAACGATCCGGCCAACCGCTCGAGCGGGGCGGGATCCTCGATCAGCAACAGGTGCAGCCGGGTGGGCTCGCCGAGCGCGACACCGATGAACCGCTCCTCGCCGGCGCGGAGCCGCACGATCTCGCCGCTCCTCGCCGCTTCCCTGAAGTCGCCCGTCTCTGCCGGCGGGCGGGCCAGGGTGGAGCGCAGCGGTGCGCCCTGGTTGTCGTACACGACGTAGTGCAGGTCGCCCGGACGATCCTCTCGTCGCTGGCCCAGGGCGGTCAGGTAGGCCCGTCCGGCCGGCAGGAACGGTAGGTTTTCCGGTTCGTCCAGGACGTGGGCCACGACCACGCCGCGGGGCTCTCCCTGACGCGTCAGCGGTGCCTCGATGTGCAGCAGCCGTTGCCTCACCGTGGCGACCGGCCGGAACGGCTCGTCGAAGAACACCGGGGTGTCCTCCGGCAACGCCTCCCACGGACCGACCTCCTCGTCGAGCTCCGGGAGGTCGTAACCGAAGTGGCTCAACGGTTGCAGGTTCAGGTCGTAGAAGTCGAGCGATGACTGGTAGCCGCCGTGCGCCAGCGCGCTGTCGATCCAGTAGTGAAAAGCCCATTCGGACGGGTCGAGGGCGAGCGCGGACGCCGTGGGCTCGGCGAACGCACGTTGGACCTCGGCGACGGTCGCCCGGAGTGCGACCTCGCGCCGGGAAGACTGCTCGAGGACCTGCGGCGCGAAGTCGATGCGAACCCGCTCGAGCCCGGCGTCCTGCTGGCGTTGCTGGAGGACGAACGAGGTCGCGATGGCCAGCGCGCTGAAACACAGGGTGGTGGGCACCAGCGCGCTCAGGGTCCGCGGGTCCGTCGAGGTCGCGCGCAACAGCAACAGAGAGGCGAGGGTCGCCACGCCGAGGAGGGTCAAGATCAGCCCGGCTCCGACGAGCACACGGGCGTCGTCGATCCACTGGCCCCCGGCGTCGAACAGGACGTCGCGGGAATTGCGGGCCACGATCAGGACCAGCCTGCCGGCAAACACCGCACCACCGACCGTCGTCGCGATCAGCACCCAGCGTGTGCTCTTCCTGGTCTGCGCCGCCGGCGTGGACAGCCGGCGGCGAAGCGCCATGGCGACGAGATAGATGCCCAGGCCGGTGAGGAGCAGGTCCACGGGCGAGGCCAGCAGCGGCCCGAACGTGCGCACCCCGAACAGGCTCGCCGTGACCGCCTCGCGGGAGAGCAGCCACTGCGGGATCCCGGTCCAGCCGAGCAGCAACCGTAGCGCCAGGATTGCCACGACCGCCTGGGCCAGTCCCCGCGTCGTCTGGACGCGTGCACGCCAACCGAATCCGAATGCGACGACCAGCGTCGTCGCCAGCGCCGCCGCGGCCACGAGCAAGCCTCGGATCCGATCGGCGCGGTGCCCCGGCGTCGGCGGCGAAAGCTGGATCTGCACCGCGGAGGATCCGCCGTCCGCCTGCCACGTCCGCGCGACGGTCTCGGCCGGCAGCGTGCCGGTGTCCTCTTCGATGCCGACTCGCAAGACGACGCTCGCGCCGCGAAACAGGTTCTCGGGCAGCAGTGCCGCCAGCCCGCCCGCATGCTCGTGTGAGTGAAGGGTAAACGACGCCAGCGACAACCAGCCTTCGGCGTCCGGGCCGGCGCGAACGATCCAGCGGGTCACCGCGCCGCGCGCCTCGATCCACGACGCGGGGCCGTCGAGATCGTTGAACTCGGCGGGTGGGTCGGCGGGAGTCCCGTGCCAGATCAGATACTCGCCGTCGCGGTCGACGATGCCGACACCTTCGAGCCGGCGCAGCAACGGTCTGTTCGTGGCGGAGTCGCGCAGCTGCGGGGGGAACGCGTCCAGCGCCGCGGAAGCGATCCCGGTCGCCTCCGCATGCAGCCCGTCCAGCGCGATCTCGAACGCGTCGGCACGATCTGCCAGCGATGGGATCGCACCGTCGAGCAAGCGATCGGGAACGAACGAAACAACGGCGGCCAGCAGCCACAGCGCTGCAAGCAGGGCGACGAGACGCGCGGCCGGTCGGCGTTCTATCTCCGAGATTCTCGTATCTCCCGCACGACCCAGCGTTGTTCTTCCGGCTCCAGGGACAGGTGCAGTCGCACATCGGCCCGTCCCTGTCGGTCGACCAGGGTGAGACGCGCGGAGGCCAGCGCGAGCCCGCCGGATTGCTCGATCGTCTGCAACGTGAAGGACTGGACCTTCCCTCTTTCGAAGAAATCCTGCAGCACGGCATGCAGCTGCCCGCTGCGGAGCGCGCCGTTCTCGGGCCCGAGCCGGACCAGATGCACGCGCACCTTTCCCGCGCTCGGCAACAGGTCGCGTAACCCGTCCGCGTCTCCCTGCACGAGGGCCGCCCCGAACGCGTCGACGGCTCCACGCGGGTCGGCGCCCAAGGACAACGACGCTGCGAGCGCGATCGCCACGACGACCGTTTTGACGCCGAAGTTTCTCACGAATCGAGCATAATGCGTCGGAAAACGGGGTGTCAAACGTGTCGCGATCGGAAACGAAACGAAAGGCCGTCGGGCTCTTCGGAGGGGGCCTCGACAGCATGCTGGCCTTCGAATCGATGCGACGCGCGGGGGTCGCGATCGAAGGGGTGCACTTCGATACGGGTTTCGTCCGCGAGACGCACCGAGATGTCGCGCGAACCGGTGGCGCGGGATACGACGTCGAGACGATCGACGTCCGCCAGCGGTATCTCGAGGAAGTCGTGGCCGCACCGCGCTTCGGTTACGGCTCGGGGATGAACCCGTGTCATGACTGCCGCGCGTTCATGCTCTCACGGGCCGACGAGTGGGCCGCCGAGCGCGGTGCCGATCTGTTGTTCACCGGTGACGTGGTCGGCCAGCGGTCTCACGACCAGTCCCACGAGGCTTTTCGGGTCGCCGAGCGGGAGTCCGGCACGACGGGGCGGGTCCTGCGGCCGCTCTCCGCGGAGTATGTCGACAGGCCGGACCACCCGGCGGCCGAGTCGGCCTCCGGACCGGCCGCGCGCCTGCAGGGACGCTCCCGGCGCGAGCAATTCCGGCTGGCCGCCGACTGGGGCGTGACGGACTACCCGACGCCCTCCGGCCGCTGCTGCCGTCTCGCGGAGCCGGCATTCGCCCGGCGCATCCGCGACTACCTCGAGCATCCGCCGGCCGGCAGCCCGCAGGCCGCCGACATCCCGCGTCTGGCGATCGGCCGGCATTTCCGTCTGGCGTGGGATCTCAAGGTCATCCTGGCGCGGAGCGAGGACGAGGCCCGAAGTCTCGCTCGGTGGGCCCCGGGGTCGGGGCAGTGCCGTCCGGCGGACCGTCCGGGCCCCGAGGGCCGGATCGAGGGGACCTCGCTCGATTCGGACGCCCTGGCCGACGTGGCGGCCCTCGTGGCGAGCTACACGGCGCGGGACCCGTCGGACGAGATCGAGGTGCTCGTCCTGTTTGACGGCCGGGAGCGCCGAATCCGCGCCGGACCGGCGAGCGAGGAGAGCCTGACCCTGTGGCGTGTCTAGCGCAAGGCCCGGTGTGCTATAAGGACGCCTTCGCGACCGTGAAAAGGGGCGTTAACTCAGCGGTAGAGTGCCATCTTCACACGGTGGAAGTCACTGGTTCAAATCCAGTACGCCCCACCACGAGGTTGACGTCTTCGAAACGAGTGGGCGGCTAGCTCAGATGGGAGAGCGCGGCGTTCGCAACGCCGAGGTCGAGGGTTCGATCCCCTTGCCGTCCACCACTCTTACTTGAGCTCCCCGCAGACCTTCTCCGCGGCCGCCCGCAGCTTGCCGCTCTCGATGAAGCGTTTGGCTTTATCGATGTCGCCGGCGAGCACGCGGTCTTTCTTCATGTGCGGGACCGTGCGGCGGAACGCGGCGCGTGCCGACTCGACCGCGACGGCGGCCTCGAGCGGCCGGTGCATGTCCAGGGCTTGGGCGGAGCAGAGCGCCTCGATGCCCAGCACCGTCCCGACGTGATCGACGATGCGGGCCGCCTTGCGCGCCGCGTGAGCCCCCATCGACACGTGGTCTTCCTTGGCGGCGGACGTCGGGATCGTGTCGACGCTCGCCGGGTGCGCCAGAATCTTGTTCTCGGAGACCAGCGAGGCCGCGGTCACGTGCGCGAGCATGAACCCGGAGTGCAGACCGGGATCGTGGGCGAGGAAGGCGGGCAGGCGTGAGAGGTCCGGGTTGAGCAACCGCTCGATGCGCCGCTCGCTGATCGTGGCCAGCGAGCAGGACGCCGTGCCGAGGTGGTCCAGCGCCACGCTCACCGGCTGCCCGTGGAAGTTGCCGCCGGAGACGAGCCGGTCCGCTTGGACAAAGACCATCGGGTTGTCGGTGCTGGAATTGATCTCGCATTCGAGGACCCCGCGCACGTAGCGCAGCGCGTCGCGGACCGCGCCGTGCACCTGCGGGATGCAACGCAGCGAGTAACAATCCTGCACGCGACCGCAGTCGGCGTGGCTCTTCTCGATCTCGCTCTTGCGCAGCAGCTTGCGCAGGTTGGCCGCGGACGCCACCTGGCCGGGCTGCGGCCGAGCCGCGTGGATCGCGCGCTCGAACGCGTGGTGACTGCCCATCAGCGCTTCGAGGCTCATCGTCCCGATCACGTCGGCTGCCGTGCACAGCCGCTCGGCTTTCAGCAGGGCCAGCGTCCCGACACCGGTCATGACCTGGGTTCCGTTGATCAGCGCGAGACCTTCCTTGGCCTCGAGCCGCAGCGGTTTCAGCCCGGCGCGCCGCAGCGCCGAGGGCGTCGGGCAGCGCTTGCCCTTGTAGAAGACCTCGCCTTCACCGATGAGCGTGAGCGCCAGGTGGGCGAGGGGCGCCAGGTCTCCGGAGGCGCCGACGGAGCCCTTGCGCGGGATCACCGGGTGGATGCCGTGCTCGAGGAACTCGCACATCCGCTGCACGGTGGCCAGCCGCAACCCGGAATGCCCCCGCACGAGACAGTTGATCCGCAAAGCGAGGATCGCGCGCACGGAGCGTTCGGAAAACGGCTTGCCCACGCCGGCCGCGTGGCTGCGGATCAGGTTGAGCTGCAGCTCGTCGAGCTTGTCCGCGGGGATGCCGACCCGGGCGAGGTGGCCGAATCCGGTGTTGACGCCGTAAACCTGCCTGCCGTCCGCCATCGCTCGCTCCACCACCGCGCGTGAGGCGCGTACCACCTCCTTCGCCGCAGCGGCGAGGCGACATTCGGCGCCGTCGGCGATCGCCTCCACCTGCTCGAGGGTCAGCGACCGCCCGTCGAGGTTGACGGCCATCAGCCGACCGTCCACCAGGCCAGCAGCAGCCCGGCGCCCATCATCACCAGCCCGAGCATGCGCAGCGGGGTGTCCTCGTAGGTCGCGATGACGGACATCGTCTTACGCACGCCCGTGGGCGAGATGAACCAGGGCAGCCCCTCGAGAAACAGCGCCAGACCCAGCGCCGGAAGCAACAAATCGATGGCGTTCACGGCGCCGAATGTAGCACAGCCGTGCGTGCTATCATCCGCCCCCGGCTTTCCCCAAACGGACCGAGTTCCCGGTCTGTCGAAGTCGTCCGGAAGGATCGGAATGCCCAACATCGCGGTCGTCGGCGCCCAGTGGGGCGACGAGGGAAAGGGCAAGGTCGTCGACCTGCTCTCCGAGCGGTTCGACGTCGTCGCCCGCTTCCAGGGCGGCCCGAACGCGGGGCACACCGTCGCCTTCGACGGCAAGACCTACGCGCTGCACCACGTCCCCTCCGGCGTCTTCCGGCCGGACACGCGGATCGTCATCGGCAACGGCACGGTGCTCGACCTGACCAAGCTGCTCGAAGAGCTCGACGGGTTGGCCGAAGCGGGGATCGATCTCGCGGGGCGGCTGTACATCAGCGACCGCGCCCACGTGATCCTGCCGATCCTGAAAATGCTGGACGCGCTCGAGGAATCGAGCGCCAAGGCCGGCGACAAGATCGGCACCACGCTGCGCGGGATCGGCCCGACCTACCAGGCCAAGGCCGCCCGCTGGGGCCTGCGCGTCGGCGATCTTGCCGATCCCGAGCATCTCGAGGAGCGCATCGACCGGATCCTCTCGGGGCCCGCCGGCGGGCGGCTGGCCCAGGCGGGTCAGGAGATGCCGACCGCCGCGCAGCTCGCCCGAGACGGGCACGGGCAATGGAAGCGGCTCGAGCAGTACGTCACCGACACGGCGATGCGGCTCAACGACTGGATCGACGAGGGCGGCTCGGTGCTGTTCGAGGGCGCCCAGGGCACGCTGCTCGATCTCGATCACGGCTCCTACCCGTTCGTCACCTCGTCGACCACGGTGGCCGGCGGGCTGTGCGCCGGCCTGGGCGTCGCGCCGACGCGGGTGACCGGAGCCCTCGGCGTGTTCAAGGCCTACGGGACGCGCGTCGGCGCCGGCCCGATGCCCAGCGAGCTGATCGACGACGCGGCGGGGGACCTCATCCGCGAGCGCGGGCACGAGTACGGGACCACGACCGGTCGGCCGCGCCGCTGCGGCTGGTTCGACGGCGTCGCGGCGCGCTACGCCAACCGCATCAACCGCTTCGACGCCGCCTGCATCACGCTGCTCGACGTGCTGGACGCGTTCGAGGAGATCCGGATCTGCACGGGCTACCGTCTCGACGGCAAGCCGTTCGAGGGTTTCCCGGCCTCCGTGTCGCGCGCCGAGCGCCTCGAACCGGTGTACGAGACCCACAAGGGCTGGAACCGCGACACCACCGGCGTCCGCAAGTGGGAGGACCTCCCGGCGGAGGCCCACGCCTACCTGGCCCGGCTGGAAGAGGTCATCGGCACCGAGGTCGCGATGGTCGGCGTCGGCCCCGATCGGGTCCAGTCCATCCTCCGCCCGGGCTCGTGGATCACCCGCAACGTCCCGGATTTGATCTAGACGAGCGGCTTTCTGCAACTCAAACGCGGCATTGATTCTCGCCCTCCGGGAACTTAAAGTTGCTTTAGAGCAGTCAAAAAGCACACGGAGGGCTCATGGCATCCGGACAGCACCGCATCCTCGTCGTGGACGACGATCCCGGCGTTCGCGAGTTGATTGCCGACGCCCTTCGCCTCGACGCCTCCAACTACGAAGTCGAGACCGCCGTCGACGGTGTCGATGCCGGCCTGAAGCTGGAAGCCTTCCGACCCGATCTCATCGTGCTCGACGTGATCATGCCCGGGATGGGCGGCCTGGAGGTCTGCAACCGCATCCGCCACCAGAGCGACCTGGACGACACGAAGATCATCATCCTCACCGGTGCGCCCGACAGCGGCAAGGCCGAAACATCGCTGGTCTACGGCGCCGACCTGTTCCTACAGAAGCCGCAGCCGATCGACGTCTTGCTCGCGCACATCGAGGAGCTGCTCGAAGGCAACTGACCCCGCCAGATCGTCGTTGCGGTGGCCCCCTACG
>WVWW01000232.1:0-66189 GCA_011773795.1 Acidobacteriota bacterium
TAGCGCGTGGCCGGGCTCGTTCGAGAACCTCGAGACCGTGTGGGAAGTGCCTCTCGGGAAAGGCTATCCCGGGCCTATCGTGACGCGTGACCGTGTTTTCGTCGTGGAGACGGTCGATGCCGAAACGGTTGCCGTGCGCGCTCTGAGCCGGGTCGACGGCGGCGTGCTCTGGAGCACGACTTGGGGGGCCGGGGGCCGTGTGCCCTTCTTCGCCGCGGCCAACGGCGACTGGGTCCGCTCGACACCGGCCTGGGACGGCGAGACGCTCTACGTCGGGGACATGGAGGAGCGGCTCGTCGCGCTCGATGGCGTGTCGGGCGAGATTCGGTGGACGGTCGACTTGACCGAGCGCTTCGACACGAAGGCTCCCGACTTCGGATTCGCGTCGTCGCCCCTGGTCGATGGAGATGCGCTGTACGTCCAGGCGGCCAATTCACTGCTCAAGCTCGACCGGGAGACGGGTGAGACCATCTGGCGGACGCTCGTGGGCTCCGGGAAAATCCAGGCCTCGGGAGCCTTCTCGTCTCCGGTGATTCAGGAACTCGCCGGGGTGCGCCAACTGGTGGTTCAGACGCGTCACACCTTGTTCGGCGTGGACATCGACGATGGCCGGGAGCTGTGGTCGGTCGATGTCCCGAACTTCCGCGGGATGAACATCCTGACCCCCGTGTTCGTGGGGAACCGGATTTTCACGAGCACCTATCGAAACGGTTCCTTCATGTTCGAGGTTTCTCGGAGGGACGGAAAGTTCTTGATCGAGGAGAAGTGGAAGCATCCGGCTTCGGGATACATGTCCTCCCCCGTCGTGATTGACGGGTTCATTTACTTGCATCTAGGCAACGGGCGTGTGAGTTGTCTCGACGGCGCGAACGGCGAGGAGCGGTGGCGCAGCCCGAGCTTCGGCAAGTACTGGAGCATGACCTGGCAGGAGGACAAGATCCTCGCGCTCGACGAGGGGGGAGACCTCGTACTGGTGAAAGCCAATCCCGAAGCGTTCGAACTCCTGGACAAGAAGGAGATCACCGATCGTGAGGCGTGGGGTTATCTGGCGATTCGCGGTGACGAGCTGTACGTGCGCGACCTGGAATCGATCCGCGCCTTACGTTGGACCGATCAGCCGTCGGCGCGGATGAAGCAGCGGCAAACGCGGAAGGTGACTGCGGCGAGCCAGTTGCGGTAGAACGGGTAGTCGCGCGTATCGTCGACGACGGGGCCGAGGCACCAAATCACGGCGCCGTAGAAAGCTGCTCGTGCCGAGTGATAGATGTACGCGTTGACCTCGGCGAAGCCTGAGTTTTCGACCATCGTTTCCGTCCCCCCGAGACAGGTTCCCCATATACGGCTCTGGGTCCATTTTGCCATAAACTATCAGTATTTAGAATTTTTATGGATTGGAGGGGTTCGATCGAGGGGAGGAGCAACGACTCGATCGTTCGGTCAGAAAGGAATGCTGTACCCCAGGATGATCTCGACGTCGGGCGACCCGTCGGACAGGCCCAGGCCGACGGCGCCGCGGAGCGAGCCATCTTTCAACAGCAGGTTGACGCCACCGAGGACCACCGTCTCGTCGTCGAAGCCGGAGAACCTCTCGCCCTGGAAACCGGCCTCGCCGATCACGGCCAGCCGGTACGAAACCGGGGCGATCACGCCGACGTTCACTCCGAGCGAGGTCTGGCCGGAGAGTCCGAGACCGAAGATCCGGCCGTCACCGTTGAAGGTTACGTTGAGGTTGCCCGTGAGGACGCCCCAGGGGACTTCGCGGCGGCCGGCGACGAACATCCTCGACGCGGTCGAGTCGTACCCCGCACCGTCCGCGTCCGATCCCGTCGGGATCGTCGCCGCGACGCCGAACGCCAGCTCGTGGCGGTTGTCCGATGTCGGACCCAGGGAGTACTTGGCCCAGAGATCGGTATCTCCCATGCCGTCGCCGCCCGACCCCGATGTGGTGTTGACCCCGACGGCGCTCAACCGGGCGCCGAACTCGACGTTCGGGATCGACTCGAACTGTGCCGACCCGATCACGCTCAACAGGCCGCGATCGATGGAATCTCCTTCCTCGCGCCGGACCTGGGCCTCGAGCCGGTAGCGCTCCGTGATCGCCGTGTCCTCGACGAACGAACGGAACAGCCGATCCGAGCCGGGGAAGTTCTGCACCACCGCACTGGGATTCCAGCGCCGTGGGACCTCGATCGTGATCTGCTGGGACATCCCGGCCGTGACACGCGCGGGATCGACCTCGCCCAACTCGATCCGCGTGCCGCCGGAATCGATCACGGCGACGGGCCGGCAACGTTCGCCATCGGGCATCTCCAGCGCGTACTGGCCCGACCCGTCCGTCGGGGGGCTGATGAAGACGCCCTCGGAATCGACCAGGCGGTAGACCACCCGGGCACCCGCGACCGGGTCCCCGTCGGCGTCCTGAACGCGGCCTTCGATCTGGACCAGGGTCTGGGCCGCCAGTTGCGGCACGGCGCATGTGGCGAGCAGGATCACCAACAAGACCGCTAGCGCACGCCGGTTCGAGAATCGCGAAGAATCGTGAGCCATCCGCATCGCTTCCGCCCTTTCACGGCCCAAGGCCACCACAGGAAAATGCAGTCTAGCAGCGAACTCCACTCCGCGGAGGCCGTCCTCCGAATCGGATGGTATCTTTCCCGGGTGTGACTGTTTGATACGGGAGACAGCGGGAAGATGCCTAGGATTACACTCACCGAAGCCGCGAAAAAGCGTTTCATCGAGGTCACGACGGCCGAAGAGCGGCCCGGACACGGCCTCCGACTCATCGTGCGTAACGGGGGGACCAGCCGACCCGATTTCGCCCTCAACTTCGTCGAGCCCGGCTCCGCCGCGGAGGACGACACCGTGATCGACGTGGGCGAGTTCAACGTCTACGTCGACGCCGAGAGCGCCAAGTACGTGGAAGGTGCATCGGTCGATTTCATCGACAACCTGCAGGAATCCGGCTTCAAGGTCGACGCGCCGAACGCCGGTCTCCCGAGACCGACCGGGCCGCTCGCCGAGGCCGTCATGAAGGTGCTCGACGAGAAGATCAACCCGGCGGTCGCCTCACACGGTGGCCACGTCGATTTGGTCGCCGTCGAGAACGAAACGGCCTACCTGAGATTCGGGGGTGGGTGCCAGGGTTGCGGGATGGCCGCGGCGACGCTCAAGAACGGCGTCGAAAAAACGTTGTTCGCGGAGGTGCCCGAGATCAAGGCCGTCATGGACGTCACCGATCACGCGTCCGGCAAGAACCCCTATTACGAGGCCTAGCTATCCAATAGTTTCCGCACCATGCCGGCCAGGTCGGCAGGCGTGAAGGGTTTCTGAAGGAAATTCGTGTCGACCTCCAGCAAGCCCTGCTGGATGATCGCCGTGCTGGTGTAGCCGGACAGGAACAGCACCCTCGGCTCGGGGGTGAGCGCGGCGATTCTCTCCGCGAGTTCCTTCCCGCCCATCTGAGGCATCACCACATCCGTCACCAGCATGTCGAAATCCTCGGGATTCTTCTCGTAGAGATCCAGCGCCTCGACACCGTTACCCGCCTCGACCACCGTGTAGCCGTTGATCGAGAGGATCTCGGAGGCCAGCTCGCGCACCGTCTCGTCGTCTTCGACGAGCAGGATCGTCTCTGTGCCGGTTGCCGGTTCCTGCGTGCCGGTCTCGGTGGNNCCTGCGTGCCGGTCTCGGTGGCGACGCTCGCCTCGGCGCGAGCCTCGACTCGCGGGAGGTAAACGTAGAACTGGGTGCCTTCGCCGGGCAACGATTCGACGGTGATGTAACCGGCGCTTTGGCGCACGATGCCGTACACCGTCGAGAGACCGAGCCCCGTGCCCTTTCCCTTTTCCTTGGTCGTGAAGAACGGCTCGAAGACCTGGGATCGTACTTCGTCGGACATCCCGCTGCCGGTGTCGGAGACGGCAAGCATCACGTAGTCACCCGGCTCGACATCGGCCTGGGGTCCCTGCTCCTGCTTGGTTTCGATCTTGACGTTCTCGGTCAGCAACGTCAGCCGGCCGCCGTCGGGCATCGCGTCGCGTGCGTTGACGGCGAGGTTCATGATCACCTGTTGCAGTTGACCCGGATCGGCCTTGACGGCGCCCAGCGCATCGGCATGTTCGGTTACCAGCTCGACGTCCTCGCCGATCAGCCGGTGCACCATCCGGTTCATTTCGAGGATCACCTCGTTGACGTCGAGGACCACCGGTTGCAGGACCTGCTGGCGGCTGAAGGCGAGGAGCTGCCGGGTCAGGCCGGCCGCACGCTTGGCCGCCTTCGAGATCTCGTTCGTCTCGNNTGAAGTCGTGGGCGATTCCCCCGGCTAGCCGGCCGATCGCTTCCATCTTTTGCGCCTGTCGCAGCTGAGCTTCGCTACGTAGCAGGGCGAGCTCGGCTTGCTTGCGCTTCGTGATGTCGATCATCACTCCGCGTAGCCGAGTGACGAGCCCATCCTGCAAGACCACTCCGACAGTGTCACGCAGCCACACGTTGCGACCGTCGGCGGAGACGACACGGTACTCCGACTCGTACCCGTGTTTGTTCTTGCGCGCAGCAGTGCGCCCTTCGAGAGCGGTCTGCAGATCTTCCGGATGAACGTGGTTACGCCAGAACCGCGGTTGGTTGAGCCATTTCTCCACCGGATAGCCGAGGATACTCTCGGCCTGCGGGCTGACGAACGAGAACTCGAACGTTTCGGCGTCGGCCTCCCAGACGATTCCCTCGAGCGTGTCGATCAGGCCCTCGTAGCGCTGCCTCGATTCCTGCAGGGCGCTGATGGCGTACTTGCGCTGGTTGATGTTCTGTATGAGATGGATGCAGTACGTTGGGCGGTTCTCGGCGTCGAACTGCCACACCGCGGTGGTGTGACCCCACATCGTACTACCGTCCCGGCGCACGTAGCGCATCTCCAGTTCGATGTCGTGCCTGCGCCCTGCCAGCACTTCGGCGAACTGCTCCTGGAACGCGGCCAGATCTTCTTCGTGGACGGTCTGTGGGAACTGTTTGCGCAGCAGCTCCGACTCGGTGTAACCCAGCATCACACACATCGCCGGATTGACCTGGAGGAAGGCTCCGTCGAGACGGGTCGTGACCATGCCGGCAGAAACCTTCTCGAACATCGAGCGGAACCGCTGCTCGCTCGCGCGTAGAGCTTCCTCGGATTGTTGCAGGACTCTCAGGTTCGTGAGGTCCTGAAGCATCACCAGGTCTTGCTCGACATTGTCGTCGTCGCCGGCCCACATCGCGGTGGTGTAGACGTGGCGGAAGCGATCACGAACCCAGAGCTTGAGCTCGCGGCGCGCTACCTTCTCGCCGCAGCGGCGCGCGAGCACCGGGCAGTCGTCGCAGGGCTTCGCCTTCTTGCACAGGACTTCGTGACAGGCGCGCCCGTTGGGGTCGGTCCTCTGCCCGTCGGCAGTGCAGTACAGATCGAGAAACGTGGTGTTTGTCCAGACCACCCGCTCGTGCGAGTCCACGACGATCAATCCGGCACCGGAATTCTCGATCAACGCGTCGATGCGTGACTGCTGCCGTAGCCCGTTCGCCGCGGCGCGCTGGAGCTCGTCGCAGCGTCGCTCCGCCTCTTCCAGGCGGCGCATCAGCTCGAGGGCGTTGGTGGGTGTGCACGATTCCGACGACACGAATTCCCCGCATTCTCCAAGGTTCCCGGCAAAGGGCAATATCGGCCCCCCGTTGACGGTGGGCAAGTCCGGTAGAGCTCTGTTTTCTTGGAGTTTTTGGCCGTGATCGACTGTCGGCACATACAATCGGAGGATGCGTGGCCTGCCGACCGTCCTGCTGGTCCCGTTGCTGGCGTGCGCCGGCGCGCCGCAACCCTCCGTAGCGGATTTCGAGCGGGAACTCCTCGAAGCCGATCGAGCGTTCCTGCAGGCGACGATCGATCAGGGTCTCGAGGGTTGGTTGTCGTATTTCACCGACGACGCGCTGCGCGTCGACCTGCAGGGTGAAACCGTCGTTGGAATCGAGGCGATCCGCACCGCGGATGCCGCGTTGTTCGAGCCGGGGGGGCTGCGCCTGAGGTGGGAACCACGGGAAGCAGTGGCATTCGAGGACCGCTCGAGCGGCATGACGCGGGGACGCTACAAGCTGATGCGCGAAACCCCGGGTGAAGACGGCCGACCCGACCCGGTCAGCGAAGGAACTTACATGACGTTGTGGCGCCGCGAGGACGGGCGGCTGAAGGTCTATCTCGACACCGGCGCCTCCGACCCGCCGTCCGGGAAGCTACTCGACTAGACCGAGACCTCCGCGTCCGATACCTTCCGCTCGCTGTCGCGGCATTTCGCGATCCCATCCTGAACCACCGTGGTCATCGTGGGATCGGGGCAGTGATCCAGGAGGAACGTGTAGATCTTCAGCGACGCCGCCGGTTTCCGCTTTACGTGAAGGATCCGTTCGGCCAGATCCAACAGTCCCTTGACCGCGAGTATCTCGTTCGGGTTGGCGTGGATGACCAGCGAATAGGCCTTGGCCGCGGCGGCCAGTTCGTCGGCCCGATGAAGTACCTTGGCGATTTCCAGGACCTCCGCCTCCTTGAGCTGGAGCTTGGTGAGGTCGGCCCGCAATTCGTAGAACATCGCTGCGGCGAGCGACACGAACCCGTATTCGAAACACAGCGGAAATGCCTGACGCGCGATCTTGAACGCTTCGTCGACGTGCCCGGTGCGGTGTAGGCAGATGGTCAAGGACTGCAGGACGTGCGGGCTCGGCGCAAATCTCTGGTTCAGCTCGGTGAGAGTGGAAAGCGTGTGGCTCGGATCGAGCCGAAACCGTTTCATCGCCTCCGCGACACGGTTCTCGGCGTCGAGCAAAGGCGTCTTGCGATCGTTCTTTTCGGATTTCGGAACATCGAAGGCGACCGGCTTCGACGGAGCCGGGTAACGCTCGGACTCCTCGGCTTCCTCGATATCCGGGAGGGTCTGTTCGGTTTCCGCGGGTTCGTTCGTTGGATTCGCCGGCTTCGAAAGAGCCTGATCCCGCGACGATTCCGCGACCGGATCACTTGCCGGTCGTTCGTCTGGCGCGACCTCGCCCACGGGTTCCTGTTCGACGTCGGGAGCCGGTTGCACGGGCAGGTCGCGATTCAGCTCGCGCTCGCGAGCGGGATCGTCGAACGTCAACTCGTTGGTGATCTGTAGTCCGACCGGCGACGCGGCATGGATTGATCCGCCGAGGCCACCGGTCAGGGAGACCCAGTAACCCAGGACGAGGCACGCCGACAGCGCGGCCGCACCGAGGCCCACGCTCAGGTTGATCCGGAAGGCGCCGAAGACGAGCGGGATCATCAAGCTCGACATGAGCAGCGCGCCCCCGGCCTGAATCGTGTAGACCGTCATCAGGTCGGAGCCGCGCCCGGCGAACTGACGGGCCCAGTGGGCCGGAGAGAGGACGTCCATCCAGCCTTTCGAATGAACGGCAGCGATGAGACAGGCCGGCGTCGCGACAAGACAACAAAAGAGGAACAACGCGGCGGCGAGCGGCGACGGGGTCCCGACGTAGCTGAGCACTGGAGAAGATCGTTCCAGCGAGTTGCTCCACAGCATCCAGGGAACCAGCCACACCGCCGAAGCCATCGCCACGCGCGTCGCGACAACGAACGTCCGGCCATCGCCGGGATGTAAGGCGGAAGCGTGACTGACCGCGGCTCGCACGCCGTGATGGGCCAGCCCCAGCGCCACGATCAGGAGCGCCGCGAGTGGAAACAGGCCGGCCTGATCGATCACCCCGAGTCCGCGCGCGGTCAGGAACAACGCGCTCACCAGGGCCATCCCGGAGAACCAGGTCGTACGGTTCAGGGTCCGGCGCAGAACATCGCCCGCAACCCCGCCGAAATGGGTCGGCGTCTCAGCCATCGGTGCTCGCAAACCTCCAGACGGGTCAAATCTGGGTCCGCGAGCGCGTGGAGTCCAGAACGCGGGAGTTTATTTGCTTTTTTGAGGAATCGCCCCGGTCAGTTCCTCGACGGCCTCGGCGAGCAGGCGGTTGAACTCCTCGGGGCGCTCGAGCATCACGAAGTGCCCGACGCCCTCCATCAGGACCGCGTCGTAGTCGCCGTATTTCCGGTTGGTTTCGATCTCGGTAACACCTGTCTTGACGGAGTTGATGCAGCGAACCGGGACGGAAGCGGCCTCGAGCAACGCGGGATGGTCGAGCGCGGGCATCTGCCGGGCGATCGCGATCGAGATTTGTGGGTCGGCGTCGCACATGTTTTCGCGAACCCAGTCCGGCAGCTCCGGGTCCTCGGTGGGCTCGGGAAACATCGCCCGGGCGAAGTTATTGCAGGTTCCGGCGAAATCCGCCTCGTACATCGACATCATCTGATCCCAGCGATCGGGATCGATCACGATCTCGACGTTGTGCAACGTATCCACGCCAACGATGCCGAGGACCCGGTCGGCCATGCCGGCCGCGGCCGTGAGGGCGACCTGCCCCCCCATCGAATGGGCCACCAGGATCACGCGCGGCAGGTCGAGAGCCTCGACGACGGCCTGCACATCGGCGCCGAACCGGTCGATGGTCCAGTCCGCCCGGTCGGTCCCGGAGTTCCCGTGTCCCGCGAGATCGAGGGCGACGACGGCGTGCTCCTCGGCGAATACGTCCAACTGGTGCCGCCAATGCGTCCGGTCGCACATCCAGCCATGAATGAAGACGAGCGCCAGTGGGCCGTCGCCCCGCGTTTCGTACTCGATGGTTACGCCGTCGGCGGACGCGACGGTCGCGACCGCCGGTGTTGCCGGGACCGGCTCGACCGGCTCGTCGGATGCACAACCGAGGCAGACGAGCACGATCGGCAGAACCATTTCCGGCGCGAAACGTCTCATGGGCGGGAGTTTAACCTACCTCGACGGATCAGCTAAACTGATTGCCGGCATGAAGGCGCAGCGGAAACAGGACCCTCCGGCGGACCCCGGTCTGGGCCGCATGTTCTTCGAAGATCTTCGACGGGCACGACTGCAGCGAACGTACGCCCAGGAGATCAAGGACCTCTACCACTTCTACCTCGACGAGAAGACGCGCTCGAAGCTCAACCGCATGGGCCGCTTTCAACGCGCGTTCGTCCTGCTGGCCTGGTTGTTCAAGAGCTTGCTCACGAAACTGTCGCCCGGCCGTCGCGTCGCTCTGCTGGTCGCCTGCATCTTCACCGTGCTCGGCAAGACGGGCTTCGGCATCGACGCATTGGGCTTCAACCTGAACCACGACCTGAGGCCGTGGGGCTTCGTGATCCTGCTCGTCGTGCTGATGCTGGAGCTCAAGGACAAGCTGGTCGCCAAGGACGAGATCCAGATCGCGCGCCAGGTGCAGGTCATGTTGTTCCCGCGCAGCCACCCGCGCATGCCGGGCTGGTCGGTGTGGAGCATCTCCCGCCCGGCGAACGACGTGGGCGGCGATCTGATCGACTACGTCGAGCTGGACGGGTTTCGCCATGCCGTCGTCTTGGGCGATGTGGCCGGGAAAGGACTCGGCGCGTCGCTCCTGTCGGCGCAGCTCCAGGCGACGGTGCGCGCCCTCGCCGTGCATGCGGCGTCGCTGGACGACCTGGCCGCGCAGGTCAACGAGACGATGCTCCGCGACGGCATCTCGAACCGCTTCGCGACACTGTTCTACGCGGAGCTGCAATACGACTCGGGCTCGCTTCGGTATGTCAATGCCGGGCACAACCCGGCGCTGGTCATCCGTCGCAACGGCGTCGACCGGTTGGGCGCCTCCTCCGTGCCGCTGGGGATGATGGAAGGTTCCGACTACGACGAGGTCGCCACGCACCTCGAGCCCGGCGAGATGCTGCTGATCTACTCCGACGGGGTGACGGAGGCGGAGAACGGGGAGGCGGCGGAGTTCGGGCTCGAGCGCCTCGAGGCCCTGACCCCACATTTGCGCGACCTCGATCCCGAATCCGCGGGGCATCGCGTTCTCGAGGAGATCGACGGTTTCCTCGACGGTCTGCGGCCCGCCGACGACCTATCGATGGTGATCGTGAGGAGACACGATGTTTAGCCGGAAGCGGTGGACAACGACCGTGCTGGCTGCCGCCGTGCTGGTCGGCTCGGCGGCCTGCCGCTCGAGCGACCCCACGAATCAGGTGACCTTCTTCGACCTGGCCTACATGGATTTCACCGCGGCCCAACCGCTCGTCGTCGGCGCCCCCGGCACCTTCGTTTTTCGAGATCAGACGTCTTGGGACGCCTTTTGGCAAGCCCACGCGCAGCCGCCCAGCGCCGCTCCGATGGTCGACTTCAACGAGGACATGCTGATCGGCGTCTTCTGGGGCGCGTGGGGTACCGGCTGCTTCGATTTCGTTCAGGCGATCGAGCGCGTACGCGTGCGGATCGACGGCGTCAACACGCTGGGCGTCATCGAAGTCGACATCGGACTGCTCCCCAACCTCGGCAGCTGCGCCACCCCGGTGAACCCGTTCCAGGTCATCATCCTGGAGGCGACCGCCACCGCGGTCGAGTTCGTCGGCCAGGTCCCGACATAGCCTCCGACATAGGGGTCAGGTCTTGAATCTTGAGTCTCAGTCAGAGCAGTTCTCTAGCACGACCTGATAATCCTGACTCAAGATTCAAGACCTGACCCCTAGGCAAAAGGCTCGGTCAACGACGGGCTCTGCGGGGTGAGCAGGTAGGCGCCGTCCTCGGTGATGACCAGCTCGTCCTCGAGCCGCATGCCGAACTCGCCGGAGAGGTAGATCCCGGGCTCGTCGCTGAAGGTCATCCCGGGGGCCAGCGCCAGTTTGTTGCCACGCACCAAGTACGGCCATTCGTGACCGTCCATCCCGATCCCGTGCCCGACCCGATGCGTGAAGTACGCGTAGTCCGGACCGTACCCGGCGTCATCGATGACCTTGCGTGCGGCCGCGTCGACGGCCTCGCACGGTAGGCCCGGACGCGCCGTCTCGAGCGCCGCGGTCTGCGCGCGATGCTCGATCTCGAAGATCTTCTTCATCTTGTCCGTCGGCTCGCCGAAACAGAAGGTGCGGCTGATGTCCGAGCGATAGCCCTCGACCGCGCAGCCGCCGTCGATGAGGATGATCGAGCCTTCTCGGACGGTTTGCGGTTTGACGGTCCCGTGGGGAAGCGCGCTGGCGGCATCGACCAGAACCATCGCCCCGCCGGAGTAGCCCAGTCGCCGGTGCGCGGTCGAGACGAGGTTGCGCACGTCGTTGTTGGTCATCCCGTCTTCGATTGCGTGGTACACCGCCTCGTACGCGGTCAGGGTGACGGCAGAGGCGATCCGCATGAGCTCGAGCTCATGCGCGTCCTTACGCGTTCGGCAACCCGCCGTCACCGGCGTGCCGCTGGCGAGCGTGAGCGCCGGCGCGGCCTGTGCGATCCCGTCGTGGAACACGTGGCGAACGGTCTCCTCGACACCCAACGTCCCGGTCGTGATCCCCAACGATTCGAGACCGTCCGCGTACAGCGCGTAGGGGTCCTCGTCTTCCTCCCAGGCCAGCACGTCCGCATCCCCCGTAAATGGGCCGTTCTCGAGCTGCTCGCGTGCGCGATCTTCCTCGAACGCCGGTGTCACGACGAAGGGCCGCCCCTCACGCGGAATCGTGATGGAGAACAGACGCTCGCTGAGACCCCAGCGAACGCCGGTGAAGTAAACGAGAGACGTCCCGCCGGTCATGAGCAACGCGTCGATGCCGTGCTCGCTCATCAGACGACGGGCCTTCTCCACGCGGGCGCGGCGCTCGTCGACGCTGATCGGGACGGGGGTCTCGGGGTGCGGCTCGAGCGCCGCGATCGACGCCGGTGTCTTTTCTCCGTTCACGGCGGCCTTCTCGGTCGCGCAACCCGCGGTCACCGCCGCTCCCGCGGTGAGCGCACCCAATCCCAGGAATCTTCGTCTCGACCACATGATCGCCTCCTTACGAAGGCGCCAGCCTATCAAAGCGTGCCCGGGGCTCCGTGTCTGCCGGTGATTCGTTCGTAGAGCGGTAGGAGCGTCTCGAACAAGTCGAGCGTGTCGCTACCCAGTTCTGGGGACGCCACGAACTTCGCCTTGGCGGGTAACTCGTAGCGGCGCCCGATCTCCCACCAGACGCCTCGACGGTTGACCTCGTCGAACGACCCGGCGACATCGGCGTCGGTCTCGAACGTGAGGCGCGATCCCTGAGGCCAGCGTGCCGATGCGTAGACACGGATCTTCAGCTTCCGCGAGGTGTACTCCAGCAGCCGCTCGGCCAGGCCGCCGTGCCGGCAGAGGAACTCGAAACGACCGAACCGGTCGGCCCGCGTGTCCCAACCGAGGCGTGCCGCCACGTGATCGGCGTGGATCCCGAAGTTCAGTTGTGCGCCTTCCTGGTAGCCGTGCACATCGAACGAGAGAGCCAGCCAGGTGCAGAACGGTTGGTACCCAGGCGGCCAGTTCAGCTGTGGGAGATGGGCGTGGAACGGCGCAGAGCTCGCCTTGCTCAATCTACGAACCGCCAGCTTACCCAGGATGTCGAGCTGCGGATGAAACGTCGAGATGATCGCGCGACGCCGCTCCTCGCGATGCGCGATCGAGAACGCGTCGAAGCCCTTAGCCGGGAAGCCGGTGAACGCTGGGTCGTCGTCGAACAGCATGATTCGGGCTACAATTGCGTTTTCACCGGTCAACCTTACCAAAAAGAGGATTGGGTCCCGACGATGATACGAAGAATCGCCCTGACGGCATGGATCGTGGCGCTGGCCCTCGTGGTTTACCCCACGAAGGCACAGAGCATCGAGGAGTTTGAAAAGAACCTGACGATCGAGACGCTCGACAACGGCTTGACGCTGATCCTCTACGAGCGCAAGACGGCCCCGGTGGTCTCGTTCTTCACCTACGTCGATGTCGGCTCGGCCCACGAGGTCCCCGGCATCACCGGTCTCGCCCACATGTTCGAGCACATGGCGTTCAAGGGAACGTCCAAGATCGGCACGAAGAACCGCAAAGCCGAGATCAAGGCGATGGCCGACGTCGACCGTGCTTATGCGGCCTATGCCACGGCGCGGGACCGGCGCGACATTGACGAAGCGGAGCTGGTGCGTCTCGAGACGCAGCTCAAAGCTGCCCAGGACAGGGCCGGCGAGCTCGTTGCCAAGAACGAGTTCGCGGAGATCATCGACCGGAACGGTGGAGTGGGATTGAACGCCGGGACCAGCGCCGATTACACGGTCTACAGCTACTCGTTGCCGGCCAACAAGCTCGAGTTGTTCGCCTACCTGGAAAGCGAGCGCTTCCTCGACCCGGTGCTGCGCGAGTTCTACCGCGAGCGCGACGTGGTGCAGGAGGAGCGGCGCATGAGCGCCGAGAGCCGAGCCTTCGGCCGTCTGTTCGAGCAGTTTGTCACCGTCGCCTACAGCGCCCATCCCTACGGCATGCCGAACGTCGGTTACATGAGCGACCTGCAACGCTTCACGCGCGAGGACGCGAAGGCCTTCTACGCCAAGTACTACGTCCCGTCCAACATGACCGTCGTCGTGGTGGGTGATGTCGATACCAAGAAGGCGTTGCCGTTGTTGCGGAAGTACTTCGGGCGGCTGCCTGCCGGAAAGAAACCGGCACCGCCGCGTACGATCGAGCCGCCGCAGTTCGTCGAGAAGACGATCGTCATGCCCGACGAATCGCAACCGCTCTACGCCGAGGCCTACCACCGTCCGGCGGCCATTCATCCGGACGACGCCGTCTACAACGCGATCTCCGACATCCTCTCGGGTGGGCGTACCTCGCGGCTTTACCGCGGCCTGGTTCGGGACAAGAAGATCGCGGCCTTTGCCAGCGCCTTCAACGGGTTCCCCGGGGACAAGTACCCGACGCTGATGCTGTTCTATGCGGTACCGACGCCGGACTCCTCCAACGAGCAGGTTCAGGTGGCCATCCGCGAGGAGATCGAACGGCTCAAGACGGAGCCCGTTTCCGAGGACGAGCTCGAGATGGTGAAGACCCAGGCCAAGGCGGGGCTGATCCGCAGCCTGCAAAGCAACGGCGGTATCGCCAGCCAGCTCGCGACCGCGCATGTCCAGTTCGGCGACTGGCGCGAAATCTTCAACCAGGTTGCCAAGATCGAGGCGGTCACTGCGGAAGACGTTCGGCGTGTCGCGCAGGAGACCTTCGTATCCACCAACCGCACGGTCGGCATGATCGTCAACGAAGACGAGAACTAGGAGCACCGCGAGATGAAGAAATCGCTGACAACCGCACGACCGATTGCGCCGTTGCTGCTGCTCCTTCTGGCGACCCCCCTCGTCGCCCAGGTCAAGAACCACGAGGACATCAAGTACCCTCCGTTGCCGGAACGAGAGATCCCGCGCCCCACGGTTCACCGGCTAGCCAACGGACTCCAGCTGTTCCTGATCGAGGATCACGAGCTTCCGTTGATCAGCGTCTCCGGTCGCATCCGGACCGGCTCCAACTACGAGCCGGCCGGCAAGGCCGGGCTCGCCGATTTCGTCGGGCAGGTGATGCGCGAGGGCGGCACCTCGAAGATGGACGGGGACGCGATGGACGACTATCTCGAGAGTCGCGCCGCATTCGTCGAGACCGGGATGCGTGGTGACTTCGGCAGCGCATCGATGAACTGCTTGACGGAGGATTTCGACGACGTGCTTGGCGTGTTCGCCGACGTTCTGCGTAACCCGGCGTTTGCCGAGGACAAGCTCGAGTTGGCGAAACAGCAGGCCAAAACGGGGATAGCGCGGCGTAACGACGACATTGCCGGGATCGCCGGGCGGGAGTTCGCACGGCTGATCCACGGGTACGAATCACCGCTGGCGCAGATGGTCGAGTACGCCTCGGTGGCCTCGATCACACGCGGAGATCTGGTCGCCTGGCACGAGCGCTACTACCACCCGAACAACATCATGCTCGGGATCGTCGGCGATTTCGACAGCGGTGAAATGAAGGCCAAGATCGAGGCGGCCTTCGGCGACTGGCCTCGGGGAGCGGATGCCGACCTGCCGGAGATCCGGGTCGCGCCCCCCCGACCCGGCGTGCATTTTATCGAGAAGGACGACGTCACGCAGGCGTACGTGCGTCTCGGCCACCGCGGGATCCGAGCGGATAACCCGGACTACTACGCCGTGCAAATGATGAACGAGATCTTCGGCGGCGGCTTCTCGTCGCGGCTGTTCAACAACGTGCGGTCGGAGAAGGGTCTGGCGTACAACGTCGGTGGCGGTGTGGGCTCGGGCTTCCTGCGGGAAGGTATCTTCTCCGTTCAGTTGTCGACGAAATCGGAAAGCATGGCCGCGTCGATCGACGCGTTGCGCGCCGAGATCGACGACATCCTGGCGAGCCCGCCTACCGATCACGAGATGTCCCGGGCCCGCGAGGCGATCTTCAACTCTTGGGTGTTCCGGTCGACCTCGATGCGTCAGATCCTGGGCCAGCAGCTGACCTACGCCTACTACGGCTACCCGCCGGACTTCCTCGAACGCTACCGTGCCGGGATCGAAAAGGTCACGCGGGAAGACGTGGCGCGGGTGGCCAGGCAGTACATCCAACCGGACAAACTGGTCACCCTGGTCGTGGGGAAATCCGCCGACTTCGACCGCCCCGTGTCCGCGTTCGGCGAGGTTCACGTCGTCGACATCTCGATTCCGGAGCCCGTGAGCTCGGGTCCGGCGATTACACGCACCGAAGAGAGCCTCGCGACGGGCAGGGCTTTGCTTGCCAGATCTGCCGCGCTTCTCAACGGCGGTAACGCGGCGGCGACTTCGATCGAGGGGGACTACGCGATCGAGTTCAGCATGGGCAGCCAGACCGTGTCCGTCAGCCAGCGGGTCGCCTACGAGCTGCCCGACAAGCTGCGCCAGACCTTTACGACGCCGATGGGCGAACAGACCGTCGTGATCAACGGCAATCAGGGCGTCGTGCTCGTCGGCGACAGCCGACAGTCGGTTCCCGGAAGCGACGTCTCGCGAATGCATCAGGACCTGAACCGCGACCTGTTGCTGCTCGTCGGTCGTGCCGATGAAGCCGAGCCTGCCGCCGGGGCGGCGGAGTCCATCGACGGGACCGCCTGCACCGTCGTCTCCGTCAAGTTGAACGGGACGGAGTCGACGCTCTGCATCGCGGAGGACGGAACGATCGTGAGCCAGGCGTACACCGGAGTCCATCCGATGCGGCGGACGCCGGGCGAGATCCGCGTGATCTACTCGGACTACCGCAAAATCGACGGCTACCTGGTGCCGCACCGCCGGGTGATGGAGTTCGACGGCCAGGCGCTCGCCTCGATGTCCACCACGTCGGTCGCGATCAACACCGAGCTCGATGCGACCACGTTCGAGGTCGGCAAATAACGCACTCCCCGTGCTAGTGTCCGTCGTCGTGGAGGATTCGTTGCGGTATCCCATCGTGTTGCTGGATGTAGGGGGCACCTTGATCGGGCCGCGAGGCTCTTTCGGCCAGGTGTATTCCGACGTGTTCGCCGGGTTCGGCATGCGTTGTGACGCCGAGGAGTTCAACGACGCGATCTATGCGACCTGGGACGAGATGAACATCAAGATCCCGACGGGCGCCGATCGCTATGCACACTTCGACGGGGGCGAGAACGGCTACTGGCTGCAGTTCGTCCAGCGCGCCGCCGAGTTGGCCACCGGCCAGCTGATCGGTCGCCGCCTGGCGGTGGCCGTGCTCGAGAAACTCCATGCGCATTTCGGGGGTGTCGATGCGTGGGAGGTCTTCGAGGACGCACTGCCGGCGCTGGAGGCGCTCAAGCGGCAAGGCGTGCGGCTTGCCGTCGTCTCCAACTGGGATTCCCGTCTGCCCGACGTGCTCACGAACCTCGAGCTGCACCACTGGTTCGACGCCGTCGTGGTGAGCCACTTCGAGGGCGTGGAGAAACCGAGCGCCACGATCTTTCGTCGCGCGCTCGAGCTGCTCGGCGCCGATCCCGCCGACGCATTGCACGTCGGCGACTCGCCGGAACTCGACGGCAACGGTGCCACCGCAGCCGGGGTCGACTGGGTCTGGATCGACCGTCACAACCCGGGTAACGACAAAGCCCTCCCCGACCTCTCGCGCCTTCCCGAGATAGCCGAGAACGGGCTCTAGCCGCCGAGCAGTTCTCTTTTCTTTTGGTTGGCGATCGCGCCGAAGTCGTCGGCGGTCGAGAGCATCACCGAGTCGACAACTCCGTCGGGCCCGATGAACAGGATCGTGGGTGTCGAGGTGACCTGGTAGAGATTGCTGATCTTCAGGTCGCGGTCGACGAGAGTCGGAAACACGAATTTGTTGATGTCGCAGAATTCCTTGGTGCGCGTCTTGGTCACGTCATCGGAGACCCCGGCGGCGCTGATCACGTTGAGGCCCTCGCGATTCTGACGTAACCAGGCATTGATCAGCGGAAGCTCGCGGCGGCAGTGCTGGCAGTTGACCGACCAGAAGATCAGCACGTTGACGTGATCGTCCTTGATCATGCGCGATAGCCGCTGCTCGACGCTGTTGCTCAGCAGCGGAGCCTTGAAGTCCGGGCACTCCTTACCGACCAGCTCGTTGACGGGGTAATAGCGCTCGAGGTAGCCGTAGCTCCCGACGTCGCCGTTCTTGACCGCTCGCTCGATCGCGCTGCCGACCGTCTGCTCGTAGCCGATGACCTGCAACAGGCTGGCGCCGTTGGCCAGGCGAAGCTTGCCGGTGCGATCCACGATGTTGATGTTGGGGACGGTCTGAACGCTGAGTTTCCGCCCGATCACGAAGTCCGAATCGTCGAGCACCGGGAACCTGATCCCGAGGTCGCCAAGACGCTTGACGATCTCCGGTTTGGCCCGGCCGGGTTGCGGGTACGCTACGCCATAAATGACGGCGCGATCCGTCGGCATCTTGTCGACGATCTGCTGGATCTCCACCATCGCGCGGTCGGCCCTTTCGTGGCCGGCGATCCAGTAGACCAACACGACCGCACGCTGACCCAGGCTGGCGGCAAGGTCGACCGTTTCCGGCCCGCCCGCCACGGCGTTGAAGTTGGCGAAGGTGTCCGCCGCGAACGACTCGCCGGGAAGCACCGGATCCACCGGGTTGCGCTGTGCCAGAGTATGCGGCACCGCCGCAAAGACGAGGATCGCCAACAACACGAATATCCGACGCATGCGGGAACTTCCTTCAGTTCGAAAGAGCCATTATAAGTCAGCCCCGGGGCCCGCGCCGGTCGTCCCGGTCGTGAGCGCCTTCAGGCCACTCAATATCGATACGCAACTCGGGACACTCGAGCAACAACGACTTGGCTCCACGATCACCGTCGAACGCGGCGAGACGCCCGAACCAGGCACGCTCGAACAGCGCGGGAATTCCCACGGTTCGCGCGTACGCACAGGCAATCATGCGCCGGTCGACCCCGTCGAAGCGATCGAGGATCGCGCGTAGGACGGTCGAGCTCAACGCGGTTTGATCGCACGTCAGGAGCAGCGCTGCTCGGATTTCGGGGTCTCTGTAAAAACTCTGTATACCCACGGCGATGGAGCTGCCGATGCCCGCCTGCCATCCCGGGTGGTGCACGACCTGGACGTCCGGCAGGCCACGCACCACATCGCGAATACGATCGACATGGGACCCCGCGACGACACGAACGGGAGAGCAACCGGCCTCGCGCGCAAGACGCGCCGCGCGATGAACCCAGCTCTCGCCATCGAGCGTTTCGAGCTGTTTGGGCGACCCGTAACGGCGCGATGCGCCGGCGGCCAGGACGATTGCGGCAATCATCGCGGCCAGTCGTGCAGCGGTCGTGTCACCTTGCGCAGACGTCCGCCGTCACGCTCGTTGATCACGGCCTGGATCTCAGCTACGGCGGACAACGCGATCTCCTGCGGGGTCTCCGAACCGATGTCGAGCCCGACGGGTCCATGCAGCCGCTCGCGCGCGGCGGTCGACGGTCGAAGCCCGTCCTCCGTGAGCGCTTCCATCAGCCGCTCGAGACGCCGGCGCGGGCCGAGCACACCGAGGTAGGCCCACGGAAGCTCGATCAGGCGCTCCAGCAGCGAGCGGTCGTGAAGGAAGTGATGCGTCATCAACAGGCCCGCCGTGCGCCCGTCGACCTTCAGGGAGGCGGCATCGAGACCCGCGTAATCGACGCAGCGCACCACGCCGGCGCGGGGGAACCGCCCGGCATCGGCAAACGGCTCGCGATGGTCGAATACATCGACGTGCCAGTCCAGCGCGGCCGCCTGCTCGACGAGAGGCAAGGCATCCGCCCCGGCACCGAACACGCACAAACGAATCCGCGGGCCAACGACCTCGACCAGACCGGAGTACGTTCCGTCGGCGAGCTCCCAGTTCTCGTTGCGCGAGCGTCTATCGGCGAGCGCGGTCTCGACCGATCGCATCATCGCGCGGTCGAGGTCGGTGCCGACATCGATGGGGCCGTGAGCGCCGCGATCGTTGGCCCAGCAGCGGCGGCCCAGACGTTCCGCCCGCGGCGCCTCGAAGACCGTGGCGATCGCCGCGTACCCGCGCCGCTCCCGGGTCTCGACGGCAAACGCACACCACGCGGGAACGGCGGAGGGGTCGAGGGCTTCGAGCAACACGCGAACCTCGCCGTCGCAACCCAGTCCCAGACCCCAGACGATGTCATCCGGCGAGCGCATGTCGTAGACCACCGTCTCCGACGCGCCTGCGCGCAACACGTCTCCCGCCCGATCGGCCAGATCGGTTTCGAGGCAGCCGCCCGAGACCATGCCCTCCGTACGGCCGTCCGCATCGATCAGCATCCGCGCACCGGGGCGCCGGTAGGCGGACCCGGCGACGCGCACGACGGTGGCCAACACGGCAGGCCGGCGGATCCGCGTGCAGGCCTCGAGAATCACGCTATTTCGAGCGCTCGAGGTAGCGCAGGAACTCTCCGTCGGTGCTGAGCAGCATGATCGTTTCGGAGTCGATGGTCTCCTCGAACACTTCCATCGTCTTCAGGAAGCGATAGAACTCGGGGTCGCGGTTGTAGGCCCGGGCGTAGATGTCGGCCGCCTCGGCGTCGGCGCGGCCCTTGATCTCCTGCGCCTCCCGGTAGGCCTCGGAACGGATCGTCGCCAGCTCGCGCTCGCGCTCGCCGTTGATGCGCGCCGACTCGCCGGCGCCCTCCGAGCGGAACTGCTCGGCGATCCGCTTGCGCTCGGAGATCATCCGCGCGTAGACCTCGCGGCGCACCTCGGGGACGTAGTTGATCCGCTTGAACCGGAAGTCGAGCACCTCGATGCCCAGCTCCGCGGTGGCGATGTTGGCCGCGGCGAGCACCTCGGCGGCCAGCTCGTCGCGCCCGAACTGCACTTCCGCGAACGACTCGTCCTGGGCCCCTCCGAGCTCCTCGGTGACGGAGAACTCACGGTTGCTCGTGCGCACCACCTCGATCAGGTCGTGCTTGGCGACGGTGTTGCGGGTCTCGCCGTCGAGGATGTCATCGAGGCGGGATTGCGCGCCGAACTCGTCGCGCAGACGTTGGTAGTACTTGGTCGCGTCGGTAATGCGCCAGCGGGCATACGTGTCGACGAAGATGAACCGCTTGTCCCGCGTGGGCAGCTGGTTCGGGTCCCCGTCCCATTCGAGGAAGCGCTTCTCGACGCGAATGACCTTCTCGACCAGCGGCGCCCTGAATTTGAGGCCCGGGGTCGTCACCTCGCGCACCGGTTTGCCCAGCCGCGTGATGATGATCTGCTCGGTCTCGGGGACCACGTAGAGGGACAGCGCGGCGGCGATCGCGACAACGGCCAGAACGATCAGACCCAGGACCTTGACGCCGTTCATTTCTGCACCCCCCCCTCGAGCGACAGTAGCGGGATCAGGCCCTTCAGGTTCTCGTCCAGCACGATCTTCTGCTTCACGTTCGGGTAGATCTTCTGCATGGTCTCGAGATAGATGCGCCGTCGCGTCACATCCGGCGCCCGGCGGTAGGCGGCGAGCACCTCGCGGAACAACGCGGCATCACCCTCGGCGCGGTTGACGCGGTTCGCCGCGTAACCCTCGGCCTCCTGGATCGTCTGCTGCGCCTCACCGCGCGCTCGCGGCACGACCTTGTTGAACTCGGCCCGCGCCTCGTTGATCATCCGCTCGCGCTCCTGCTGCGCCTGGTTGACCTCGTTGAACGACGGCTTGACCTGGTCGGGCGGGTTGACGTCCTGGAGCACGACCTGCTCGACCTTGATGCCGGTCTCGTACTGGTCGCAGAGCTCCTGCAGGCGAACCTCGACCTCGGAGGCGATCTCGTGGCGGCCGATGGTCAGGACCTCGGTCACGCTGCGATCGCCGACGACCGTACGCATCACCGCCTCGTTCATGTCGCGGAACGTGCTGCTGACGTCGCGCACCTTGAACGTGTACTTGAACGGATCGTTGACGCGGTACTGCGTGATCCAGTCGACGACCGCGACGTTGAGATCCCCGGTCAACATCAAAGACTCCCCGGTGAAGTCCGCCGAGCTGTAGGTCGTACGCCGCCCGGGTTGAGCGGTCCGGAAACCGAACTCCTGTTTGAGCTGGCGCTCGACCGGCACGCGAATCTTGCGTTCGATCAGCGGTAACTTGAAATGGAAGCCCGGCTGCAGCGTCCGCTGGTACTCTCCGAAGCGCAGGATCAACGCGACCTCCTCGGGCTCGACGATCACGACGGCCTGGGTGATGAGCCCCAGGCCGATGATGATGGCGAGGACAATGCCGAGAACGCGCGGGTTGATCTGCGGCGGTCGCATCTGGTTGCCGAAATCGACTTTGATGGTTCCCATCCGACTACCCCTTGTTGTTCGAAAAACGACCCGTGATGCCCGCGATTATGACCGAATGCGGCGTCGGGCGCCCGATTCAGTGGCGGATACACCGCTGAATGGGGATTGTTCGGTAATCGTCGGCCGCCGCTGGCCTTCGAGGTAGTGCCAACCTATAGTTGATATATGGAAATTCGCGACTTTCCATATGCTCGCGCGCTGGTGAGTAGCGGGCTCATGCTTGCGGTGTGCCTTCTGTGCGCCTGCGGGCCACGCCACCAGGTATCCGTGTTGGCGGACCCGCCACGCGCAGAGCCGGTGCCGGAGCTTGAACCGGAGTCGGAACTGCCCCCGGGAGTTTTTCACCGAGTCCGACCCGGCCAGACCCTGTGGCGCATCGCTCGAACCTACGGTGTCGAACTGGAGTCCCTCGTCGAGGCCAATTCGATCCTCGACCCGTCGCGCATCGTTACCGGGGACATGATCTGGATTCCCGGAGCCCGTGACACCGTCGAGGTCGGGGTCCACGTCCCCGAAGGCGCAGCGGCGGCCGGCGAATGGATCTGGCCCGTGCGCAACGGCGTGGTTCTCTCGGGCTTCGGCGCGCCGCGCCGGAGTCATCGCCACGGCGGACTCGATATCAAGGGCTTCGCGGGGCAGCCGGTGGTTGCGGCGCGAAGCGGCCGGGTGGTGTATGCGGGCGCGGGACTCCGCGGTTACGGCAAGACGGTCATCCTCGACCACAGCGACGGCATCCGGTCCCTCTACGCGCACAATTCGGCGCTGCTGGTACGTGTCGGTGAACGCGTCGACCAGGGGCAATCGATCGCTCGAATCGGGCGCACCGGAAACGCGACGACCGAACACTGTCACTTCGAGATCCGGGTAAACGATCGGCGCGTCGATCCCTCACGCTGGTTGAGTCCCGCACGGAGGGCCGCGCGATGAAGATCGAAATCTGTTGCCCCGACTGCGACGGCGGCTACCTGGTGGACTCCGATGCGCTGGCCGCCGGATTCCCGTGCCCCGGATGCGGGCGCGTGCTCGAAGCCGAGCCCGCCGAACCGCCACTCATCGAGCCCAACGTCATGGACGTCGACCTGCCGGCGAGCGCCGAACCGACGGCCGACGCCGCACCGCTCGCAGAAGTCCCCGCCGAGCCAGTCGTCGAAAGCGCTCAGACCGCGCCGCAGGTTCCCTTGCAGACCGCCGTCGCGACCGCGGAGGTCGTCTGCCCGCGCTGCAACCTGCACTTCAAGCCGCGGGCGAAGAGCCAGGCCCGCGCCCGCGCGGATACCGACCGCCCGACGGTGCTCATCGTCGAGGACCTGGTCTACTTCCGCGAGATTGCCGCCGAAGCGCTGCAGGGCGAGTTCGAGATCCAGGCCGTCGCGACCAAGGACGGGGCGCGTGCCGCGCTGGATCGAGGCGGTGTCGATCTGATGGTGCTGGACCTGACGCTCGACGGAGGTGAGGGCGGGCTCGATCTGCTCCGCGAGCTGCCCGGGAAGCCCTGCCCGATCCTGATCTACACGGCGCAGGACGAGTCCGAGATGTACGGCGACTCGTGGGACGAGCTGCAACGACTCGGCGCCGACGACATCGTGCTCAAGGGCATGAACGTCGGCGACGAGCTGATCCGCAAGATCGGATCGCTTCTCGGTCGTGAAACCGGCGGAGAGGACTGACCTGCCTGCTATTCTAGCGGCGTGACCACCGCGCTCATCGTTTTGACGGTCTTCCTGGCGGCCGCCGTCTTGGTCGTTTACCGACTCCTCTCGCGGATGTCACTCCGGATCCAGGAACTGCAGAAGGACGACCCCGCACCCGCGCTCGTCGTCATGCAGCAGCAGCTCGATGGCCTGCGCGAACAGGTCCGGGTCAGCCTGGAATCGGGGCGCACCGAGATCGACCGCCGGTTGGTCGAGACCCAGCGGGTCGTCGGGGACGTTCGGCGTAGCCTCGGCGAGGTTACCGGACAGGTCAAGGCCGTGCACCGCGCCACGCGCGACCTGCAGGGACTGCAGGAGATGCTGCGCGCGCCCAACGTCCGTGGAGGCGTCGGCGAATACCTGCTGGCCGAGCTACTGGCTCAGGTCTTACCGCAAGCGCATTTCGATTTGCAGTACGCCTTCAAGGGCGGCGAACGCGTCGACGCGATCCTGCGCCTCGGTGAGGGCATCGTGCCCGTGGACTCGAAGTTCCCACTGGAGAACTTCCGACGGCTTCGCCGTGCGGCTGAAGACGGGGACGAGTCGGCCGAGCGTGCGGCCAACCGCGCCTTCGTCGGTGATGTGAAGCGACACATCGATGCGATCGCCGAGCGCTACATCCGCCCCGGCGAGGGAACGTACGAGTTCGCCATGATGTACATCCCCGCCGAGGGCGTGTACCAGGAGGTCATCCGGCAGCGCGAGGGCGACGGTCTCGACGTGTTCCAGTATGCGCTGGCACGCCGGGTGGTTCCCGTGTCGCCGCAGTCGTTCTACGCCTACCTCCAGGTCATCGTGATGGGATTGCGCGGATTGACGATCGAACGGCGCGCGCGGGAGATCATGGAGCGCGTCGGCGATGCCCAGCTGAAACTGGACCGCTTCGGCGAATCGTTCGATCTGGTAGGCAAGCATCTCGGGCACGCGCAGCGCCAGTACGACGAAGCCGCGCGGCGGCTCGAGCGCACCGATGCGGCGATCGAACAGTTACACGCAGGCGACGCGACGCAGGAACCCGTGAGGCCGCTGCGCCGCGCCGAGGCGTTCGGAGAAGACCACTAGAACCGCCAGTTGGCCGAGACCGATCCGGCCCAACCGCCCATGTCCAGCTTGCCGAGCCCGGCAAAATCGCCCTTCAGCTCATCATCCGACGAGAAGTGCCGCGCCTCGAATCCGAGGTTGAACGACGGCGACAGCGGCAGCTCCAGCCCGATGACACCGTAGGACACGAACGCCTCACCGGTCTCGCGAAAGTCACCCAGGATGATCGGATTCGCGGGATCGCTGAAGTCGATGAAGTCGCCGAACTCCTCGTAGGTCCAGAAATTGACACCACCACCCGCACCGAGGAAGAAAACCGGTTTGCTCTTTCCGGCCCCGGCGCGACCGAGCGGGAGGAAGCGCATGCCGACCGTCATCGGAGTTGTCCTCAACGTGCTGTCGTGGAGGATCGGGAACCCCGAGCCGTCGACGAAGTCGCGATACTCGGAGACGACGGTCTCGTTCGTGAAGTCGGCGTTGACGTCGAGTTCGAAGAAACGGTTGAACCCGTGCGAGTAGGTCAAGCCGACGGTGGTGTTGTCGAAGTCGGACGCGTCGAGGGTGAAGATGCTCTCGTTGTCAGCCCAGAAGGGGCCGTCGCCGTCGAGGAAGAAGCCACCGAGGCGAACCTGGAAGGACCGGTCGGGCTGTCGGCTGCGATGGCCGGCGAGCGTGGGCAGGCCCACCGAGAGCAAGAGAATCAAACAGGTGACGGGAAAAGATCGTGTGCGTTGCATCGTATCCTCCGCTGTGGTTGTACCGACCCGTCGCGTTGCAAGTGCCGGGCCAACCCCGAGCGGAAGGTTTTGCGGGAAAAAAATGCCACCGGTCCCGGTTCGAGTGTCGCCCGCCGATGACAGGAGGGGCCTCGCCAAAGGACAGGCTCGGCCCTAACCGAATGTCGCAGCCAGGATCAGCAGGGCCGCGAGAAGGATCAAGAGGGACCCGTTCAGCAGCCGCTCGCGAAGATTACCCGGCAACGGCGCCTTATCGAGATCCATGGCGCTCTCCTCGAAAACGCCCCCTCGCTCACTGGTCCTGAAGAGTTGCAATACGTATGCCGATCAGGGACAGATCTATTTTTTTGCGCGAGATCGCCAGCGTTGGACACGGCAAGAGGATAGAAAAATAGATCTGTCCCCGAACATAAAGAAAGGCCCCGCCTATCGGGCGGGGCCTTGCAAGCGTTCGATTCTCGCGAGGGCTATTCGAGCACGCGAACCACGACGCGGCGGTTCTGCGCACGCCCGTCGGAGTTACCGTTGTCCGCGACCGGCACGGACTCACCGAGAGAAATCGTGTTGATGGCGTGCAGCGGGATCCCGCCGGCGCTATGCATGTAGTCGCGAACCGTGCCCGCACGGCGCAGACCCAACGTGTAGTTGTAGTCGTCGGTGCCGGTGCTGTCGGTGTGACCTTCGATCTCGACGTAGACTGCCTTGCCGTACGACTTGATCTTCTCACACAACTCGTCGAGCGTGGACTTCGCCTCGTCGGGTAGGTCGGCCTGGTTGAACGAGAACTTGACGCGTTCGTCGGACAGAGTGACGCTCCACAAGAGACGACCGCGTGCGGCTCGATCGGCGGCGTCCTGTGCCTTGGCGGCCTTGGCGTCCGCCGCCTTGCCGATCTGGACCGCCTCGTCGGTGCGGCCTTCGAGCGCGGCGATCTTCGAATCGGTTTCACCTTTCAGGTCTCCGATCCTGCGTTCGTTGGCCTCGATTCCGGTTTCGGCGGAATCCATCCGTGCAGCGTTTTCGTCGACATTGGCTCGAAACACTTTCTTGCTCACGCAACCGGTCGAGATGAACGGCACGATCACGATCAAGCTGAGCAATATCGCTAGCTTCCGGTAGTGCATTGCTTTCTCCTTAGCGTACGGCCCCTTTCGGGTCGACCTACTTTAACCAGCCCGGAACGGGGGCGCAATGGTCACGGGTTGGCGTAGTAGCCGCGCCGTGTCCGGATCTCCAAACCCTTGCGGGCAAGCTCGACTTTGATGCGGCGGAAAGCCCCGTCCCAGGTGTCCCGCAGCGAATGGTAGCCGATCACGTACTGAAAGCGGAGCTCTTCCTGGATTCCGATCACCGCCTCCTTGAGCTCGTCGGGATCGTCGACGCCGTAGATGCGCCCACCGGTTTCCCTCGAAAACCGCCCCAATATCGCCATTCCCGGGCTCACGCTGCCCTTGGGCTGCAGCCGCTCGGCCATGCTCGCAAAGGCGATCGTGTAGATCGGGACCTCCACGCTGCGCGCGAGTTGTACGGCCTTGAAGGTATTCATCGTACTGGCGTTGTCGTGTCCGTCGGTGATCAGCACGATGGCCTTGCGGCCTTTGGTCTCCTTGTCGACGAGGCTGGGCGTCGCTCCGAGCGCGTCGAAGAGCGCGGTCTGGCCGTAGGCCTCCTGGACGCCGAGCCGGAGCAGGAAGCGTTCCCGGTCGGCGGTGAATTCGGTGATCCAGGACACCTGGTCGTCGGCAAATCCGATCAATCCGAACCGATCGCCGGTCCGCAGGGAGTCCACGAAGACCCGGATCGCCTCCTTCGCCTCGTCGAGCTTGCCGACCTGGCGCATGCTCCCGGACAGGTCGAGCAGGAATGCGATCGAGACCGGCTCCTGATCCTCGGTGCCGAAGTACTTGATCTCGTGTGGGACGTGGTCCTCGAAGAGTTGGAAGTCTTCCGCCTTCAGACCGCGCACCGGGCGGCCCTTCTTGGTCAGCACGACTGCGGGCAAGAGCACGAGACGCACTTCCTCCCGCTCCGTCCGGTGAAGCTCCAGGATCTTGTCGAGCTCCGCCGGGTCCATGTCCTCCGGTGCCTGCTGCTTTTCACCCGCGAGATGGAGCCCGGTCAGGATCGATCCGACGGCGAGGATCAGCCCGATTCGGGCCAAAGTTCCTCTAAAAATGTTGTTTTTTGGAGTGCGGCGACCCGGGACACACATCGTCGGCCTCGATCGACGGTCGGACCCGATAAGGGTAGCACGCGGCTGCGGTGCATCCATGCAGCGCAAACCTGGCCGGGGCCACGATTCCCGGGGTTCCGCTCTTGACTCAACCCGGGGCATACCCCTATATAGGTAGCCTTTTCGAGCACGGATAGAACTTCACGATGCGTAGATCGCTGGTCCGGAGACCAGTCCGGGGGTGCATCTTGATCCAGGGGAGCGTTCCATGAAGTCGCGTTGGATCCTTGTCCTCAGTATGACCCTGCTGTGGATGTCCGGTGTTGCACAACCGCTTCCGGCAGCTCCCCAAGATGACGCCCCGGCGACGCAGACCGATTCGGCTGAAGGCGACGGCGACCAAAAAAAGTTCGCCAACCGGCTCTACGTCGAGGTCGGGTACGGCTCCAACGACGCGGACCCGCTCGACACGTCCGTGCGCACAAGCAGCACTCAGCGAAGCGATAACAGGTTCACGCTCGACGGGATGGACTACTCGCGCGCTGTGATCGGATGGCAGTTCCCGGGTCCCAAGGGTGGCTTCCGGCTCGTGTGGCAGGGCTACAACGAGAACGGCTATCAGTTCACGGGGCTTGGTGGAGAATCGTCCCTGCTGGTAACGCCCTCCGGCGCGACGTTCGGCAATGACGAATGTGAAAACAGTACGTTCCCACCCTCGTCTTCGGTAGCCGGCCAATCCGCCGTTGGGCTATGCCCTACCCTGCTTTGGTGGGTGGTCAACGTGGTTGACGGGCAGTTGACGACCGAGAGAACGCCACCACGCTGGACCTCGGCAAACGACGCCAATGGAGACGGGGTGGTGCAACAGGAAGAGGTCGTTTACTCGGGTGCGGATATCAGCTTCTCGGCTAACGTTGCACCGGACCTCTTGAATCGGATCCAGACGGTGGACGCGCTCTACGGCCGCACGTGGGGACCGCGCCGTATCGAGGGTCGCTGGTGGGGCGGGCTGCGTTACTTCGCGTACGAGGGCACGCTGCTCCAGGGCGCCTGGCTGCGCGCGCCGCTCTCCAGGGGGCTCGGCTTCACGGACGGCCTGGGCATCCGGTTGATGCACCCGTCGCAGGAGGCCACCGGTATCGGCCCGACCGGAATGATGGGTTTTCAGGTCAACTTCTTCGACAAGCGCGTGCAGTTGTTCGCGGACGGCCAGTTCGCTTTCCTGCTCTCCGAGATCGAGACCGACACCGGTGAGTTCTTCACGATCACGAACGGCAACAACAACGACGAGATCGTCACCGGCCGCGCCCGACTGACCGCGGACCGCTCGCGAACGTCGTGGCACACACACATCCAAGCCGGTGCGCGGCTGAACCTGAAAAACGGGCTGAGTCTCGAGGTGGCCTACTTCAAGACCGGCTTCCTCGATGCGGTCCTGACCCCGACGGAGTTGCGCATCCCGCAGTCGGCGCAGGAGATCGCCCAGGGCACCTCGGGTCTTTTTGCCTCTCAGGACCTCGTCCTGGACGGTCTGCGCGGCGGCTTGGCGTTCCAGTTTTAGGGCGCGCTAGTCAGCGAGCATCGATTCCCAATCCTTCCAGAAACGCGGGTTGGACTTGGCGACGCAGTCCGGGTCGTCGACGCACACTCCGGGAACACGCAGGCCTGCCAGGGCGAAAGCCATGGCCATGCGATGATCACCCGCGGTCTTGATCGTGACCTCACGCGGGGCATCCTGTTTGCTGCCGATGCTCAGCCGGTCTGCGTCGAGCTCGACCTCGCAGCCGAGGCGGCGCAGGTTGATGGCGAGTTGTTCGATCCGGTCCGATTCCTTGAGACGCAGATGGGCGATGTCACGGATCATCGACGGGCCTTCGGCGAACAGACCCAACACTGCGACAGTCGGAACAAGATCCGGCGCGTGCGCAAGTGAAACATCGAACGGCGGGACCGTTCCGTTCGCCTGAACCTCGATCCACTGCTCACCGCGATCGACACGTGCGCCGAGCATCTCGACGAACGACTGCAGGGTGGCATCGGCCTGGGCGCTGCCCGGGTCGAGCCCGTTCATGCGAACGCGGCCACCGACCAGCAGCGGCGCCGCCAGGAAGTAGGACGCGGATGAATGATCCCCGTCGACCTCGAACGTCCTCGCCGTGTAGTGTCCGGCGCGGACGCACCACGTGTGCGGTTGGGGCTCGCTCACCTCGACGCCGAAGTCGCGCATCACCTCTCTCGTGAGCTCGATGTAAGGCAGCGAAACGGACGAGGCGCCCGCGAGGATCGTGAGACCGGGCTCCAGGCAAGGCGCAACCAACATCAAGGCGCTGGCAAATTGGCTGCTTTGCGAGCCGTCGATGCGAGTCTCGCCGCCGCGGAACAGCGTTCCACCGATATCGATCGGCAAGCGATCGCCCTCGACGCCGGCGCCGAGCGAACGCACCGCGGAGATCAACTCGCCGAGCGGGCGCTCGCGCAGACGCGGCGATCCGTCGAGGCGCGAAGCCTGGTCACCCAGTGCGGCAACGGCCGTCAGGAACCTCAACGACGTGCCCGACTCCTCCAGGTCGAGACGACCTCCGCCGGGTATGCGGCCTCCACGACCGTGCACGATCCAGTGATCGTCACGCATGGAAACCGGGACGCCGAGCGCCTCCAGTCCCGCTGCAGTGACACGCGTATCGCGGGAGTCGAGCGGGCGGGCGATGTCGCTGTCGCCGTCCGCGAGCGCGGCGACGATCAGGGCACGATGTGTGACGCTCTTCGACGAAGGTGCCGTCAAGACGGCGTCAAGGGGGCGACGGGCCGAAGGCAACAAACGGGGCATCGCCGCGGCAGTGTAGTATCATTTTCCACCACGGATCACCCGCTTGGATGGAGGCGGCTGGTGACGAGCCGTAGTGCCCGTTCCGGGCATTTGCGAGGGGGCGGCCCCGGTGACGTATGCCGGACACGGCGATGACCGAGGACCGCATGATCAGTCCTAAGAAAATACGGTTGCCGATGGCGTTGCTCGCCTGTTTTGCTCTGTGCGCGCCGGGACCCTTCGCGGTCGGGAAGGGGGACAAGAAAACCCTGTCCTTCGCCGCGGAGATGGCCGCCGCCGGAAGCTGGCACGAGGCGTCCTTTCGCTGGAAGGGCGTCCTCGCGAACGACGCCGAAAACGCCCACCTGCACAACAACCTGGCCATCGCGGCGGAAGCGCTCGGTAACTGGGACGAGGCGTCGGTGCGTTACGAACAGGCGCTGAAGCTCGAGGGCGACAACTTCTTCATCCAGGAGAACCATCGTCGCTTTTCGATCTTTCGCGAACGGCTGCGGCGCCACGAGGAGGGCGAAGATACGTCCGAGGAACGAGCCATCACACCCTTCGGCGGGGACGCCAAGCGCAAGGGGAAGACGTTTCAGGTGACGGTGGGGCTACCGATGCCGCCACGACTCAAGCTCGAAGGCAACGAGTCGATCCTGGTCATCGAGTTCCTCGACGACGAGACGCGCTTTCTCGACATCAACCGCGAGATGGTGCGTTTCCTGCGCAGCGCCTTTCACAACCGCACCGCGCACGAGGTGCTGGATGTCGTTCCTCCGCCGGCCGTTCCCGAGCAAACCATCGAGGACCTCCTGGCCAACGCCGAGTTCTGGAAACACCTGCACCGGGAATACGGTCCCGACCTGATTGTTTCCGGGGTCCTGGGTTTTGATCGGGAAGATATATCGGGATACCAAGACGTTGATGTGGTCAGCTCGACAACGGGCCAGAAAGTACGCCAGACACGATTCGTGGAGCAGGAGCGTTTCAGCTACCACGTCGAGGTCTTCTTCATCGACGCCAAGGAGGGCAAGCCGCTCTATCGCGACAAGCTGCAACGCTCCGCGATCATCCGCGGCACCCAAAACGACCCGGTCACGACCTTCTTCGATCTCAGCGACACGATCGCTGCGGAAGTCCTCGCGATCATCCAAACACGAATGCGTTTGGATACGCGCAGGGTCTTCAAGTACTGAGGGGCAGGCGAAACGCCAGGAGAGGCTGATGAAAACAACACTACGACGACGTTTGGCGGTGTTGGCCGCGCTGGGCGTGGCCCTTCTGTGTGTCGCTCCGCTAACGGCTCAGAGCCGTGGGTTCGGCAAGAACAAGGTCACCTACGAGCGTTTCGACTGGCAGGTGTACCGCTCCCCGCACTTCGACATCCACTACTACCCGTCGATCGACCCGTTCCTGGACCAGATCGTCAGCTATGCCGAGAGCGCCTATGCCGACCTGAGCAAGCAGCTCGATCACGAGCTGCGCTTCCGCGTCCCGCTCGTCGTCTACAAGACCCACGGCGAGTTCCTGCAGACGAACATCACGCTGGCCGAGCTTCCCGAGGGTGTCGCGGCGTTCGCCGAGCCGGTGCAGTACCGCATGGTCTTGCCGATCGACGGGCCGCCGGACGAGCTGTACAAGCTGATCGCGCACGAGCTCGTCCACATCTTCCAGTACTCGATGTTTTACGAGGGCTACCTCGGTCGAGCGCTGCGGTCGAATCCGCCGACGTGGCTGATCGAAGGGCTGGCTTCGTATCTTGCCGATGATGAATCGACGCTCGACCAGATGGTGATCCGCGACGGCGTCGTCAACAACAATCTGCCGCCGATCCAGAGTTTCAACCAGGTTACGTTCCTGACGTACCGCTACGGCCACGCGATGTTCGACTACATCGAACAGGAGCACGGGATCGAGGGGCTGCGCAGCTTCCTGTTCGAGTTCAAGAAGGTGCTGCTGACCGGCAACCTCGGGCGCGCCGTCAAGGAGGCGTTCGGCTACGACATCGACGAGCTCAACCGTCGGTTCAATCGCTACCTCAGGAAGAAGTATTACCGCGTGCTGCTCGAGAAGAAGTCGCCCGACGAGCACGCGCGCGAGATCCGTCCGCGTAAATCGCGACCGCCGCTGATGTCGCCGACGCTGTCGCCCTCGGGCGAGCTCGTCGCGGCTCTGTCGGCACCGGCGCTGGAACTGGACCTCGTGGTTTTCTCTGCCGAGGGCGAGGACAAGGCGCGCAACGTCACCAAGGGCTTCACGAACAAGTACCGCAACCTCGTCACGAACGCCTTCAAGGGGCGGCGTGACCTCTCCTGGTCCCCCGTCGCCGACGAGGTCGCCGTCTTCGTCAAGCGTGAGAACAAGTGGCCCTTGCTGATCATGGACGCACTCAGGGGCAAGATCAAAAGGAAGATCAACTTCGACGACATCTTCGAATGCGCAAGCCCGATGTTCTCGCCCGACGGCCGGCGCATTGCGTTTGAAGGCAACCGCAACGGTGTTGTCGATATCTTCGAGTACGACCTCGACAGCGGTGAGATCCGCAACCTGACACGGGACGATTTCTTCGACGCCAACCCGTGGTACGCGGCCGACGGCGGCTCGATCCTTTACAACCGCCGCATCGGTAGCCACTGGAAGATCTTTTCCGTCGATCTCGCGGACGCCGAAAAGAAGAGTCAGCTGACCTACGGTGCCCACAGCGATCTGCAACCGTCCTATTCGCGCGACGGTAAGACGATCTTCTTCACTTCAGACCGCGGCGAGTACGACGTCTACAACATCCACTCGCTGGATCTCGAAACCGGCGACGTCGCCCAGTACACCGATGTGGTCGGCGGGGCGTTCATGCCCATCGAGATGTCCTCGCGAGGCGACGAGCGCTTCCTCGTGTTCAACGCCTTCTTCGAGGGCACCTTCCGGCTGTACCGCATGCCGTTGCGCGCGCCGGAGTTGCGTATCCCGGCTGAGGAGCGGCTCAACCTTTCGGTGGAGGCGGAGCCGTTCAAGCCGGACCTCGAGTTGAGCGTCGATGAAGCGCAGAAGCTGCCTTACAAGGTCAAGTGGGACCTCGAGGCACCTTACGTCGAGGTGGGTGTCACGGACGACGGCCGGTTTCTGAGTAACGCCGGGCTGCAGTTCACCGACCTGCTGGGCAACCATCGTTTCCTCGTGAGCGCCTTCAGCGTCTCCGAGTTCGCCAGCATTCAGGCGAGCTACTTCAACCTCGAGCGGAAGTACAACTGGGGCGGGTCGGTGTACGACTATCGTGAGTTCTTCGTGGATCGTTCGACCGGACAGACGATCGATCAGACCAGCCGCACGACCGGGGCCTCGGCCTTCGTCGAGCGTCCGTTCAACCGCCACTACCGTTTCCGGTCGACACTGGGCTACCAGGACAGCTCGTACCTCCGTATTGCCGGCTTCGATCTACTCGGGTTGCCGACGTTCACCAAGATCGACGATGGGCTGGCCTTCGCTTCCGTCGGTCTGATAGGCGATACCGTGAGGTTCCAGCGCTGGGGTCCGTACCACGGTAAGCGGTTCAACATCGGCGTTACTTACGGCAAGGGCGTGTCCGGGGATTTCGAAGGCGATTCGGTGCGCCTGGATTTCGACTACCGCGCCTACGGCCGCTTGACCCGGCGTTCCCTGTTCGCGCTGCGCCTGGCCACGCTTCAGAACCTCGGCGACCGCCAGTTCCTCTACCCGTTCGGCGGCATCAACCAACTCCGCGGTTACGACTACTACGAGTTCACCGGAACGAATCTCGTCTGGTCCAACCTGGAGTTCCGCTTCCCGCTGGTCGATTTGCTGGCGTTCCCGGTGCTGGCGATCCAGGATATCCGCGGCATCCTGTTCCTGGATCTCGGGGCGGCCTACCTGGATGACGAGCTGTGGATCAACCCCAACACGGGTTTCGTCCGCGTCGACGAGACCGGACAGCCGATCAAGTTCGCCTTTTGGGATTCGGAAAACGACCGACTCCAGGATCTCCGCGGCAGCTACGGCGTCGGGTTCCAGTTCCTGTTCCTCGGCGGCCTGCAGTTCAACTGGGTCTGGGCGCAGCGACTGGATTTCACTGACTATGCGTTCGATCCGACGACGATGACCGTCGTCCCGGTCAAGGGCAACAGCAGCGGAACCCGCACGCAGTTCTATATCGCGTTCGATTTCTAGGAACGGTGCGGCAGGAGCGATACACGGACTACCCGCGGGCGATCCTCTGGCTCGTCCGCGGCGGCGAGGGCACGATCGGCGGTGACGTCGTGTCGGTCGAGCCCTTCTACCTGAGCAAGCGGCCGATCACCAACCTCCAGTTCGAGGCCTTCGAACCGGCGTTCGAACGCTGCGTCCACTCTCCGGAGGACGACGACATTGCGGTCGGCATCGACTTCGAACGGGCCCGCGGCTATTGCGACTGGTACGCGCGCGTCTCACGAAAGCCGATGCGGCTGCCCACCGAGATCGAGTGGGAGTACGCCTGTCGTGGCCCCAAGGCGTTCGGCCTGCTGGGCATGCTCGGCGGCGTCTGGGAATGGACCGCGGAGGGCGTGCTGCGCGGCGGGAACGACTGCGCCGTGCGCCGCGTCGCCGATCCCACGCTTCGTGCCGAGGACGTCGGCTTCCGTGTCGCCCGTAGCCTAAGATGATGTCGATGGAAGGCTTCTTCGACGCGGGCCCGATCGACGCGTTCCCCCACGGGAGTGCGCGGGTGGTGCTCGTGGACAACGTCCGCGTGGCCGTGTTCCGGCTCGACAGCGGCTGGTACGCCTTGCGAGATGCCTGCCCGCACATGGGCTCGTCGCTCGCCCAGGGCCGTGTCAGGGACGGCCGCGTCACCTGCCGCTGGCACGACTGGAGCTTCGACCTCGCCACCGGCACGAGCGATTCCAAACGCAAGGCATGCGCGCGCGTCTACGAGCTGCGCACCCACGACGACCACATCTGGCTGAAGCCTCCCCCGCCGGTCGGCCGGCCCTCCGACGACGAAGACGACGAGTGGATGACCGCCGACCCCGACACCTGGTTCAGATGACAGGGGGTCAGGTCTTGAATTGCAGCATTTTGGGGGTGGTTACCGGTACGAAAAGTCACTGAGCCAAATGCTGCAATTCAAGACCTGACCCCCTGCCCTCTAGGTAGGGGTCCTGCGCAGACCCTGTGAGTGCCGGACGGCGAACCAGGCTGCCGTGCAGCTGACGGCGAGCCCGGTCGCGATCGTCGCGAAGACGAAACGTCCGGGCAGCGGGTGGGCCAACAGCAGGTCGAACATGGCCAGAGACCGGCTGCCGGCGTAACCGAGCGCGGCGCGACGGGCGAGCTCGACCAGGGCGAGCGCGGCGAGCGACGAGACCAGTCCCTGGACCACACCCGCGACGAGGAACGGGCCGCGCACGAACGACGGCGTCGCTCCGACCAGCAGCATGATCTCGATCTCGTCGCGGCGCGCGTAGACGGCCAGCCGCAGCACGCTGGCCATGACGAAAACGACGGCGGCAAGAATCAACAAGCCCAGACCGCTACCGCCCACGCGGGCGAGGTTCAACACCGCCTCGACGCGGCCGAGCAGCTCGCGGTCGAAGCGGACCTGCTCGACGCCCTGCTTGTCACCGAACTCGGTCTGGATCCTCGAGCCGACGGTCTCCGCGACCTGGCCGGTAGCGAGGAACACCTCGAGCGACTCCGGCAGCGGGTTGCTCTCGAGCGCGTCGATCAGCATCGACATCTCGCCGGCCCAGTCCTGGTAGCGGGCCAGCGCCTCGGCCTTGTCGATGTGCTCGACGCGCAGGACGCCGTCGATGGCGCCCAGCTCCCGCTCCAGGGCCTCGCGTTGCTCGGCGGTGACTCCTTCCTGCAGGTACAGCTCGATGCGCACGTCGTCGCGCAGCTCGCCGACGAACGCCTCGACGTTGCTCAGGACGAGGGCGATCAGGCCGGACCCGAACAGCACGACGATCAGGGTCCCGACGGCGAGCAGGTTCACGCCCGGGCTGTGGCGCAGCTCCTCCCAGGCGTCGACCGTGAAGAACCGCAGCTTGTGCCAGAGTGTGCTCACGCCGACTCCCCGCCGGCGACCACGCGGCCCCGCTCGAGGATGATCGTGCGACGCTGCATCCGCTCGATCAGGTCGCGGTCGTGCGTGGCGACCACCACGGTGGTCCCGCGGGCGTTGATCTCGCGGAACAGCCGCATGATCTCGACCGCCAGGTCGGGATCGAGGTTGCCGGTCGGTTCGTCGGCCAGCAGCAGCGCCGGCTCGTTGACGACCGCGCGGGCGATCGCGACCCGTTGTTGCTCGCCGCCGCTCAGCGCGCTCGGGTAGGCCGACAGCTTGTGGTTGAGACCCACGCTTCGCAGCGCCTCGTAGGCCTGCTTGCGCTGACGCGAGCGCGGCACCCCCGCCACGTTGAGCACGTAGGCGACGTTGTCGAGCGCCGTCTTGCGCTGGATCAGCTTGAAGTCCTGGAACACGACGCCGATCGAGCGGCGCAGGTCCGGGATCTTCGCTTGCGGGAGCGCGCCGACGTTGCGTCCGTTGACCAGGATCTGCCCGCCGCTGGGCCGCTCCTGCCGCAGCAACATGCGCAGGAGCGTGGTCTTGCCGGCGCCGGACGGCCCGGTGAGGAACACGAACTCGCCCTTGGCGATCTCGAGCGTGGCCCCCTCGACGGCCGCGACGTCGTCGTACCGCTTGCTGACGTTGAACAACCGGATCATCGGGTTCGCATCCTAACAGGCCGATCAAAAAAAGCGGCGCCCGAATCGGGCGCCGCTTCGCGGTCGGGTTTGTCGCGGGTCTAGTTGGTTCGGATGTCGTGCGCCAGCATCTCGCCTTGATTGTTCAAGAGAACTTCCAGTGGCTTCGCCGGGACGACCACACGGAACGGAGTCTCCGGATTGTTGATGACGAGACGCTTGAGATAAGAGTCCTTCTTCGTCTTGACCGTCAGGTCCACGAAGCCGCGGTAGGCGCTTTCCTCGAGCACGTATTCGCTGGTGCCGAGCAGGATCTGCTGCTTGATCACCCCTTCGATAAGGAAGTTGCCCTCCTCGTTCCTTCGAATGCCGTAGTCCATTTCGTATTGCGGGATCCCGACCCCGCGGACCCACTGATCGAAGAACCAGCTCAAGTCCGCGTTGTAGCGGTTGCCTTGCTCGTCGAGCCCGCCGAGTGCCTGTTCCGCCGCGATTTGGATATCGGTCGTGACCACCTCACCCTTTTCGCGCAGGGTCAGGCTGAATTCCCGTAGGAATTCGAAGAACTTCTTGTCGGCGCCTCCGGGCCCCCTCGGTCCTTCGCCCTTGAAGGTCTCACGCAACATGTGCAGGGCGTAAGGCCCCTTCGAGTAGATGGCGGCCGTTCGTGGCGCCGCTTCGCCCGATCCCCCGCCGTGCGCCCCGGCGAAGAGCGTGTTCGCGTTTTGAACACTCCCGTTGAGGTTCGACGTGAGGATGTTGCGTCGCCACTCGTCGACCTGCTTCTGATAGTCGTCGTAGCCGTTCGCCAGCTCCAGGTAGAGTGCCGAGAAGTATTCCGGCATCGTCTCGATGAACCACCAGTTTCGCGTGTTGTGGAACGTGATCCCCTCGCCCCACCACATGTGACCGACCTCGTGGGGCACGACCGAGCGCAAAAAACGCGCAATCCCGGTGGAATCGATGAAGTAGGGCGCGAGCGAGGCCTCGCCCTTGAACACACCCTGCCCCAGATAGATGACGCCGCTCCGGGCCTCCCCGTACAAGAGGCCCTGCGGGTCATTGATGATGTGCAGTTCGTCGAAGGGATACTCGAATCCCGACACCTTGGTGTACAGGTTGATCGAGTTGATCGCCGAGTTAACGATGGGAGTCAGGCTCGCCTCCGTGATGTCCCAGTCCGCAGCGCTCGCCTTGTCGACGTGAACGGCCACGGGAATGGTCTTGCCGTCCAGCGTCTTTGCCTCGATCGTGCCCGAGTTGGAAACATAGGTGCCAAAGACGACCGACGGGCCGTTGACCGGCTTTTCGGCGACCCAGTGGGTGATCCGTAGATCCCCTTCCACGCGGTCCTCGACCTTCTTGCCCGATCCATAGATCTCGAACTTGGCGGGAGACCGGATCACCAGATCGTACTCCTCGATGTAGTCCCCGAGTCGGTTGAAGGGTAACCAGCTGTGACGGTCCACGACCTTGAACGAGTAGTTCTCGTCGTAGATGCCGCGCGACGAATAGCTGAGCCCGAGGTTGATCGTTGTGTCGGCTTTGATGCCCTCCGGCAAAACGGCCAGACCGAGATACCTGCCCACCTGCACCCAGGTCAACTCCTCTCCATCCAGCCGAACCGAGTCGACCGAGAACGGAGCGGGTCTCCGGCTGTTGGATCGACCGGTAGGGTCGAACGTGCTGATGAAGAACGGGACGAGGTCCATGTCCTGCTTGATTCCGAGCTTGTACTCGATGTCGCCCCGCAGCAGCTCCGGCTCCTCGACCGCTAGATCCACGTTGCCCTTGACGCTCTGTATCTCGAGCCAGCGCGTGAAACCACCCTGGCGCCTTTCAAGATCGTAGGCGTCCACGCTCGCCAGGGTCTCTTCCAGGTAATAGCCGTAAAGTGGCCCGACGATCTGATTGGGCAGGTCGAAGCGTTTAGGCCAGACGGAAAAGACGATGTCGAACTCGTTCCAGTTGTCGTAGGCGAGCCGCACGCCGCTTTGAGGTTCGTTGAGTTCACGACTGATGAACACGGAGTAGTACTCGTGGCCCGGCTCTTCTCGGCGGTTGAAGCCGTTGAACGGATTCTGACGCCGGTCCTTCGCCGTCTCGTTGATGTAGCGCTGAGCCCAGGCCGGGCGTGCGGGGTCGGACAGGTCGTTCACGTGCTTCGCGCGCTCCTCGGGCGGCACGCGTTCCAGACCGGGAAGGGCTTCCGAGAGAAGCGCCTCGCAAGTTTCCGGGTCGCACTGGAAAAAGACAATTTGCGGATCGAAGCTCAGCTCTTTCGTATGGATTTGCTTGTAGACCTGGTGCGACTTGCGATAGTGCCTCCCGTCGGGAAAGCGGGTGGCATGGTCCGGAGGCTCGTAGCTGTAACTCAGGTCAGCGGATTGGACGGCAAAGCCGGCGACTTGCCCCTCGACGTAGGTCTCGCACACGTCACCGTTGGATGCGCTCATTCTCAGACCTTCGCGGTCGAACGTCATTCTGTCGAACTTGTAGCACTTGGAGGCGTCGCTGCGGACCAGCATGTTGATCTTTTCCACCGACTCGGCCCCGTCGACCTGCCAGCCTCCATCCTGCTTCTTCAGGGTCAGGGTCAGGCGTTCGGTTTCTTGTTCCGTGGCGTGAGCCGTGTTGATGTGGACGGCGATCCGGTAGGTCGCGTCGTCGATCCGGACCGGGACCCGGGAAAACCGCCCCTGCTGGATCTTGACGCCGTCGGAGTTCTTCTCGCGCGTGTTCTCGTTGATCCATTTCCGCACGACGGGGAACAGTTCTTGTTTCAGTTCCCAGCTGACCTCTTGCGCTTCCATCGCAACGGCAAAGCCGCCGGCTGCCGAGACCNNGGTGTTTTGGTTTGTTCTTAATCTTATCACGCGCAGTGGCGGCCACGTGACCGCCCGCGCGGTCGACGCTAGCCGCCGAACAGCGGTCCGGGTGCGTTTTCCTGGCGCCACTGTCCGTAGAAGTGACGCTGCTGCCGGACCATCTCGCCGAACAGCGCGGCGGGTCGGAACCGCCCCCCGTGAGCGTCCGCCAGACGCGACAGACGGTCGGCGACCACCGGGACGCCGATCTCGTCGGCGTGCCGCAGCAGCCCCCCGCGGAACGGCGGGAAGCCGGTGCCCATGACCATGGCGACGTCGATGTCGCGCGGTTGGGCCACGACGCCCTCCTCCAGGCACAGCACCGCCTCGTTGATCATCGCCAGCACCATGCGCTCCTGGAGCGTCTCCGCGGGGACCTCGCGGGAGTCGCGCGCGCCGATCAGGGCGTAGATCTCGTTGTCGGTCCCACGGCGCTTGCCGTTGCGATACTGGTAGAAGCCCTTGCCGTTCTTGCGTCCGAGGCGGCCCGACCCGATCACGGTCTCGAGCACGTCGACCGTTGCACCGGCGCGCTCCCCGAACGCGGCCCGGAGGACTCCCGCGACGTGCCCGGCGGTGTCCAATCCGACCTGATCGAGCAGGGCGAACGGCCCCATCGGCATGCCGAACTTCTCCATAGCCGAGTCGAGGGCCTCCATCCGTACGCCCTCGACGAGCATCTGGAGCGCCTCGTTGAGGTAGAACGTGAGGATCCGGTTGACCAGAAAACCCGGACCGTCCTTGACGATCACGGGCGTCTTGCCCAGCTTGATCGCGAACGCGTGCGCGGTCGCCACCGCCTCGGGCGAGCTTCGCTCGCCGGCGATGATCTCCACCAGCGGCATGCGATCGACGGGGTTGAAGAAGTGCAACCCGACGACGCGTTCGGGGTGCCGGCTGCCCGCCGCGATGTCGGTGATCGGCAACGACGACGTGTTGGTCGCGAACACGGTGCGGTCGCCGACGCGCTGCTCGGTGTCGGCCAGCACGCGGCGCTTGATCTCGATATCCTCGACCACCGCCTCGATCACGATGTCGACGCGGGCCAGACCGCTGCCGTCGAGCGTCGGTGCGATAAATGCCATTCTCTGGGCGAGCTCGCGCTTGTCGATGCGGCGGCGCTCGAGCTTGCGGCGCCACACGCCGTTGGCCGTTGCCAGCGCGGTCAGGATCGCGTCGTAGTTGAGGTCCTTGAGCCGTACCGGGATCTCGCGGTCGGCGACCAGCTGCGCGATGCCCCCGCCCATGATCCCGGCCCCGAGAACGGCCGCGCGGTGGATCTTGCGCGGCGTGGCCCGGATCTCGCCGGTGTCGCTCTTGAGCGCGGTTTGACTCTTGAACAGCCAAATCAGGTTCTTCGAAGTGCGAGTCGGGACCAGCTCGCCGAGCAATCGAGCCTCGAAGTCGAGGCCTTGCTGCAGATCCTGGGTGCAGGCGGCGTCGATGGCCTCGATCGCCCGGAACGGAGCCGGGTAGTCGTCCGGACTCGCCTTGGCCGAGGTCTTCTTGCGCGCCTGCTCGAGCACCTTGCGGCGTAGCGGTCCGACCGACCGGACCAGCCGCGGGAAGACTTTCTGTTTGCGCCGGATACGCGAAAGAACGGCGGACTGGCCGTCGGCGATCGCCTGCCGGAGCAGGGCCAGCGCCTGGCTCCCGAGGTAGGCCTCGGGAACCACCTGGTCGACCAGCCCGATGCGCCGCGCTCGGCGCCCGTCGATCGTACGGCCGGTCAGGATCAGGTCGAGAGCGGGGATCAGGCCGACGAGCCGCGGCAGCCGCTGCGTCCCTCCGAAGCCGGGGATGATCCCGAGCTTGACCTCGGGCAAGCCGATGCGCAGGTCGGCCCGGTCCGCCGCGATGCGGAACGTGCAGGCCAGCGCCAGTTCGGTGCCCCCGCCGAGGCAAGTCCCGTTGATCGCACACATGCTGGGCCGCTCCAGATCGGCGATCTTCTGGAACACCGCCTGGCCGAACCGCGCCGCTTCGGCCCCGCGGTAGGCGTCGGTCACGGCGGCGATCTGCTCCACGTCCATGCCGGCGATGAACATCCCCGGCTTGGCGCTGCCGAACAGCACCGCTCGGACGTCGTCTCGATTGCGCGTTTCCTCGAGCAGCCGGTCGAGTGCACGCAGCGTCTGCTCGGAGAGCAGGTTGACCTTCTGCCCGGCCGTGTCGAACGTGACGTGCAGGACACCCTCGCCATCGACCCGGTGGTTGAAGTTGATGGTTGCCTCGGTCATGACCGCTCCAACACGAGGGCGCCGCCCTGACCGCCGCCGACACACAACGTGGCCAGGCCCAGGGAAGCGTCGCGGCGGGCCATCTCCTCGAGCAGCGTGAGCACGAGCCGCCCGCCGGTCGCGCCGACGGGATGCCCCATCGCGATGGCCCCGCCGTTGACGTTGAGCTTGTCGGGATCGGGCGCACCGATCGGAGCGCTGCCCAGGTGTTTCTCGAAGAAGTCCCGGGACTCGAATGCCCGCAGGCAGGCGAGTACCTGGGCGGCGAACGCCTCGTTGATCTCGACCAGATCGATCCGCTCGAGCGGCAGGTTGCCTGCGCGCCGCAACGCGATCGGCGTCGCCAGCACGGGACCGAGGCCCATACGTGCGGGATCGCACCCTGCGAACCCCCATGCGAGCAACCGACCGATCGGCTGCAGCCCGAGCTCGCGGGCGCGCCGCGCCGAGGCCAGCACCAGGGCTGCCGCCCCGTCGGTGATCTGCGACGAGTTGCCAGGCGTGACCGTGCCGTGCTTGCGGTCGAACACCGGGCGCAGCTTGGCCAGCGCCTCCATGGTCTGGTTCTCGCGCACGCCGTTGTCCCGCTGAGCGGCCGTGGTGTACTTCGGCGGCAGCGGGACCGGCACGACCTCGTGATCCATGCGTCCCGCCTTCCACGCCGCCGCGGTGCGTTGGTGACTGGCGAGCGCGAAACGATCCTGCTCCTCGCGCGTGATCCCGAACTCGCGCGCCAGCACCTCGGCGGTCTGGCCCATGTTCAGTCCCGACACCGGATCGGTCAGCCCCAGCATCAAACCGACCAGCGGGCTGAAGTGGCGCGGCCGGAACTGCGCTGCGGCGCCGAGCTTGGCCAACGGCCCCTTGGCACGCGCCATGCGGGTGAAGACCGCCTGCGACTCGGGCCGAAACAGGAGCGGGATCTGGGACATCGACTCCGTCGCGCCGGCGACCATCAAGTCGGCATCTCCCGAGCGGATTCGGTACGCCGCCTCGACGACGGCCTCGAGACCCGACGCACAGTTACGGTTGACCGTGAACGCCGGAACGTGCCTGGGCACCTTGGCGCTGAGCGCGATCACGCGGGCGATGTTGGCCGCGTCGGCCGGGCCGGCGATGTTGCCGACGACGACCTCGTCGATCCAGTCGGGGTCGATCTCGGCGCGCTCGATCGCCTCGCGCATGGCGACGCGACCCAGGTCGACGGCGGAAACCCCGGCCAGCTCGGTCCCGGACTTGACGAACGGGGTGCGGGCGCCGGAGAGGATGACGACGTCGCGCTCGCCGTTCATGGCCTTCCGTCCTTTTCACGGTCGATGGCGTAGGCCTCGAGCTTCTTGTACAGGTTGGAGCGCGGCGTCTCGATCGCCTTGGCCGTGGCCGCGATGTTCCAGTCGTTGGCCCGCAGCTTGGTCACCAGGTAGGCCCGCTCCGCCGTGTCCTTGAACTGCTGGAGTGAGGCGCCTTCGTGCTGGATGCCGAGCATCCCGTCGGGCACCGCACCGCGCTCCTGGGCCAGCGCCATGCCCATCTCCGGCGGGAGGTCGGCGACGTCGACCGACTCACCCGGCGTCATGATCAACACTCGCTCGACTGCGTTCCGCAGCTCGCGTACGTTGCCGCGCCAGGGCAGTTTTCGCAGGGCGTCCAACGCACCCTTGGAGAACGTCTTGACCGCGAAGTTGTTCTCGCTGCAAAACGTCTCGGTGAAGTACTCGACCAACGCATCGATGTCGTCGGGGCGCTCGCGCAGGGCGGGGAGGTGCAGCGGGACCACGTTCAGCCGGAAGTAGAGATCCTCGCGGAAGCGCCCCTCCTCGATCTCCTCGGGCAGGCTCTTGTTGGTGGCCGCCACCACCCGCACGTCGACGTGGACGGTCTTGGCCGCCCCGACCGGCTCGACGTCGCCGTCCTGCAATGCACGCAGGACCTTGGCCTGGGTCTTCAGGCTCATGTCGCCGATCTCGTCGAGGAAGATCGTCCCGCCGTCGGCCTGGACGAACTTGCCGATCTGGTCCTTCGTCGCCCCGGTGAACGAGCCCTTGACGTGACCGAACAGCTCGGACTCGATCAGCTCCTCCGGGATCGCGGCGCAGTTGACCTTGACGAACGGTTTCGCCGCGCGCGGGCTGTTGCGGTGGATCGCCCGGGCGACCAGCTCCTTGCCCGTGCCTGATTCCCCGGTGATCAAGACCGAGGCATGTGTCGGGGCGACGCGGGCCACCAGCTGGTGGACCTCATCCAGGGCCTTCGAGCCCCCGACCATCTTGTAGCGCTCTTCGAAATCGAGCCGGTACTCGCGGATTTCTTCCTGCAGCCGTTTGCGCTCGAGCGCGTTGCGCAGCACGAGCAGGACCCGGTCGCGCTCGAGCGGCTTCTCCATGAAATCGAACGCGCCCAGCCGCGTCGCCTCGACCGCCGTCGCGATGGTGCCGTGACCGGAGATCATCACGACCGGGAGTTCGGGGTGGCTCTCGCGCAGGTTGGCCAGCACCTCGAGGCCGTCCATTCCCTGCATTTTGATATCGAGCAACACCGCGTCCGGCGCGCGCTCGGCGGCGAGTTGCAGGCCGGCGGCCCCGTCGGCCGCCTCGACCGATTCCATGTCCTCGTACTCGAGGATCATCTTGAGAGATGAACGGATGTCGGCTTCGTCGTCGACGATCAGGATTCGGGGGCGGCTCACGGCAACAGGATACAAAAAAAGAGGGCACCCATGCGCGGGTGCCCTCGGTTTCGTGACGACTTTTTGATGCCTACGGCGCGCGCAGGAAGAACGTCTGCTGGCCACCATTGGGGACGGGTACCACGACGTCGATCTTGACCGGTTGGCCGGGGCGCAGCCGCCGGATCGCCGCGTCCCACGCTTCGACGGAGTCGATTTCTTCTCCGTTGACGTGGGTCACGATGCGCAGCGGCAAGACGCCCTTCTCGGCAGCCTGGCTGTCGAACTCGACATCGGTGATCAGCACGCCGCGTAGCGAGGAGCTCAGCTCGAATTGCTCGCGGACGCGCCGGTCGAGCGCCTGCACGGTGATCCCGAGACCTTCCGACTCCTGCGGCTCGTCCTCGGGGGTGTCCACGCCCACCGCCGGCTGGGGCTCGTTCTGCAGCGGGCGTTCACCCAGCGTGGCACTCTTGGTCAACCCTTTTCCGTCGCGGAAGATCTCGAGCTCGACACGCTCGCCGGGCATGTAGGAAGAAATCTTGGTTATCAGCTGGTCGTTGCCCTCGATCAACTCCCCATTGACCTCACGGATGACGTCGAACGGGCGAAGTCCGGCGCGCTCGGCGGGGCTGCCCGGGGTCACCGCGTCGATGATGACCCCGTTGCGGTCGGGCAGCCCGAGGTACTCCTGGGCGTCACGGTCGATTCCTGTGGTGTTCATGTTGATCCCGATGTAGCCGCGCTTGACCTCACCGAAATCGCGTAGCTGATCGATCACCCTGCGGGCCTGGTTGATGGGCAGCGCGAAGCCGATCCCCTCTGCGAGGTTCTGCCGCGCGATCGCGGTGTTGATCCCCACGACGTTGCCGTCGATATCCAGCAAAGGTCCGCCGGAGTTACCGAAGTTGATCGCAGCGTCGGTTTGCAGGAACGTCACGAGGCCGCGCCGGTCGAGGGTCGGAAGCGGCACGCGACGGTTCTTCGCCGACAGCACGCCGACCGTGACGGTCTGCTCGAAGTCGAGCGGGTTGCCGATGGCGATGACCCACTCGCCGACGCGCAGCGACTCGGAATCACCCAGCGGAAGCGGAGTAAGCCCGTTGACCGCGATCTTGAGCAACGCCAGGTCGATCGACGGATCGGTGCCCACGACCTCTGCGGTTTCTTCCCCCCCGTCACGGAATCCGACCTTCACGCGGTCGGCGTTCTGAACGACGTGGTAGTTCGTCAGGATGTACCCGTCGGTGCTGATCACGAACCCGGTCCCCTCGCCGATGCGCGGTCGCTGCGGCGTCTGCGGTTCGTCTTGCGGATCACCGAAGAAGAAGCGGAATAGGTCCTGCGGGTCGGAGGATCCGCCCTCCTCGTCTTCGTCGCGATCGTCCCGCGAGGTCACGCTGACGATCGAGTCCATCGACTGATCGACGACGTCGGCGAAATCCCTGACACCGGAATTCGCCGTGATCGCCGGAGCCATGTTGGCCGTCGGCTGGATCGCGCCGGGCGCGGCTACCGCGACTTCGGGTGAGTTGAGGAAGCCGCCGATCACGATGCCGAAGACCACGCTTACGGCACTGACGGCAAGAAGTGAAAACCTGACAGAACGAGTTTGCATGTCGACTACCCCGTTCCCCTCTGAAATTGAAATCGAATGAACTCTGCTACGCCGGACGACCGTTCGCCGCCGGCACCAGATCAAAAAGATGACCGCGCAACGACCGAACGTCGACGGGTTTCTCGAGCGTCATGGCCACCCCCAGCATACGCGCTTGATTGACGAGATCCTCGTTCAGGTAAGCGGAAACGAGGATCGCCGGGGCGTTGCACTCACGCCGGCGCAACTCCGCCAGCAGCGAGAGCCCATCGAGTCCGGGCATGCGGTAGTCCAGCAGCAGCAGGTCGACGCCGTTCGCGTGGCCGTTTTCCAGGACCTTGCGTGGGTCCGCCTCGGTCACCGCGTCGAACCCGGCGCGACGCAGCATCCGCCGGTAGGTCGACAACACGGCGGGGTCGTCGTCGACGACCAGCACCCGATAGCCGTTGCTCTTGACTGGAGCCATACCCGAGACCTACGCAAACCGCGTGCCGTTATTTTAGCGGCCTTCACGGCCCGCGTGCCCTGCCGCGATGCCAAGTTGGCAGGCGACCCCGGCCGATTCGGCCTACCGGAAAGGTTAGTGCCCCTCCGCCTTGCCCGCCATCCTGTAGTCCTTGATCTTGCGCTGGAGCGTCCGCAGACCGATCCCGAGGAGTTCCGCGGCCTGCGTTCGGTTCCCGCCGGTCTTTTCCAGGGCGTCGAGGATAGCGCGCCGTTCGATTTCTTCCATCGTCTGGGTTTGCCGATCTTGCCGATCTTTTTTGACTGCGTCCGCCGCGGGGCCCACGGAGGTGCCGGGGTCGCGATACTCCTCCGGCAGATCCGAGAGCCGGATCTCGTCGGCAGGTGCGAGCACCACCAGGCTCTCGACCAGATTTCTCAGCTCGCGGACGTTGCCGACCCAGCGGGCGTTGACCAGGGCGGCCATCGCCTCGGGGGTGAAGCTCATCGATTCGCGCCCGTTTTCCTTCGCGAACTCGTCGAGGAAGTGGTTCGCCAGTAGGCGCACGTCGCCCTCGCGCTCGCTCAGGGGTGGGATCCGCAGCGTGACGACCTTGAGTCGGTAGTACAGGTCGTTGCGGAACCTGCCTTGCTCGACCATGGTCTCGAGGTCCTGGTTGGTCGCGGCAACCAGCCGGATGTCGACGCGGATCGTCTCCGTCCCGCCCACGCGCATGAACTCACGCTGCTCGAGGACCCGCAGCAGCTTGACCTGCATCTCCAGCGGCAGCTCGCCGATCTCGTCGAGGAACAGCGTGCCCCCGTCGGCGAGCTCGAACTTGCCGACCTTGCGTGCCGTCGCACCGGTGAACGCGCCTTTCTCGTGCCCGAACAGCTCCGACTCGAGGATCTCCGCGGGGATCGCGGCGCAGTTGATCGGCAGGAAGCGTGCCTCGTGGCGCGGCGAGTGCTCGTGCAACGCGTTGGCGACGAGCTCCTTGCCGGTCCCCGAAGCCCCGACGATCAGGACGTTCGAACGCGCGCCGGCGACGAGCTCCATCTGGCGGAACAGGTCCTGCATCGCCTTCGAGTTGCCGATCAGCTTGACGAACTTGCCGTAGAGCCGCTCTTCGAGCTCCTCGCGGCGGTCGCGGTCGCGGACCTTCTGGATCAGGTTGGCCACCCGCGTGCGCAGCTCGTCGAGGTTGACCGGCTTGGTGAGGTAGTCGTCGGCGCCCTGTTTCATCGCATCGACGGCCGACTCCACGGTCGCGTGACCCGTGATCATCAACAACCCGGTGCGCGGTCGGATCTCCTGAACGGCGGTCAGGACGCCGAAACCGTCGGTGCCCGGCATCATCAGGTCGGTGATCACGAGCACCACGTCGCGGTGCTCACGAAGGTAGTCGAGTGCGGGATCGGCACGCGCGAACGCCTCGACCTTGTGTCCCGCGCGCGTCAGGGCACGCACGAGCCCGCGACGGTTGGCCATGTCGTCCTCGATGACCAGGATGTGCGCTTGCTCGCTCATGACTTCATCCAAGCGGCGAATTCCTCGGCCTCCATGATCGTGACACCGAGGGCCTCCGCCTTGGTTCGTTTCGAGCCGGCGGCCTCACCGGCGACGACGAGGTCGGTCTTCTTGCTCACGCTGCCGGACACCTTACCTCCGAGATACTCGATCCGAGCCTTGGCCGCGCTGCGCGGGATGCCTGGAAGCGTTCCGGTCAGGACCACCGTCTTGCCGGTGAAGGGGGATGGTTCCACCGCCCCGGGCGCCGGCGCAAGCTCTTCCTCGCTCGCCTCGGTGCGCACGCCCGCGGCAGCCAGCCGATCGACGAGCTCGCGATTGGCCGGCTGCTCGAAGAACTGGCCTACCGCGGCGGCGGTCTTCGGCCCGATCTCGTCCAACGCTTCGAGTTCCTCCGGCTCGGCACCGGCAAGGGCTTCGATGCTGCCCAACCGCGCGAGCAGTCCGGCGGCACGCTCGCCGACGTGGCGAATCCCCAGCCCGAAGAGCAAACGCCGCAGCGGCCGCTGCTTGGACCGCTCGATCTCGTCGAGCAGGTTGGCCGCGGATTTAGCGGCCATCCGCTCGAGCCCTTCGAGGGCTTCGCGTTCGAGGTCGTACAACCCGGACACGTCCTTGACCAGGCCTTGGTCGAGAAGCTGGTCGACGAGCGCTTCCCCCAGGCCCTGGATGTCCATGCCGCCGCGACCGGCGAAGTGCAACAGCTTTTCCTTCTGCTGGGCAGGGCAGGCGACGTTCGAGCAGTAGCGCGCGGCCTCGCCCTCCTCGCGAATCGCCGCGGAACCGCAGACCGGACAACGAGCGGGCATCTTGAACTTCCGCGTGCCCTCGGGTCGCTTGGTCGGCACCGTCTTCACGACCTGCGGGATGATCTCGCCCGCCTTCTCGATCAGCACGGTGTCGCCGACGCGGACGTCCTTGCGCTCGACCTCGTCCTCGTTGTGCAGGGTCGCGCGGGAGACCGTCGTCCCGGCGAGCTGAACCGGTTCCAGCTCGGCCACCGGCGTGAGTTTACCGGTGCGTCCGACCTGCACGAGGATCTTGCGAACCGTGGTCGTCGCCTGCTGGGCGGGGTACTTGACCGCGACGGCCCAGCGCGGGAACTTCGATGTCGCGCCGGCGATCCCGCGCAACGGCAGCTCGTTGACCTTGACGACCAATCCATCGATTTCGTAGTCCAACATGTCGCGCCGGCGGCCGAGCTCTTCGAACGCATCGATCACCTCGTCGATCGTCCCGCAAAGCCGGTTGAGCGGGTTGGTGCGCAGGCCCAAACGGTGCAACAGCTCGAAGTTCTGCTCGTGGGTCGCCCGGGGATCGCCACCCCACGCGGCGACGTCGTAAAAAAAGCAGTCGAGGCGGCGCTCGGCCGTGATACGCGGGTCGAGCATGCGCAGCGCGCCGGCCGCTGCGTTGCGCGGATTCGCGAACAACGGTTCGCCCTCCGCCGCGCGCTTTTCGTTGAGCCGTTCGAAGACGCTACGAGGAAGGTAAACCTCGCCGCGCGCTTCGAGCGCCCGGGTCTCGCCAGCGGCCAGCCGCAGTGGGATCGAACGGATCGTGCGCACGTTCGAGGTCACGTCCTCGCCGACCAGCCCGTCCCCGCGGGTGACCCCGCGGCGCAACCGGCCGTCTTCGAAGTGAATCGCGATCGACAGGCCGTCAACCTTGGGCTCGACCATGTAGGACGGCGCCGGTGCATCATCGAGCGCGCGGCGCAAACGTGCGTCCCACTCGCGGAGTTCGTCCGCGCCGTAAGCGTTGTCGAGGGACAGCAATGGCGAGGCGTGGGTGTAGGGCTCGAAACCCTCGGCGGGCTCCCCGCCGACGCGTTGGGTCGGCGAATCCGGCGTCACCAGCTCGGGGTAACGTCGCTCGAGGTCGACCAGCTCGCGCTCGAGCTCGTCGTACTCGGCATCGGACACCTGGGGGTCGTTGTCGACGTAGTAGGCCCGGCGATGGGTCTCGATCTCCAGTCGCAACGCGTCTGCCCGTTTCCTGGCCTGTTCCAAGGTCTTCACCGCCTCGTCCGATCAAACCGGGGTGGCCGGCTCTTCCGGCGGTTTGGTCCGGCGGTGGCGCCGGGGAAGGCGAATCGTGAACTTGGTCCCGACGCCGACGGTCGACTCCAACTCGATGTGACCACCGTGGCGTTCGACGATCTGGCGCGCGATCGGCAGCCCCAGGCCGGTTCCCCCACCACGACTCGAGTAGAACACCTCGAAGATGCGTTCTTGCGAGGCCTCCGGGATCCCGGGGCCGTCGTCCTCGACCTGTAATACGATTTCGCCGTTGCTCGCCGCGCGGGTACGAACGAGGACGGTTCCCTCCGGCTCGAGTACCTGGCGCGCGTTGACCAGCAGGTTCATCAGCGCCTGCTTGAACTGGCGCTCGTCGAGCTCGACGTTGGGCAGCATCGGTGCGAGCTCGGCCTTCAACTCGACCCGGCTTTGCCTGAAATCGTTCTCGAGGAACTTGAGCACCTCGTTGACGACTTCGTTGAGGTCGCGCGATTTGAACTGCGGCCGCCCCGGTCGCGCATAGGCCAGGAAATTGTTGACGAGGCCTTCGAGACGTTTGATCTCGCGCTTCGTTGAATCCAGCAGCTCGAGGTACTCCTGGTCCAGCATCTCTCCCGCCGCCTCGAGCTCCTCCTCGAGCATCTGCAGGTTCATGTTCATCGCGTTGAGCGGGTTGCGGATCTCGTGCGCCAGTCCCGAGGCCAGCAGCCCCACGTATGAGGCGCGCGCGGCCGATTGCCTGGATTGCTCGAGTTGTTGATTCTTGCGCACCAGGTGCAATACGTAGAAGAACCCCGCAATCAACACACCCACCGCGAGACCCGCGGCGATGATGATCTTGGTGCGCAGCGAGGCGTGCAGGCGGTTCATCTCCTCGATGACTGGCGATGGGGCGATGCCGACGAGCACGAGACCATCGGAGACGCCGATCGGCGCACGCAGGACGACGTCGTTGACCAGGTCGGCCCCGCCGACACGGTGCGTCTGATGTGGTCCCTGGTGCCGCGGGATGAACATCTGGCGGACCCCGAACCGGTCGCGTACTTCAACCTGATGCAGGATGAACCGACGGGTGAAGCGCTGGTGCACGAACTCACGAAGGGCCTGCTCCTGACCTCGAACCCGGGTGAAATCGATCCCCGTGCCCTCTCCCGATCCCAACTGGGTGACCTTCTCGGCGATCTGCTCGGCCTCGCGCTGGGCCAGGTCCAGGCGACTCGTCAGGACCCCCAGGCCGACCTCCCTGAAGGCCAATTGGATTGCAATGCCGACCAGAATCGTCAGTAGGACCCCGAAGATGAGATACGCGCGGATCGGCTCGCCGTCCGATGAGGAGGAGAAGGCAAGACGAAAGTTCGATGGGACGGCCGCCTTGGCTGCCAACTGAAAACCTCGTACAATGACAAAGGGCCTATTTTAGCGCCGGTTTGGCGATTCGGCCCCGGTTGCTGCAGATCATCCGCAACGACTGGGGTGCCCCGGGTTGACCATCGGGCGCGAGCGCGGTTTAGTCTAGTCATTGCGCCCTGTCCTCCACCATGACTAACCCGCAAAGGCGACGGGGTCGAGACGCTTCCCGAGGCACAGGGGTCCCGGGAAGAAGCTCAAGGGGAGGGGCGAAATGGGGTCTCAAGCAGCCGCCAACCTGAAAGGCAGCACGCGCTTGGGCATTTATCTTCGCAAGCTACGGAGCGGCTACGGTTACTCGCTTCGACGCGTCGAGGAACGTGCCCGTGCCGAGGGCGGCGAGATCGACAACTCCCAGCTCAGCCGCTACGAGAAGGGCATCTGTTACCCGTCCTTCGACAAGCTGCGCGTCCTGGCCAGCGTGTTCAACGTCTCGATCCAGTCGTTCTCCGACGTGGTCGACCTCGAGGTCTACGAGGAGCTCAAGCCGGGCGCTACGGATCCGGTCGAGTTGATCGAGACCGGTGATCGCGCGGTCAAGGACGGTGATCACGGCGCCGCGTTCGCCTGCTACGAACGAGCGATCGAGCTGTTGCTGGACCGCCGCGGAGACCTCGAAGCGCGCAAGCTGCTCGGTCAGGTTCGGGTGACCCAGGCAGCCGCGCTGACCCGTCTCGGCAAGCTCGCGCTCGCCGAACAGGAACTGCGCGCCGCGCTGCGCGCGCATACCCGGTTGGACGCGGCCACGCAGATTCGAGCGCTGCTTTCCCTGGCGAACATCCATGCCGACCTCGGTGACACCATCCTCAGCGAGATCGAAGCCGAGAAAGCTTCGCGTCTGGCAAACCAATCTCAGCTCGAGCGTTACGAGGCAATGGCGAAGCACACGCTCGCCCGTGTGCTCGCGGATCAGGGCCGGTTCGCCGCGGCGGTGGATCGGTACCGCGAAGCCGCGCACCTGTATGCCGCCTGTGGGGAGACCTTCGAGGCCATCAAGGTGCGCATGGGCATCGGCACTTGCTACGTCGATCTCGGCAAAACACGCGAAGGCGTGCGGATGCTGCGTTCGGCGCTGTCCGAGGCCAAGACCGAGGGTCACCGCAGGTTGCAAGCCTACGCCTGGAGCAATCTGAGCCAGGCCTACTATCGCCAGAAGGACGTCGATCGCGCCCGCGCCTGTCTGCGTGAATCCGACGCTCTGGCTCTGTACAACAACGAAAAGCAGACCGATATCCTGTTCCTCAACGCGTATTACGAATGGAAAATCGCCGGCGATGCGGACAACCCGACTCGCGAGCGGATCGCGTTCGGGCGGCTCAAAGCGTTGCGCTCGGAGCTGGAGAGGAAATTCCCCGAGGTCGAAGATTTCGACCGTTACATGGAGAGGGGGTGCCGTCGTGCGTAGGTTCCTCGCGCTCTCTGTTGTCCTGGTCCTGCTCGCGGGCAGTGTCGCGTCCGCGGCAAGCAAACAATCACGGATCGACCGGCAGGCATCGCGTTACGACGCGAGTCCAGCCGGCTTCGCGACGATCCAGATCGAAGCCAGCATCGAGGGGCAACTCTGGTTGTTCGTCGGTCATCGTGGTGGCGACGCCTTCTGGCTGCAGGCGATCCCGCTGCTCTCGGCGGACATCACCAACGGTCTGCGCTCGATCTACGACGGGCCCGACCCGACCAGCGGTTATTACGACAAGGTTGATCCCGACGACGACGACGACGACTACGACACCTTCGACGACGGCCTCGTATCGGGCAACGGTATCCCGATTCGGCCGAAGACCGGGCCCGATTCGTCCGACGACGAGTAGCTAACCGGCCAGCGCTCGGTCCAGGTCGGCGATCAGATCGCCGGCGTCTTCGAGTCCGATGGACAAGCGTAACAACCCTTCGGAAACCCCTGCCGCATCGAGTTTCTCGCGTGGCACGTGGCGGTGGGACATCAACGCAGGAATGCTGACGAGGGATTCGACCGACCCGAGGCTTCCGGCCCGGTGGAACACGCGTAGCCGATCGTGGACCGCCCGCGCCGCCGTGGAACCCCCACGGACGCAGAACGAGACCATCCCCCCGAACCCGTCCATCTGAGCCTTCGCCAGGGTGTGATCGGGGTGGCTCGGCAGACCTGGGTAAGCCACCGATTCGACCGACGGTTGGGCGGCGAGGAACTCGGCAACCGCCATCGCCGAGGATTGTTGCGCTTCGATCCTGACTGCCAGCGTGCGCAGCCCGCGCATCAGCAGGAACGCTCCGAACGGGTCCATCACACCGCCTAGGATGCGCCGCCGGGCGGCGATACGCGAGACCAACTCTGCGCTTCCGGCGATCACACCGCCTGTCAGGTCGCTGTGCCCGCCGAGGTACTTCGTCGTCGAATGCATCGCCAAGTCGATTCCTCGTTCGACCGGTCGCTGAACGAGCGGGCTTGCGAACGTGCTGTCGACGATCGTCACGACCCCGGCCGCGCGCGCGACTCCGGCGACGGCCTCCAGGTCGATCAGCCTCAGTCCCGGGTTCGTCGGTGTCTCCAGGACCAGCACGCCGGCGCCCGCGAGTCGTGCGGGGTCGAGCGTCGCCAACTCGTCGCGTCGCACGGTTTCGACCTCGAAGCCCCACTCGGGCAGGACACGGGCCATCAACTCGGTCGTCCCGCCGTAGACGTCGTCCTGCGTGACGACGCGCTTGCCCGGCGCGGCGAGGGTCAGGACGGCGGTGCTCATGGCGGCCATCCCGGACGCGAACAGCGCCGCCGACCCGGCGCCCTCCAGGGCCGCGATCTCCCGAGCGGCCTGGGCGACCGTCGGGTTGTCGTAGCGCGAGTAAAGGTACCCGGAGCCCTCCTCGAAGAATCGGTCGATCGAAGCGTGGTCCTCGAACTCGAAGGTCACACCGGGGACGATGACCGGCGCAATGGGCGTTCCGATCTTGTCGGGCCGCGCATCGCCCCGCACGCACTGCGTCTTGGGCCTCATGCCTCCTCCTTGTACGCTCTACTTTCGCTCTTCTCGTGGCGTTTTCTCTTTATTAGGGGTGTTGACACCCCAGGACCCCATCCCCATAATTGGGCCGGTGGTCGAGAGTGGAACAAAGTGGACCATCAAGGTTCTCGTTCCACTTCTTCTTGGCAGAACACAGGCGGCAAGTTCCGGCGGGTGTTGGCACGGCCGTCGGTGCGAAATAGTCGAGGGTCGAATCGGGTGGGGAGACCCATGCTGCGGGGTAACAGTCTCGCCAAGATCGATGAAAAGGGGCGTTTGAAGCTCCCGGCCGCTTTTCGTTCGGTCATCGAGCCCACCTACGGTAACGAGTTCTTCGTCACCAGCCTGCGCGGCCTGTCGGCGCGGATCTATCCGATGCAAGTCTACGCCGAACTGGAAGACAAGATGCTCGCGGCCTCCTCGGTCCAGCCTCTGGTCACCAAACTCCGTACGAGTCTGAACTATTTCGGCCAACGCGCGGTGATGGATTCCAACGGACGCATCCTGATCCATCCGTTGTTGCGTGACAAGGCCGAGCTGAACGGCGACGTCGCCGTCCTCGGACAGCAGAATTTCCTTGAAATCTGGAATCGCGGCTCCTTCGAGGAGGCGCTCAAACGCGATCCGCTCACCGATGACGATCTCCGTGAGCTGGCCGCGCTCGGTTTTTGATGCAGCCCGCACCTCACGAGGAGAGATGGGTGCCCGATCGACCCGCACATCGTCCGGTCCTGCTGGACGAGACACTCGAGCTGCTGGCGCCGCGACCCGGTGCAACGTTCGTCGACGCCACGCTCGGCGCCGCGGGCCACGCGTTCCCGCTGCTCGAGGCGATCGCGCCCGACGGCCGGTTGATCGGCATCGACCGCGACCCCGAGGCGCTGGAGATCGCCGGACGGCGGTTGGCCGTCTTCGGCGATCGTTTCGTCCCGTTGCACGGCCGACACGAAGATCTGGTTCGGTTGTTGCGGGACGCGGGCGTGTTCGCGTGCAACGCGATCCTGTTCGACCTCGGTGTCTCTTCGATGCAGCTCGACCGTCCCGAACGCGGCTTTTCGTTCCGCCACGATGCTCCGCTCGACATGCGGATGGATCCGGGCGGCGGCGAGAGCGCGGCCGACCTGCTGGCGCGGATCGATGAGCATGATCTCCGCCGCATCCTCTCTCGCTGGGGCGAGGAGCGCCAGTCGGGTGCCATCGCGCGGGCGATCGTGCGTGAACGCGACCGGCGGCCGCTGGTGCGGACGTGCCAGCTGGCCGCAGTGGTTGAACGTGTCGCCGGACCGGCGGCGCGGCGCTACAGGATCCACCCGGCGACGCGCACGTTCCAGGCGCTGCGCATCGCCGTCAACGGTGAGATCGAAGGCTTGGAGCGCCTCGTGAGCGACTCGGTCTCGATGCTCGCCCGGGGTGGACGGCTCGCCGTCATCTCGTACCACTCGCTCGAGGATCGAGCGATCAAGACCTCGATGCGCGCGCTCGCCAACCGCTGCAGCTGCCCGCCGAAGCTCCCCGTCTGCGGCTGCGGCAAGGAGAACCTGATCCGTGTCGTGACCTCGCGTCCCGTCCGTCCGGCCGATGAGGAGATCGACCGCAATCCCCGCTCGCGCAGCGCTCGCCTGCGCGTGGCCGAAAGGCTCTGACGACCGATGACGAGCGAACGCAACTCACGCCGCTGGAGGAACCGCGCGCTGGTCCGCGAACGGGATACGCGGCGTGCCCGGCGATTATGGGTCGGTTTGGCATTGTCCATCGCGGCGCTCGCCCCCGCCGGCGTCTACCTCTACCAGCAAAGCAGTTGTGTGCAGCTGTCCTACGAGCTCGAGTCGATCAAGGACCAGCGCGAGCAGCTCGCCGAGATCGAGAGGCGCCTCGCGGTGCGCCACGCCGATGCCGCCGCGATGCGCAACATCGAGCGCTGGGCCGCACGAAAGCGGTTCGAACGGCCGGAATCGACGGAGGTCTTCGTCCTGCGCCCCGGCGGGGCGGCCGGCGACACGGTGGCAGCCCGAGTGCCCGGCGGCACGGCAGAACACGCGTCCGCGAGATCGCGGCGGTCCGAGTAGGGGATGCCGCGGGTACTTCGATTCCGGCTCATCGTGGTGTGTGTATGTGTCGGTCTGGCCGCGCTCGGCGTCGCGGCACGGCTGTACCGCCTGCAGGTGGTGCATCACGACAGGTTCATCGCACGCGCGACCGAGCAACACCAGGACGTGCACGTTCTCCAGGCGCGGCGCGGTTCGTTGCTCGACAGGTACGGCCGGACGCTCGCGGCCAGTCTCGAGTCCCCTTCGCTCTTCGCCCATCCCTGGAAAGTCGAGGATGCCGCCGAGGCGGCGGACATCCTCGCGAAAACGATCTCGAAGCCTCGTAAGGACATCCTGGCCGACCTCAGCACCAACAAGTCGTTCGTGTACCTGGAGCGCCGGCTCGATCCCGAAGCGGCGCGCGAGGTTCGCGAGTTGGGTCGCGACACGGCGGATCGACCCGCCCCGCTGGCCTTCGGCGGCAACAACCCGTTCGGCTTCCAGAAGGAGACCAAGCGCTACTACCCGCTGGGCCGCGTCGCAGCGCACGTGATCGGGTTCGCCGATATCGAGGGCCACGGGACGGAGGGTGCGGAGAAACGGTTCAACGAGGAGTTGCAGGGAGGCTCGACCAAGTTTCTCGTGCGGCGGGACGCCCGGGACGGCAAGATCCACCAGCCGTTGAGCGAGCCGGCGCGGAAGTCGTCGGATGTCCGGCTGACGCTGGACCTCTCGCTGCAGCACTTGATCGAACGCGAACTCGACTCCGCGATGCGCCGTACCGGAGCCAAGGCGGCGACCGCGTTGATCCTCGATTCGAAGACCGCGCAGGTACTCGCGATGGCCAACCGTCCGACGATCGACCGCTCCGGTCCGAGCGACGACTGGGCCCGCAGCGACGGGCGCGCCAACCGTGCCGTGGAGCACATGTTCGAGCCCGGATCGACGTTCAAGATCGTGCCGATGGCGCTGGCCATCGAGCATGACACGATCGATCTCGGCGAGCGCTTCTACTGCCACGACGGCAAGCCCTACCGCACGAGCTACGGCCGCACCATCAACGACGTCTCGAAGAACGGCATGTTGACCCCGACCATGGTCATGGCCAAATCGAGCAACATCGGAATGACCAAGATCAACCGGCGGCTCGATGCGGCGACGCTGCGCGAGGGGATCTTGAGTTTCGGGTTCGCGCGACGCACGGGGATCGAGCTGACCGCGGAGTCGCCGGGCACGCTCGCCGGCCTCGAGAAGTGGTCCGAATTCACCCACGACTCCGTATCGTTCGGGCAGGAGATCAACGTGACCGCGTTGCAGATCGCCTCGGCGATGGCGACGATCGCCAACGACGGCGTCCGCGTCGAACCGCGCATCGGGCTCGGAACGCAGGATGCGGACGGGCGTCTGACGCTGTTCGAGCCGGCCCCGTCGCACCGGGTGGTCTCGGAGCGAACCGCGCGAACGGTACGCACGATGCTCGAGGAGGTCGTCGAGAAGGGATCGGGCACCGCGGCGCGGCTGCCGGGCTATCGCGTCGCCGGCAAGTCGGGCACCGCCCAGAAGGCCGTCGCGGGCGCCGGCTACTCGGATACGGATTTCATTGCCTCGTTCGCCGGTTTTGCGCCGGCGAGCGATCCGCGCATCGTCGTGCTGGTCGTGCTGGACACCCCGCGCGGTACGCGGCTCCAGGGCGGCGAGATCGCGGCCCCGGTGTTCGCCAGCATCTTGGCCGAGGCCTTGCAATACCTCCGTGTGCCGAAGGACGCGGAGCCGCCGCTGATCGCGGAACCGCATGTCGTCGTGGAAGATACGAGGGAAGTCGTGTCGGAACCCTCGATCCGGACCCCTGGTCGGGTCCCGGATGTGCGGCGGCGGACACTGCGTGAGGCCATCGCGACACTCTCGGCCCACGGGTATCGCGTGCGAGTGGACGGAAGCGGGAAGGTGGTTTCACAGGCGCCCGCGCCGGGAACGGCGCTGGCGCCCGGCGGAGTCTGCGATCTTCGCGCGCGGGATGCGGGATGAGGCTCGCTGGTGCCAGGCTTTCCGACCTGCTCGACGGGGCGGCCGTCGCGCCCCTCGACACGCTCGAGGTCGATCCGGAGATCCGTGGGGTGCAGCTCGATTCGCGCCGCATCGGCGAAGGCGATCTCTTCTTTGCCCTGGCCGGCGAGCACGTCGACGGCGAGCGCTTCGTGCCGCAAGCGGTCGAACGCGGCGCACGCGCGATCGTGGCCGCCTCGTCCCGTCCCACGGGGCTCGACCCGGCCGTCGCGTGGGTGCGTGTCGACGAGCCACGTCGCGTGACGGGGCCGATCTCGAAGGAATTCTACGGGCGGCCGGACGAGGCGCTGACACTCGTCGGGATCACCGGCACCAACGGGAAGACGACGGTCTCCTACATGGTGCAGTCGATCGCCCAGGCCGCGGGCAGACGCGCGGGCAGGATCGGGACCACAGGTTTCGCATTCGGCGGTCTGGCCGAATCCCTCGAGCGCACGACACCGGAGGCGACCGATCTGTTCCGCATCCTTGACACGATGCGCCGCGCGGGAGCCGAAGTCGTCGCGATGGAGGTCTCGTCACACGCGCTGAGCCTGGATCGCGTGTGCGGCACCCGCTTCGCCGTCTCCGCGTTTCTCAACCTGACGCGCGACCATCTCGACTACTACGAAAGCGAAGAGGCCTACTTCGAGGCCAAGGCGCGCCTGTTCGAAACACTGGGGCCGCGCGACCGGGCCGTCATCTCCGCGGACTCGCCGTGGGGCGACCGCGTGGCGCGCCGAACCCGTGCCCAGGCGCTGCGTTTCGGTCGTGCGCAAAGTGCGGACGTGCGCTTGAGCGATGAGGTATGCCGCCTCGGCGGATCGACCGCGACCCTGACGGGCCCCGACGGCCCGTTCGAGATCGAGCTGGGCCTACCCGGCAAGTTCAACCTGGACAACGCCGCGGCCGCGGCGGCGTGCGCGGTGTGTCTCGGCTACGACCCCTCGTCGATCGCGACCGGCCTGCGTAACCTGTCGGGTGTTCCCGGGCGCGTGGAGCGCGTCGAGCGCGGTCAACCGTTCGCCGTCTGGGTGGACTACGCGCACACCCCGGATGCGTTGGAGCGGGTGCTCAAGCTGGCGCGCTCCCTGGCGCGCGGCCGCGTGCTTGCGGTCTACGGCTGCGGCGGTGATCGCGATCGCGGCAAGCGCGCCGAGATGGGCCGGGTCGCCGCCGAGCAAGCGGACATCAGCTTCATTACCTCGGACAACCCCCGGGGCGAGGACCCGCGGAAGATCGTGGACGAGGTACGCGCCGGAGCGGCGCTGGTGTCTGGAGCCGAGATCCGCTGCGAGGTCGACCGCCGCGAGGCCATCCGGGTGGCGATCGCCGAGGCCGCGGACGACGACCTGATCGTGATCGCCGGGAAAGGCCACGAGACCACACAGACCACCGGAGCGCGCGTCGAGAGATTCGACGACCGGAAGGTTGCCGCCGAGTTGCTCGAGGCTACACGCGGAGGCGCGCATGCCTGAGCTGACCGCCAGCGAGCTCGCGCAGGCCTGCCACGGCCAGATCGTCCGCGGGGACGAGACGACGCGTGTGGCCTCCTACGGGATCGACTCGCGACGTCTCGAGCAACGGTCCGCGTTCTTCGCCGTCACCAGCGAGCGCTCCGACGGGCACCGCTTCCTCGGCGAGGCACGTGAGGCGGGTGCGCTGGTCGGGATCGTGCAACACGTGCCCGATCTCGAGAACGCTCCGGGTGTGTTGATCCAGGTGGAGGACACGGTCGCCGCGCTCGCCGACTGCGCGCGGGCCATGCGCAAGCGGTACTCCGGGGCGACCTGGATCGCCATCACCGGGAGCAACGGCAAGACCACGACGAAGGAGATGGTCGCGGCGGGCCTGTCCGCCGGGTTCGCCGTCTACCGCACGCCCGGTAACTTCAACAATCACCTCGGCGTGCCGCTGACGCTACTTGCCTGCCCCGACGATGTCGAGATGATCGTGCTCGAGATCGCGATGAGCACCGCCGGTGAGATCGCGCACCTGACGGAGCTGGTGGATCCCGACATCGGGCTCGTGACCAACGTGCGTGCGGCGCACCTCGAGAATTTCAGTTCGATCGAGGACATCGCCGCCGCGAAGGGCGAGCTGTTCGCACTGATGCGCGATGACGCGATCGCGGTCGTGAATCGGGACGACGCTCACGTACGTGTCCAGGCGACCCGGCACGTCGGCCCGCAGGTGACCTTCGGCCACGACGTCGGAACGGATCTTCGGATCGAAGCGCTGGACAACCGCTTCGTCCCGGGCGCGGGGCTGACGGTCAATCACGATGGTCGTTCGTTTCGCCTGCAGCTACGGATCGGTGGCGGGCATGCGGCGCTCAACGCGCTCGCCGCGCTGGCCACGGTCGCCGCGGCAGGCGGGGACCTGGAAGGTGCGGCGAGAAAGATCGAGTTGCTCGAGCCGGACAAGGGACGGGGGCAGGTTCACGACCTGCGACGAAACATCCAGGTCGTCGATGATTGCTACAACGCCAGCCCGTCGGCGATGGCGTCGGTGCTCGAGACGTTGCGCCAGTCCGACCCGCGCGGACGGCGCGTGTTGATCATGGGCGACATGCTCGAGCTCGGCCAGCTCGGACCGGCGCTTCACCGCGAGGTCGGCAAGCGCTGCGGGGCGGCCGGTATCGGCATGCTCGTAACGATCGGGAAGCTGTCCCGTGGGGCGGCCGAGGCCGCGCGGCGCGCCGGGGTGCCCGAGGTTCACCACCACCCGGATGTCGACAAGGCGACCGAGTCGATCGTCGAGTTCCTCAGCGATGGGGACCTGATCGTGGTCAAGGGCTCACGAAGCATGCACCTCGAGCGCGTCGTGCACCGGCTGACCGAGGAGCTGGCCCCGCACCCGCCCCAGAATGACCCGACCCCGGTCAACCACGAGGTCGGTCGATGATTTACTACCTGCTGTATCTCGAGTGGGGTCTCCAGGATCAGATCGGCGCGTTCAACGTGTTCCGCTACATCACGTTCCGCACCGCGATGGCGACGCTGACCGCGCTGCTCGTCGCCCTGCTGCTGGGCCCGTGGATGATCCGCCGCCTGCAGCAGTTCCAGATCGGCCAGGAGATCCGCGAGGAAGGCCCCGCGTCGCACCACTCGAAGCAGGGCACGCCGACGATGGGCGGCCTGCTGATCATCACGGCCGTGGTCTTGCCGACGATCCTGTGGGCCGATCCCAGCAACCGCTTCACGTGGATCGCCATCGGATCGACCGTCGCGTTCGGCGGCATCGGCTTCATCGACGACTACCTCAAAGTCGCCAAGAAGCACAACCTCGGCCTGCGCGCACGAACAAAGTTCGGCATGCAGATCGGCATTGCACTGGTGATCGGGATCGCGTTGCATCGGCTGGCGTCGGCCGGCGTGTTCACGACACAGATGATCTTCCCGTTCTTCAAGAACTTCACACCGGATCTCGGCTGGTTCTACTTGGGTGTGGTGGTACTCGTCCTGGTCGCCTCGAGTAATGCGGTCAACCTGACCGACGGCCTGGACGGGCTCGCCATCGGCTCATTGTTGATCGCCTGGACCGCGTTCACGGTGCTGGTCTACGCGGCGGGTCACGCGATCGTGGCCGACTACCTCGGCATCTTCACGGTCAAGGGGGTTGCGGAGCTGACGGTATTCTGCGGAGCGGTCCTGGGGGCCTGCCTGGGATTCCTCTGGTTCAACAGCCACCCCGCGGAGATCTTCATGGGCGATGTCGGGTCGATGGCGATGGGCGGGGCGCTCGGCACGGTCGCGATCCTGATCAAGCAGGAGTTGCTGCTGATCCTCGTCGGGGGCCTGTTCGTCCTCGAGGCCCTGTCCGTGATCCTGCAGGTCGGGTCGTTCAAGCTGCGCGGGCGGCGGATCTTCCGCATGGCGCCGCTACACCATCATTTCGAGTTGAGCGGATGGAGTGAAAGCAAGGTCGTGATCCGGTTCTGGATCATGGCGATCATCTTCGCGCTGCTTGCGCTGGCCACGTTGAAACTGCGATGAGTCCCGGAGCCACGATGACAGCAACCCGGTTCGCCACACCGTTCCCCGATCTCGACGGACGACGCGTGGTCGTGATCGGTGCGGGCAAGAGCGGACGGGCGGCGGCGCGACTCGCGCTGGATCGTGGCGCGAGTGTCACGCTCGCGGACCGCTGCGATGCGGCGGATCTCGCCGAGGCAACTCGCGGTCTGACCGAGCTCGGCGTCCAGCTTCATGCGTGTGGTCACCCCGCGTCGCTGGCGCGGGATGCGCATCTCCTGGTGCTCAGCCCGGGCGTTCCGCTCGAGATCGATGTCGTGCGCGCGGCGCGTGACCTGGGCGTGCCGGTGTGGGGCGAGGTCGAGCTGGCGGCAAGGTTCACGCGGGGCCGCATCGTGGGAATCACGGGTAGCAACGGCAAGTCCACCGTGACGGCGATGGTCGGCGCGATCCTGCGTAACGCGGGAATCGCGGGCGGCACCGGTGGCAACCTCGACACGCCGCTCTCCGATCTGCTCGACCACGATGCGACGGATGCGGTGCACGCACTGGAGCTTTCATCGTTCCAACTCGAATCGATCGAGACGTTCCGGCCCTTCGTTGCGGTTCTGCTCAACCTGTCGGCCGATCATCTGGATCGGCACGCGGATCTGGACGCCTATGCGGCCGCCAAGGCGCGGATCTTCGAGAATCAAACGGCCGACGATTGCGCCGTGCTCAACGCCGACGACGCCCAGTCGAGCCGCTTCGAGTCCGCGGTACGCTCCCGGCTGCACACGATCTCCACGCGTCACGAGACAATGCGGGGTGGTTTCGTTCGGGACGGCAGGCTGATCCTGCGCACCGATCGCGGTGAAGAACGGTTGCTGCGAGCGGACGCCCTCTCGCTTCCCGGCGAGCACAACCTGTCGAACGCGCTGGCGGCGGCAACCGCGGCCAGACTGGCCGGGGTGCCGCTCGACGTCATCGACGCGGTGCTCAGCTCCTTCGAACCGCTGCCGCACCGGCTCGAGCGTGTCGCCGAGTTCCGCGGCGTCACCTTCTATAACGACTCCAAGGCAACCAACCCCGCGGCGGCTCTACCCGCGCTCGGCGCTTTCGATGCGGGCACGATCCATCTCATCGTAGGCGGCAAGGACAAGGGCGGCGACTGGCCGGCGCTGGTCGAAATGGCACGTGCGCGGGCACGAGGCGTCTACGTGATCGGGATCGACCCGGCCCCCGTGGCGCGTCGCTTCTCGGACAGTTGTGCGGTCACCACGTGCGGCGACCTCGAAGATGCCGTCGCGACCGCCTTCGCCGCCGCCGAGCCGGGCGACGTGGTGTTGCTCTCTCCGGGCTGCGCGTCGTTCGATCAGTTCGACAGTTTCGAGCATCGCGGCGAGGTCTTCCGTCGGGCCGTCCGGACGCAGGGGGCATCGCATGCCTAAGCGGATGGTGTTCGATCGCTGGTTGTTCTTCGCCGTCGGGGCGCTCGCCGTATTCGGTCTGTTCATGGTCGGTAGCGCGTCGACCTACGAGGCAATGACGTCGCTCGAATCGGCCAGCGGTTACCTGATCAAGCACCTGATCTTCCTGTTCGCCGGCTTCGCGGGGTTGTTCGCCGCGTTATCTTTCCCGTATCAGAAGCTCTCCAACCGGGTGCTGGTGCTCGGCGCGGTGCTGGGGACCGTGTCGTTGCTGGTCCTCGTGCTGGCGATGCCCGCCCGTGGCGGAGCGCATCGCTGGCTGTTCGCCGGGCCGATCCAGATCCAGCCTTCCGAGATCGCCAAGCTGACCGCAGTGCTGTTCATGGCCTGGATGCTGTCGCGCAAGGACGAGCGCGTCAACGAGTTCCAGGCGGTCAGCCTGCCCACGTTGCTCGCGGTCGGGCCGATCTGCGGTCTGGTGGTGATCGAGCCGGACCTCGGCGCCGCCCTGATCATCGGAACCACGGTGTTCGTGATGATCTTCGTGGCCGGGCTGAGCTGGCGCTGGATCGCCGGAACTTCCGCCGTCGGCGTGCTCGGCGTGTTCGGCGCGGTCCTCGCGGAGCCCTACCGGTTGTCCCGGATCAACGCCTTCCTCAACCCCGGCACGGAGCTCCTCGGCTCGAATTTCCAGCTCAACCAATCGTTGATCGCGATCGGCAGTGGAGGCTTGACCGGTCAGGGCCTGGGACAAGGGCAACAGAAGGCCTTTTACATCTTCGGCGCACACACGGATTTCATCTACTCGGTGATCGGCGAGGAGCTCGGATTGCTCGGCACGATCGGTTTGGTGCTGACGTTCCTGCTGATCTTCTGGCGTGGGATCCGCGCGGCCTGGCGCGCCCCGGATCGCTTCGGTTTCTACCTGGCGCTCGGCGTGACGCTGCTGATCGTGCTCCAGGCCTTCGTACACATCGGCGTATGTGTCGGCCTGCTTCCGACGAAGGGGCTGTCGTTACCCATGGTGAGCTACGGCGGATCGTCACTGGTCGTCTCGATGACCGGCATCGGTCTGCTGCTCAACGTTTCGCAGCACTCGAATTGATGTGGATGGTGAGGGATACAAGATCGTGTTTGCCGGGGGCGGGACCGGGGGTCACCTGTACCCCGGACTCGTCGTCGCCGCCGCGCTGCGCGACGAGCTTGGCGATGCGGCCGACATCACGTTCATCGGCGCGCAGCGTGGAATCGAGCAGCGACTGGTCCCGCAGGCCGGTTACCCGTTGGTATCGCTGCGGGTTGCCGGGATCAAGGGCCGCGGCGCCCTCGCCAAGCTCGGGGCGGCGTTCGCGGCTGCGCGTGCCCTGCTGCGTTGTTTCTTCTGGATGCGGCGTCACCGACCCGACCTCGTGGTCGGCGTCGGTGGATACGCGTCGGGGCCGGCGGTGCTGGCCGCGACCTGGACGGGTGTGAAGACCATGGTGCTGGAGCAGAACCACTTCCCCGGTGCGACCAATCGCTGGCTGGCGCCGCGTGTGGACGCCGTGTGCGTGCCCTCCGAGGACGCCCGCAAGCGGTTGGACGGAATCGGCACAGTCACGGGCAACCCCGTGCGAGCCGAGTTCTTCGAGACCGCCCCGCCGTCGCCCGCCGCGCGTCCTTCGCTTCTCGTCTTCGGCGGAAGCCGCGGCGCACACTCGATCAATCGCGCGATGAGCGCGCTCGTCCCCGAGCTCGCCCGCTTCGACCCGGCGCCGCGGGTCGTCCACCAGTGCGGTGAGGCGGACGCGGAAACGGTCCGTGACGCGGCTCGCGCCTACCCCCGAGACCTGTACGAAGTCCAAGTGTTCCTCGATGACATGCCCGCGAGACTGGCCGCCGCCGATCTCGTTGTCTGTCGCGCCGGGGCATCCACCCTGGCCGAACTGACCGCCGCAGGCCGACCGGCCGTTCTTGTTCCCTACCCTCATGCGGCGGACGACCACCAACGGCACAACGCCGAATCGCTCGCCAGGGTGGGTGCCGCCCGCGTCGTGACGGATGCCGAGCTCGACGACGGCCGTCTCGTGGGAGTTCTCGAGGAACTGCTTGGCAACCCCGAAGCCATTCGCCGCATGGGTGAATGCGCGAAACGCATCGGCAAACCG
>WVWW01000232.1:66230-72550 GCA_011773795.1 Acidobacteriota bacterium
GAGGAGACGCCGGTGTTTCGTAAGGCCAGACGCATGCATCTCGTCGGGATCGGCGGCTCGGGGATGAGCGGCATCGCGGAGGTTCTCGTGAACCTCGGTTATCCCGTCTCTGGATCGGATCTGGCGGGGAACCCCGCAACGCGTCGTCTGAAGAAGCTGGGCGCGGCTGTGCACAAGGGCCACGACGCCAAACACGTCCACGACGCGGACGTGGTCGTGATCTCGTCCGCCGTGAAGGAGGACAACCCCGAGGTCGTGGAGGCGCGGCGACTGCATATCCCGGTGATCCCGCGCGCCGAGATGCTCGCCGAGCTGATGCGTCTCAAGTACGCCGTGGCCATCGCCGGGGCCCACGGGAAGACGACCACGACCGCGATGGTCGCCGAAGTGCTGACTCGCGGCAAGCTCGACCCGACCGTCGTGATCGGAGGCCGCGTCGGCAAGCTCCGTTCCGGAGCCAAACTGGGACGCGGCGAGATGATGGTGGCCGAGGCCGACGAGTCCGACGGCTCGTTCCTCAAGATGAAGCCGACGATCGCCGTCGTCACCAACATCGACCGCGAGCACCTCGACCACTACGCGGGGATCGACGACATCCGTAAGGCCTTCGCCAAGTTCCTGGGACGGGTCCCGTTCTACGGCGCGGCGATCGTCTGCACCGACGACGAGCACGTGCAGGCGATCCTTCCGCACATCGATCGCAAGGTGATCACCTACGGCGAGAACGACGAGGCCGACGTACGAGCGGCCGGGATTGAGGTCGACGGGTTCAGCACGAGCTACACCGCCCACGCGTTCGGTGAGGAACTCGGTCGAGTGGCGTTGCAGCAGCCGGGCCGTCACAGCGTGGCCAACAGCCTCGCCGCGCTGGCCGTCGGGTTGGAGCTGGACGTTCCGTTCGCCACGATCGCGGCGGCCCTGGGGTCGTTCCGCGGCGTCGATCGCCGTTTGCAGGTGCGCGGTGAGGCCTGCGGTGCGACCGTGATCGACGACTACGGCCATCATCCGACGGAGATCCGCGCCACTCTGGAGGCCGTGCGTGCGGCTTTCCGCGGCAAGCTCATCGTGGCCTTCCAGCCCCACCGTTACTCGCGGACCGAAGCGTTGCTCCAGGAGTTTGCCGGCTCCTTCGGGCTCGCCGACGTCGTCCTCGTCACCGACATCTACCCGGCCGGCGAGCGTCCGGTCCCTGGCTTGGACGGGTCGACGATGGCGTACGCCATTCGGCGCGGCGGGCACCCCGAAGTGCATTACGAACCAGACAAGACGAAGCTGCCGGATCGTCTGCGTGAGTGGGTCGATCCGGGCTCGATCGTGCTCACCCTCGGCGCGGGCGACGTCTGGCGCGCCGGAGACGCGCTGGTCAAGCAAGCGGGCCGCAAGCCGCGCTGTCGTGGCAACAAGTCCGTCAATGCGGCGGGAGCGACGCGATGACGACGGAGAAACGCAAACCGATCCTCGCCGACATGGATCAGAAGTACTGGCGGCGGAAGGCGAACCAGCGCGTGCGCAAGCAACGGTTGACGCGCAAGCTGATCGGCTGGTCGGGCATCCTGCTGGCCAACGCATTGATCGCCTGTGGGATCGTGTACGGTGCGATCGAGGCCTCGTCCAAGCTCCTCGGCGGTCCGGAGTTCGCCATCGACACGTTCCGCATCGAACGCGTGGAGCGCGCATCGGTGAGCCGCATCCAAGCCCAGCTGAAACGACGGTATGCCGGTCGCAACATCTTCTCCGTGAATCTCTACGAGATCGAGCGCGTCGCGGCGCTCGATCCGTGGGTCCGTTCCGCGACGGTCAAGCGGGTGTTACCGGGGACGATTCGCGTGCGGGTCGTCGAGCGCCGTCCACTCGCCGTCGCCTTGGTCGAGGGTGTGGCGCATCTCGTCGACCGCGAGGGTTATGTGATCGGGCTGACCGGCAGCGGCGCCGACAACTTGCCGGTCATCAGCGGCCTGGACAGGTTGGAACGCGAGGATCTGATCGGCGCCCTTCGCCGCGGTGTCCGGATGGTCGAGCGGCTCAACGCGCGCGCGCCGCGGTTTGCCGAGCGCCTCGCCGAACTGAACGTCTCCCGACCGGCGCAGGTCGCCGTCCGCACGCTTGGCGGCGGACCGCGGCTGTTGCTCGATCCCGAGCGTATCGAGCGCAACGTCGATCGCTGGCTCGACCTGCGCCGGGCGATCAGCAACCGCACCGGCGCGCTTGATTATGTGGATCTGCGCTGGTCGCAGCGCATCGTCGTCAAACCAATGCGTCCATAACTGTATCTCGAGAAAAGGTGCAACATGCCTAAGAGCGAACACTACACCGTTGGGTTGGACATCGGCACCACGCACATCTGCTGCGTGGTGGGCGAGGTCAACGAGCGCGGTCAGGTGGACATCGTCGGTCTCGGGGAAGCTCCGTCCCGCGGACTGCGCAAGGGCGTCGTCGTCAACGTCGACGCGACGGTTCACGCCGTCAAGGCCGCGGTCGAGGAGGCCGAGCTGATGGCCGGCCTCAACATCGAATCGGCGGTGGTCGGGATCGCGGGCGGCCATATCCGCTCGTTCAACTCGCGCGGGGTGGTGGCCGTTGCGGGCCGCGATCGGACGATAGTGGATGACGACGTGAAACGCGTCATGGACGCCGCGCGTGCCGTCAGCATCCCCCAGGATCGTGAAGTCCTGCACGTCCTCCCGCAGGAGTTCGTGGTGGACGACCAGGGCGGCATCGCCTCACCCGTTGGCCTCGTCGGCTCGAAGCTCGAGGCCAACGTGCACATCGTCACGGCGGCGACGACGTCGGTACAGAACCTGGTCAGCTGCGCCAACCGCGCGGGCATCGAGGTCCGGGACACCGTGCTCGAGCAGTGCGCGGTGGCGGAGGCCGTGCTGAGCGAGGACGAGAAGGAGCTCGGCGTCGCGTTGATCGACATCGGCGGCGGCACGACCGACATGGCCATCTTCGAGAAGGGCAGCATCTGGTTCACCGCGGTGCTGCCGGTGGGAGGCGATCATTTCACCAACGACCTTGCCGTCGGCCTGCGCACGCCGATCCCCGACGCCGAGCGGCTCAAGAAGAGCCAGGGATGTGCGCTGGCCTCGCTGGTCCAGGAGAACACGGTGATCGACGTGCCGACGGTCGGCGGGCGCAAGTCTCGACAGCTTTCGCATCAGGTGATGGCGGAGATCCTCCAGCCCCGGGCGCAGGAGATCTTCACGCTGTTCCACAACGAGATCGTGCGGGCCGGGTTCGACAAGATGCTCAACGCCGGAGTGGTCCTGACCGGCGGCGGGGGCCTGCTGCCCGGCATGACGGAGATGGCCGAACAGGTGTTCGACATGCCGGTGCGGCTGGGGAAGCCGAGCGGTGCGGGCGGTCTGGTCGAGCCGTTCTCGGGACCGCAGCACGCGGCTGCGATCGGCCTGGCGTTGTATGGGGCACGACATCTGGAGGAAGGTGCGCGGCGGAGGATTCCGTTGGCATTGCAGACAAGCGGCATCGGCAAGGTGGGAGGCCGGGTCCGCCAGTGGTTGACGGAGATGTTTTGATCGGTTTTACGTTCCAACGATGAGGAACAGTTGGGGGACGAGATGATTACGATGGACGATGGGAAGAAGAAGGCCAGCAAAGGCAGGGGTCGGCCGGCGCGGCTCGAGTTGGAGGATGCGCGATCCGGCGCCGCCGTCATCAAGGTGATCGGCATCGGCGGCGGGGGCGGTAACGCGATCAACCGCATGATCGCCTCCAAGGTGGATGGCGTGCAGTTCCTGGCCGCCAACACCGATTGCCAGGCGCTGCAGAACAACAAGGCGCCGGTCAAGCTCCAGCTCGGCGCCAAGCTGACCAAGGGGCTGGGCGCCGGCGGCAACCCGGAGATCGGGCGTTCGGCGGCGCTGGAAGATACGGAGACCGTCATCGACGTGTTGAACGGCGCCGACATGGTCTTCGTCACGACCGGTCTCGGCGGTGGAACGGGTACCGGCGCGGCACCGATCATCGCCAACCTGGCACGCGAGATGGGCGCGCTGGTCGTGGCTGTGGTGACAACACCCTTCGGTTTCGAGGGACGGCGACGGCACATCCAGGCCGTCGAAGGCCTCGCCGCGCTGCGGGAGGTGGTCGACACGGTGATCACGATCCCCAACGACAAGCTGCTGCACACGGTCGAGCGCGCGACGCCGTTGAACGAGGCCTTCATGATGGCCGACGACATCCTGCGCCAGGCGGTTCAGGGCATCTCGGATCTGATCACGGTGCCCGGCGAGATCAACCTGGACTTCGCCGACGTCAAATCGGTGATGGCCGGGATGGGTATGGCGCTGATGGGCACCGGGACGGCAGAGGGCGAGCACCGTGCGATGGAAGCCGCGCAGCGCGCGATTTCCTCGCCGTTGCTGGAAGACGCCTCGATCCACGGCGCCCGCGGCGTGCTGATCAACGTCACGGGCGGCGAGGACATGACCCTGCACGAGGTCTCCGAGGCGGCCGCCATCATCCAGGAGGCGGCCGACCCGGACGCCAACATCATCTTCGGGACCGTGATCGATCGTGGTACCAAGGGCGGTGTCAAGGTCACCGTGATCGCGACCGGGTTTCCACGTGACGACGTGCGTCACACCGTCGCGCGGCATACCGAGGTGTTCGAGCAGCCGATGACGACCGCACCCGTGCAGCAGGCGTTCGCGTCCACGGAGCCGGCCCCGATGCCGGAAACCCTGGCGCAGCAACCCGCCGATCGTCTCGGCTCGTTCGCGCGGCACGACGCGGCGAACCCGCCCGAGTTGGATTCCAACGACGACGGGTTCACGCCCAACTTCAGCAAGATGAAAGACGACTTGGACGTCCCGGCGTTTTTGCGTAAACAGATGGACTAGGAGACAACCATCGGATGAGTGAGTCGACGCCAGCCGCGGAAGAACGGGAGCGCACCCCCAGGCTCCTTGTCGTGGATGACGACCCCGCCACGGCGCAGCTGATCCGCGGGTGGTTTGCCGACTCGATGGAAGTGCTCGACGCGTCCGACGGCGAGCAAGGGCTCGAGCGGACGCTGGAGTCCCTGCCCGATCTGCTGCTGCTCGACCTGCGGATGCCCGGGCTCGACGGCATCGCGGTGGCGCAACAGCTCAAGCGCGACTCACGCACGCGAACGATCCCCATCGTCGTACTGAGCGCGTGCCGCGACACGGACAGCAAGGTCGAGGCGTTCTCCGCCGGCGCCGACGACTACATCACCAAGCCGTTCGAGGTGCAGGAGGTCGACGCGCGCGTGCGCTCGATGCTGCGCAAGCGCGAGGCGCTGCTGAACATGGAGTCGGCGGTCCGCGACCTGACTTCGACCAACGAGCGGCTCGAGCAGTTGCTGATGGTGGACGAGAAGACCGGGCTCTACAACTTCCGCGAGTTCCAGCGGCGGCTGAAGGCCGAATGGTCACGCGCCGAACGCTACGGTGTCCCCCTGTCGCTGGTGTTCTTCGATCTCGACCACTTCAAACAGATCAACGATACGCTCGGCCATCAGGCCGGTGACAAGATCCTGGAGGAGTTCGCGCTGCTCGTGACGGGCGGCGCCCGTGCCAACGACGTCGCCGCACGCTACGGCGGCGAGGAGTTCGCGGTGATCCTCCCGCACACCGAGCTCGGGATGGCGCTGCGCGTCGCCGAGCGCATCCGTCGCGCCGTCGATGATTTCACCTTCACCGCCGGAGACTCTTCCACCAGCGTCTCCGTCTCCGGCGGTGTGGCCACCTATCCGGGCGGCGCCGGTGTGGACTCGATGGACGCTCTGGTGCGCGCGGCCGACGCGGCGCTGTACCGAGCCAAGGACGAGGGCCGGAACCGCATCGTGGTCTGCGAGACCGGGGCGCCCGGCGCCGTACCGCACACGCCCAAGAGCTGGCGGCGGAGATCCCCGGAGGCGTCGAGCTAGACGGGTCGCACGGCGGCAACGGTCGTCTGGCGAGGGCGATCCTTGCGGCGTTCTACCTCGTGACCGGCGTTGCGGACGCCGTCGAAGGACCGCTCGGCGAGAACTCTGCGGGAGAACTTAGACTTAACGCCAACGCGTGCCCCTAGCCGCTACTCCCGCCGCCCCCGTACCGTCCCGCCGATCACGAGCGCTGCGGAGAGGATCAGCAGATTCTTGACGATGTACTGGCCCTCCATCGTCGGACCGTATGGCAGATGCCCGGACTGAAAGGTCACCTCCGGCAGGACGACCAGCGGCATGAAGGTACCGGCCATCTGCAGCGCGAGCAACGCGATCGCTATGCGCAGCGTTTTGCGGAAGAGAAACGTCACACCGATGGCGACCTCCCACCAGCCGATGACGCTGA
>WVWW01000233.1 GCA_011773795.1 Acidobacteriota bacterium
ACGCTGATTCCTGCTCCGGCAGATCCGATCTCGGTACTTGCCGCAGTTCGACGTACGTCTGCGCGACCCCGTGACCGTTCCGCCGTTCGGTTTCATCGAGCTGAGCGTCGACTTCGTGCCCGCGGGCGACGGATCCTATTCCGCGGACCTGGCGCTTGCCTCGGACGATCCGCTGCGCCCACGGGTGCATGTCCCGCTGTTCGGCCGTTCGGGGTCCACGGCCGGAATCAGTCCGACGAGGATCGAGTTCGGTGTCGTGGCGCCGGGATTGATGAGGGCGCTACCGCTGGTTGTGACGAACACCGCAACAGCGCCCGTCGGTCTCGCCAACCTCGTGACATCCGATCCGCGATTCGTCGCACAGGCCGCGTTCTCGATACTCGGTCCGGGAGAACGCGGCGTGATCGACGTCCGGTTCACACCTGACGCCGCGCAGGAGTTCCGCGGCGACCTGACGTTCGACCTGACCGGGGCGGCGAACGCCTCCGTCGCCGTACGCCTGGTCGGCGTGGGCGAGTGAGCTCTGTCAGGGGCCGTGCCTCACTCGGAGCCGGAGTCGACGGCGAAGCGCGTAGACTCGGACACGGCATCGGTCTTGCGGGTCCTGTCGACCCTGGCCTCGAACAGGTAGCGGCCTTGTGTGATGCCCTCGTCCGGCAACACCTCGAAGACGTTCTGACACTGGACCTTGCCTTCAAGGGCGAGATCCAACGGCACGTCGGGTAGCTCGAAGGGGACCGCATCCTCTGCGGCGATCTGCCGCACGAAGGTCGTTGGGGGCACGCTCGTGCGGCCGACAAGGCAGGCCTTGTTGCGCCCGAGGGTCTCCTCCTCCTTGTTGATGACCTGAACCAGCAGCGGCTCGAAGCTGCCCTTGGCGGCCGTGATATCGAACGTCGCCAACTGATCGGTGCTGATGTTCTTGCGACCCACTTCGGGGCCATCCCCACGGACGACGATCGTCTCGTCACGCGGGCGGCCCAGGATCGGGCGGACCAGCATCAGGTCGCCCCTCGTGATCGGAGGAACATCGACCGTCCCACGAAACGCATCCGGCCGACTCTCCTCATCGGTTCCGTTCATCACGACGGTCAGCTCATACTCGCCGGGGGCGAGCCGGGCCGGCTCGAGGAACATGAAGCGCCGCCCGTGCGTGGACGTGCCCGGCAGCGGTCGCAAGGAGACTCGCCGGTCGAAACTGTGGGGCATCTTTCGCCCCTGAGTGAGCACCGCGCCGAAATCGATTTCCACCGTTTGCGCCCGGTCTCCGAAATCGACGGGGAAGCTGACGGCGACCAGAGTGTTCCAGGCCTTTGGCGTAGACGGCTGCAGGGTGAAAACGTGGGCTCGCACCAGTCCGCTCTGGAAGAGCTCCGGCGCAAAGAACGCCGCCGACAGTCCAGCCGTTCGCTCCGCCGACTCCGAGCGGAACATGTAGTTTTCGGGATGCACCGCTCGAAGTCCCGGCCGCAGGACGTTGATCTTGATCCGCCGCGGCTTATCCGCATCCCCGTCCTCCCGCAGATAGAAGCCGATCGTGTACTGGCAGCCCAGGTCGCGCTGCGCGTGCGCGAAACCGACCGAGAAATCGTTCGTGAAGCGAGTCAACCGGCCCCCCGTTTCGTTGGCCAATCGAACCAGCATCGGCGGACCGCCGACGGCTTGCGACGCTCACCCTCACCCGGGTCGCTGGGCGATCAATCCCGCCGCGTGCACGGGATAGATCGAACAGCGCGCAATCGACGACGATGCAGCGAGTCGTGCAAATTTCAGGTCGTACGATTCGGTGGACCCGGGATTGTTCGAAAACAGCACCATCGCTTTGTTCCCCGGCACCGCACCGAGGACGTCGAGCAGCACCTGCATGCCGTCGAAGAAGGAGGCTTCTGTCAGATGCACGAAACTCGGTTTCCAGAGCGTTATGTCGTATTCCATCCGCTTGAGTGTCTTGGCCAGGGTCGCGGCGTTCGACGTGAAGGGCTGCTCGATTCGCAGGCCCCCGTTGAGCGCTGCAATCATCACCTCGTCTTTGTCGGTCAGGCCGTAACGCACCATCTTGACAGCCTGCTCGAGCACCTGCACCCGTTCCAGCTGGTGGAGGTGCAAGTAGTCGAGTGCCAGGACGATCTTCCTTCCGCTATCGGGAGCCGGCAGCTTGGCCCGATGTTTTGGGGAACGCACGCCTCGCGGGGCGGCCATCGCGCCGCCGGGGCAGGCGGCATCCAGCGTGTCAATCGGGATGCGCTCCTGGTCGACGATGATTTCGAAGTCGCTGAGACGCAGTCCGGGGACGGTGCGGCCGTTGGCGTCCAGCACCACGGTATCCATCAAGACGAGACGGACGTCGACGGTCTCTTCCAGATCTACGCTCTTCGGCTCTTCACCAGCGTCACGGTCGCTTTGCGCGACCACGCCTGGCGATGCGGCCGCCAGCAGCGCTGATGCCAGGATGAGGCCGGTCACCTTGGGCGGGTGTTTCGAAGCGACCACTCGGGAGGTCTCCTATTCCGCAGTGCGGGATAGTCTGACCTCTCGCTCCTCAAAAGTCTATGTCCGCCACGCTAGCGGCAGCGCGGACTAGAGCCTTCTCTGGAACTCCTCGATCGTGGAAGACAGGTCGGCCGCCATGTCCTTGGCCTTCTCCTCGGACAGGCTCTTGCTTACCTTGTCCAGGTCGCGTTTGACGCGTTTGATGTCGTCGACCGCCGCGTCGGCCTCGGTGGAGGTGTCGATCCCGCTCACGCCGGCGGTGCGATGCGCCTGGGAGAACTGTCGCTGCGCGGCCTCGAATCTCTCCTGCAGATCCGCGACGGTTTGCTCTTCCGCGGATTTGGAGAACGACGGAACGAGTTTGATCTCGCCGGTGGTGGCGTAGTTGTAGCCCAAGAGGCCCACAACGACGACGACGGCGAAAGCGGCAAGTTTCTTCATGGGTCTCGTCTCCATCGGGCGCCGGAGCGGCACCCTCTTAAAGAAGATGAGGCCCCCGGGGGGCGGGTCAAGCCGGCTCCCGAATCCGCTGAATTCTGACCGAATCGAACATAATGGAGACCGGAGGCGGAGCCTGAGCATGGACGTGTCCCGAGACGGAGTCGTCGTCTTTCGCTCGCGGAGCCGCGCGCGCTGCCAGGAGATGTGGGCCGTGCTGGACGCCGCCGGAATCCCCGGCGTCATCGTTCATCGACAGGGTCAATGTCTGCTTGCCGTCGATCAGGGTGACTCGCGGCAGGCCGCTCGCGAGCTCGACGACTACCGCAGGGAGGGGCCGCTCGAGCAACCCGAACCGGCGTTGACGACCCGGGGCGGAGGGCGAACGGGGGTGTTCGTCTACGCCGCCGTTCTGATTGCCGTGGCCGGTCTGTCCAATCGTCACGCCTTGGACTCGGATTGGTTCGAGGCCGGCAGGGCGCAGGCGGGTCTGCTCATGAGCGGTCAGTGGTGGCGCGCCTTCACCGCGTTGACCCTTCACGTCGACGTGCAGCACCTGATGGGGAACCTCGTCTTCGGGTCGGTCCTGGGGTTCCTCGCGGCCCAGCGACTGGGCGGGGGAGTCGCCTGGCTTGCCATCCTCATCGGCGGGGCTCTGGGGAACACGGCGAGCGCGTGGCTGCACGATTCGTCCCACTCGGCGGTGGGCGCATCGACCGCCGTCTTCGCGGCGCTCGGACTGCTGGTCGCGTTGGCCGTTTCCCATTGGCGCGAGCATGCCGGAAGCGCCGCGCGCCGCTGGAGCCCGCTGATCGCGGGGGTGTTGCTGCTCGGCTGGACCGGAGTGGGAGGCGAGCGTACGGATGTGCTGGCCCACGTCACCGGGGCCGTCTGCGGGATGGTGACCGGGATCTTGTGGGACAGGATCCCCGGGGCGCAGCTCGACCGACGCTCGATGCAGGCGGGGAGCGCGCTGTTGGCGGTGGTCGTGTTGGTGTTGGCCTGGGCCGCGGCCCACGGCGCTCCCTGAGTCAGTCCGCGTTCAGCTTGGCCACGAGGGCCTTGTAGCGCGGGTGGTCGCGGACCGGATCGAAATAGGGATCTTCCTGCATCCAGTTCAGCGAGTCGGTGCTGACCGCGTTCTTGTAGGACTTTTCCAGGCAGTCGAGCGCCTGGTCGTTCTCGCCGAGCTGCGCATAGATGCAGGCCACGTTGTAGAGCACGAGTGAATCATCGGGATCGATCTTCTGCGCACGCGCGACCCACTCCTGCGCCATCTCGAGCTCACCCAGTTCCACCAGCCCGGCTCCGCCGAGGTACAGCGCACGCGCGTCGTCGGCGTTGAACGCGAGATGTTTCTTGGCGGCTTCCACGGCCTTGCGCAGGTTGGCCGCGGCGTAGGCGCGGCGTCCGACGCTGAGGTAGGTCTGGGCGAGGAAGAACGGCGCCTGGTAGTCCTCGGGATTCACCTCGCAGGCCTTCTCGAACTCCTTGACCGCGTCTTCGTGGCGTCCCTGTGCAAACAGGGCGCGCGCGAAGAAATAATGCGCTTCGTACGACTTGGGATTGAGCGCGATGGCCTTCTCGAACTCCTTGTCCGACTCCTCGAAGTCGCCCTTGAGCGAAAGGGCCAGACCACGCGAGGCGCGTGCCTCGGCGTTGTCGGGGTCGAGCTCGACCGCCTTGCGACTGGCCGTGTCGGCCTCGTTGAGGTTCTCGTCACTCGCGTTGTAGAGCGAGTAGAGCGAGGAGCAGCAGTCGGCCACGCCGGCGTAGGCGCGGGCGTACTTGTCGTCGATGACGATGGCGCGGGCGAACATCTGGCGCGCGAGCTCGAAGCCCTTGGCGCGGAACTCGTAGAAGAACTTCCGGCCCTTGAGGTAGTAGTCGTAGGCCTGGACATCCGTCGGCGCTTCCTTCTCGGCTTTCTTCTCGGCTTTGGGCGTGAGCGTGACCTGGAGTGCCTCGACGATGCTCGGTGCGATCTCGTCCTGGATCGCGAAGACGTCCTTCAGCTCGCGGTCGTAGCGGTTGGACCAGAGGTGGTAGCCGTCCGCGACGTTGACGAGCTGGACGGCGACGCGGACCTGGCTGCCGGCCTTGCGCACGCTGCCTTCGAGCACCGTCGAGACGCCCAGCCGGCGGCCGATCTCGCGGATGTCCTGCTGCGAGCCCTTGAATCGAAACGCCGACGTCCGCGACGCCACCTGCAGGTCGTCCACGGCGACGAGCGCGTTGATCAACTCCTCGGCGAGGCCCTCGCAAAAATAGTCTTGGTCTTTTTCCGGGCTCATGTCGACGAACGGCAACACGGCAACGGATGGCTTCCCCGAGCCCTTCTTTTCCTCGACCGCCTGATCGAGCTTGGCGATCGCCGTCAGGATGTCGGCCGCGGTTTGATACCGCAGCTCCGGCTCCTTCTCGAGGCAACGCGTGATGACACGACCGAAACGGTCGGGCATGTCGGGGCGGCTCTCGTGGATCGAGTGCGGGGCATCGCGCAGGATCGACGAAACGACGTCGGCGGTACTCTCCCCACGAAACGGCCGTGAACCGGTGGCCATCTCGTAGAGGATCACGCCGAGCGAGAAGATGTCGGTGCGATGATCGACCGGCTTGCCCTGGACCTGCTCCGGAGACATGTAGGGCACCGTCCCGACGATGTTGCCCTCCTGGGTCAACGTTTGCGTTGCCGGGTTGCCGCGTTCGCCTGAATCGTCGATCGCGGTCAGCTTGGCCAGGCCGAAGTCGAGGATCTTCACCGTCCCGTCGTCGGTGACCATGATGTTGGCCGGCTTCAGGTCGCGGTGAGTGATGCCGCGCTCGTGCGCGGCGGACAAGGCTCGCACCAGCGGGGTGGCGATCTCGATCATCCGTTGCGCGGACATCCCGTCGCCGGCGATCATCTTGTCCAGGCCGCTGCCTTCGACCAGCTCCATCGTGATGAAACTGCCCTCGGCCGACTCTTCGATCGAGTGGATCGTGACGATGTTGGGGTGGTTCAGCGCGGCGACGGCCTGCGCCTCGCGCCGGAAGCGCTCGAGCCGCTCCGGGTTGGAGGCCAACTCGCCGCGCAGCACCTTGAGCGCGACCTTGCGGCCGAGATTCCGGTCTTGGGCGACGTAGACGGCCCCCATCCCGCCCTCGCCGATCTTCTCGAGCACCTTGAAATGCGAGAGTGTCTTCCCGACCATCGATCCTCCGGCTGCCAAAAAGCCCCGTGCCGCCGGCCCTGCGGCCGTCGCGAGACGGGAGTATACCCCCCAAATCGCCCAAATTGCCCCAACTTAGGCGGCTTGACCGGCCGCGGGTCGGAAACCAGGTTTTAACTGATGGCCCCAACCACGACGAGCCGGATCGACGCCGGCGCCGATCCCATGAAGGACCTCGAACTCGCCGAGGCCCTCAGCGACCTGCTGTACCGCTCCGACCCCGCCGTCGGCGGGCTGGATTCGCAACTGCTCGATCTCCACAGCAAACACGGCGACGGGATCTATTCGGAGCTGATCTTCCTGCTCTCGCATCTCCGCTTCGACAGCACGGAGGCCAAGCACCACTGGCAAAAGATCGCGGAGCACCGCAAGTCGCTGGAGCAGCGACTCGAGTCGCCGGTCGACCTCCGGGTCGCGTTACTCAGCTACTTCGTCGACGTCAGTCGCAAGCTGAGCAACCCCAAGATCATGGAGCTGAAACTCTTCGAGGAGACCCAGGCGTCGCTCTACCGCGACGAGTTGACGGGCCTGTGCAACTTTCGATACTTCCGCGATCACCTGACACGCGAGCTGCGGCGGGCCGACCGTTACAACCAATTGCTGTCGCTGGTCATGATGGATGTCGACGATTTCAAGAGCTACAACGACGAGCACGGGCACGACCAGGGTAACGAGGCGCTCGCCACGGTCGCGCGTCTCCTCGCGGAGTCGTTGCGTACGATCGACGTGCCGGCACGTTATGGTGGGGAAGAGTTCGCGTTCATCCTGCCCACGACCCCGAAGGCCGACGCGCATCTCGTCGCGGAGCGTGCCCGCGCACGGATCGAAGAGCACGTCTTCTCGCAGAAAGGAACCCCCCGGGGGACCCGGCTGACCGTGAGCATGGGCGTGGCGACCTTCCCTTCCGACGCCAGCACCGCGGAGGACCTGATTCGCCACGCGGACAGCGCGCTCTACGTTGCGAAAACGCTGGGCAAGAATCAGGTGCACCTGTACGGGCACTGCCGCCGCTCCTACGTGCGCGTGGAGACTGCCCTCGAGGGCAGGCTCCGCCTGCTCGCGGACGTCGAGCACCCGTTCACCGCCGTCAACCTCAGCGAGCGCGGCCTGTTGCTTCATCTCGGCGAAGAAATGAAGGACGGCACACTGCTGGAACTCCAACTCGAGTTGCCGGGGTCCAAACGCGAGATCGGGCTCTCCGGGCGTGTCACCCGGGTGAAGCCGCTCGAGACCGGCAAATTCGAGACGGCCATTCGGGTCGTCGAGATGCCGCCACGCGAGCAGCGACAGATGGCGGAATACATCCGGGCAAAGGAAGCCGAAGAGGCGGAAGAGGAAGAGCCGGCGACCGTCGGTTCCTGAGCAAGGGAAGGCTAGCGATGAGACTCGGCGAGGCTTTGGTCCACAAGGGGTTCATTACCGAGGACCAGCTGCAGCAGACTTTGAAGGCCCAGCTGATCTACGGTGGGCATCTGGGGACCTGCCTGCTCGAGTTCGGCTACGTGAACGAAAGCCAGCTCGGGCGCGTGCTGGCCGAGACCTTCGAGGTCGGGTACGCCTCGATCGAGATGTTCCAGGACATCAACCCGGCGATCATCGATACCATCTCCCGAAAGGTCGTCGAGCGTTGTCACGTGATCCCGTTCGGGTTGGATGACAAGGTGCTCCAGGTCGCGATGATCGATCCCAGGAGCGTCACCGCATTGGACGAGATCGCGGCGTTCACGCACTACAAGGTCGTGCCATGGGTCGCACCCGAAGCTCGGATCTATCAGGCCATGGAGCGCTACTACAACATTCCCAGGCGGCAGCGCTACATCATGGTCTGCCGCGACCTCGACCTGGAGACCAGCGCCGGGCGGGAGCAGCCCCGTCGCCAGTACGCGACCGGCGACCCGCCGTGGCAAAGCAACCTCGGCGAGATCAGTGCGGAGCTCGAGGATCGCCGCCTGGACGACCCTTCCGCCGAACCGGAACCCGACGCGGGTGTCGATCCGATCCACGATCTCGACCAGGTCTCCAAGACGCTGTGCGAGGCGCAAAAGATGGAGAGCGTGACTTCGACGATCCTGAACTACGCCTCACGGACGATGGCCCGCTGCATCCTGTTCGCCGTCAAGGCCAACGAGGCGCATGTGTTGGACTCGCGCGGTTTCCCGAGCATCGAGGAGGGCGGCGAACCACCTTCCTTCCCGGTCGGCCCGCAGGGGATCTTCGGGCTGACGCTCGGCCGAGAAGACTATCGCGGTTCCGTTCCCGACGAACCGTCCTTCAAGGCGTTCTATCAGACGCTGGGTGTCGACGTGCCCGCGGAGATCCTGGTTTTCCCGTTGTACCTCGACGACCGGCTCGTCGCGGTGCTCTACGGGGAGGCCGGAGGCGGCTTGATGCTCGACCCCGACAACGAGGAGTACTTGAGGTTGGCCAAGATGGTTACCCTCTCGATGAGTCTCGTGGTCATCAAGAAGAAGATCCTCGCGGCCTAGTCCCCGCCATCCACCGATCCGATTTGTGATCGCACCGCGGCACGCGGTGAGTCCACCGCGCCGTCGTGAAGCACCGTCGTGATCCGGCCTTCCACGGCCCAGGCGTAGCATCGGGCGGCCGTCGGATGGTTCAGCAGATCGAACGTCAAAACTTCGCCTTCCCAGCACGGTTTGCCCGGGAGTGCTTCGCAGACGAGCTCGCGCGAGTTGAGCGCCGACAGGCAGTCGTACTGACTCTTGATCGCGACCTCGAAATCGTGGATGGAAGGTTCTTTCATCGATCGTGTCGGGACCCTACCACCNNCCCTGCCGGCATCGCCCGCCGGCCCGGGTCTGGTAAGGTTACGCGTCCCAGGAATCTTGTCGAAGGAGCCGCGTGATGGGTAACTCGCTGATTATCGTGGGCGTCATCGTGGTGATCGCCGTCGTGATCGCCGTCGTGGTCCTTTCTCGCAAAGGGGACAAGGCCCCCGCTTCGGTCGCAACGAAACCGGAAGAGACGGACGCCTGGAGCCATTACCTCACGGCCGGAGAGTCGTGGTCCGACCACGATCGAGCCGCGATCCGCGCGCTGCGCGAGCTTTCCCAGGACGAGTTCGACCGAATCAAGTCGTCCGTCCAGGCGGTTCAGGCGAAGGCGCTGGCCGACCCCAGTCCCCAGGCCGCGCTGCGCCGCGCGGTCATGGACGCGACGGATCGCTTCGTTCTGGTCGACGCGCACCAAGGCGCAGGCCCGTCCGGCGAGGCGGGCGACTTCGCCAGCATCGTCGAGGTCGGCGTCCTACGCTGCGCCGCGCATGAGCGATTCGGCGATTACGACCGGGACGACTGGTACGCCCACTACCTGAACGTCGCACGCATGAACTCGCGCAACGTCGCTGCCATGGTGCGCAAGACCGTCAAGGACCAACCGTCGTCGTTCGAGTCGGCGCTCCACGATCCGCTGACCCGCACGATGGCCGAGGTCCGGCAGACCCTTCTGAATCATCCGCCCCGGACATCGGTCGAGAGGTCCGACAAACTGACCTCGAATGCGGAAGCACGGAGGCTCAGCCCGACGCAACATCAGATCGACGAGCTGACTCGCATCATGAGCAACCGTTTCGAGAAGCTGTTTGCCGGTCAAATCTATCGTGTCGAGGCGGGGACGGCCGCCGATCCAGCCGTGACCTTCCAGGTCGACGCGAGTTTGTTGTACACGATCCTGGCGAACAACTTCCGCCATTCCACGGACGCCTGGCGTTACATCATGGAGGAAGCCCTCGGGGACTACCGCGGAGCGATGAACGACGAGGACGGACTGCTTAGCCTGGCTCAGACCTGCCACGGAAGCTGGGAGAAGAACAGCGAAGATGGCGCGCTGAACGCGTTGTTGAAGACCGCCTGCGAGGGCGCTTTCGACGGGGCCGAGGGCTGGGAGGGCACGGCCACCGGCATGGTCGAGGACGCGTCGTTCCTGTCCGGGCAGATCCAGCGCGTGGTCAGGGAGACCTAGCGAAACCGAGGGGGCGATGGAGCTTTACTACGACGACACCGACAAGGAAGTCATGGTGCTCTCCGTGCACGGTGGTCTGCTGGCGGACAACGCTCATCATTTCGTCAGTGGAGTCGAGAAGTACATTGCGCTGGGGATGCGTAAGCTGATCATCGACTGCAGCGGGCTCACGAAGATTTCCAGCTACGGCATCGGTACGCTTGTCCGGATGCACAAACGAATGCAGAAGAAGGGAGGCGACGTCAAGCTGGCCGCGGTCAGTGGCGTGGCCGGAAAAGTCATGCGCATGACCGGCATCGGCGAGGTGTTACAGATTTACGCCGCCGTCGAGGATGCCCGGCTTGCCTTCGCCGCGACCGACGTCGATGCGCGGGACCACATCGACGCCAGGCACCCGCATCTCGAGGACTAGAGACCGGCGGATCCGCCCGTCGCCAGCATCCTCAGGACGGCGGCACTCGACAATCCCTCCGACGGGTCGCGCGGTCCTTGAAGAATCTCCATCAACAGAGCCGCGAGGTCCGAGCGCCGGCGTCCGAGAGAAACCAGCTTGTCGAGCAACGCCGGGCGAAGAGAAAAGTCCCGAACGCGGCGGCTGAATCGGAACAGCCGCTGGTAACGTTCGCGTAGCAACGCGTCGTATTCGGCAACCGCCGGCTGTGGAAGCGATCGATCCTTTAACCTCGCTTCCAGCAATTCCGCGGCGATCCGCCCGCTTTCCAGGGCATAGTCGACACCCTCGCCCGTCATCGGGTTGACCAACCCGGCCGCCTCTCCGACGAAGAGCATCGAGCGTGCCCCGGTCGAAGCAGTCTCGAAGTCGCCGCGTAGCGGGTAGCCCTCGGGCTTGCGGGTGCGGCGCGCCGCGCCCAGCATCGAGGGCCACGGCGGGGGAGTCGAGGAAACCGTTGAGTGTGCGCTTGGCCGAGGCCGGTTCGCGGCGTGGCGGATAAACGAGGACACCGACGTTCCAGCAATCGCCGGGCAACGGGAAGACCCAGCCGTAAGCCGGCAGCCGGACGCTGTCGAAACGAAACTGCAGCCGGTCGACGGGCGGTCCACCACCTTCGAAGTACGTACGCGACGCCAGCATGACCGGGGGCATCCCTTCGAGCAAACCCGATCGTCGCAGCATGCCGGCGTCGCTTCCGGTCGCGACGATCCCGGCACGTGCGCTCCAGACGTCGCCATCCGCGCAGGTCACCCGCACGCCGTCCTCGCCGCCCTCGATCCGAGCGACGCGAACCGGCGCGGCGAACCACGCGCCGCCTTCCACGGCCCAGCGCCGGATCGTGTCGTCCAGGGCGCGGCGCCGCACGACGAGACACGCCTCCGCGGCACCCTCCGGCGGCTGCAAAGGAATATCGAACGAACCGCCCGCGGGCCCGACCACCTCGAGGCGTGCCACCGCGAGTGCGTCGGGTCGGATCGATTCGAGTAAACCGAGCTCGGTAAGTACCGCCACGGCCCGCGGGGTCAGCGCGTCGCCACAGGTCTTTTCGCGCGGGAACTCGCTTCGATCCAGCAGCGCAACCTCGAAGCCGGCACGGGCCAGCAAACCCGCCGCCAGCGCGCCGCCGGGTCCGGCGCCCGCGACCACGATGTCGGATTGTCGGCCCATTGCAGCGAGAATATACGAGTCGGACCGTCGACTTCTATCGCCGAGGACACTCCGGTACAATGCCCCATCGTGAATACGCTCCGCGACCTGATGACGGACAACCGGGTGCTCGATCTCGGCCCCCTGCCGGCACCCCGCCTCGCGCCGAACGCGACCCTGCACCAGGCGCTGCAGTTTCTCGTGAGGGGAAGACGCGGGGCGATCGTCGCCGTCGACGGGATGCGACCGGTGGGCATCTTCACCGAGCGCGACGTGCTGCGCCGGTTGCCGGCGGGCAAGCGGGACACGACGCCGTTGTCGGAGGTGATGTCCAAGCCGCCGGCCACGATCCGGCGCAAGGCGTCCCTGCGCGAGGCGATCGAGGCGATGGTCGAGCACGGCTACCGTCACCTGGTCGTCGTCGATCGAGACGGTGAGCTCAAGGGGCTGCTGACGTCGAACGACCTCGTGCAGTACCTCACCGACCAGTTCCCCGAGGAAACCGTCAACCTCCCTCCGCGGCTACGCCAGCAGTACCTCAGCCCGGAAGGAGCCTGAGGTGCGTTGTCCCGCCTGCGATCACGAGAACATTCCCGGCGAAGATCTGTGTGCGGATTGCGGGATGGATCTCGCCGGACTCGACGTACAGGTCTGGGGGGTGGATCCCGAAGACCCGTTGCTGGCCAAGCCGTTGGCCGAACTCCCGCTCAACAAGCCGCTGACGCTGGGTTCGACCTGCAGCGTCGCCGAGGCCATCGAGTTGATGCGTGAAAATCATGCGGGTTGCGTTTTTGTCGAATCCAAGGAACAGGAGTTGGTCGGGGTGTTCACCGAACGCGACGTGACGGTCCGTATCGCCTCCCGCGGGCGCGATCCGGAACAGACCCGGCTCGGCGAGGTGATGACCTCCGGGCCAGTCGTGCTTCAACGCGACGATCCGATCTCCTGGGCGCTCCACCGCATGGGCATCGACGGCTACCGCCAAGTCCCGGTCGTGGACGGCGAGCGGATTCGCGGCGTGCTTTCCAGCCGCACCGTGCTGCAGTTGTTGCTCGATTCCTGACGGCTCCCACAAACGGCTCCCTTTCTGTATGATCGGTCGCCCGGCCGCGCGGTGTTGGCCGTCACGGTCTTTCACAGAGAGGAGAGCATGGGTCGCAAACGAGTCCTGATCATCGGCGCCGCAGGGCGCGACTTCCACAACTTCAACACCGTTTACCGCAACGGCGACGATGCCGAGGTCGTCGCCTTCACGGCGACCCAGATCCCCGAAATCGACGACCGGCGTTACCCCGCCGCTCTCGCCGGCAAGGCTTACCCCGACGGCATCCCGATCGAGCCGATGGAGAACTTGGAGAAACTGATCCGCGACCGGCGGGTCGACGAATGCGTTTTCAGCTTCTCGGACATTCACTACGTGGAGCTGATGCAGATCGGCAACCGCGTGCTCAGCGCCGGCGCGGACTTCAAGCTGCTGGCGCCCGCCCGCGGGCACGTCGAGAGCACCAAACCCGTGGTGGCGATCCTCGCGGTGCGCACCGGTTGCGGCAAGAGCCAGACCACGCGGCGCGTCGTCGAGATCCTCAAGAGTGACCTGGGCCAGGAACGCGTCGTCAGCATCCGCCACCCGATGCCCTACGGCGACCTGGCCAAGCAGGCCGTCCAGCGTTTCGCCACGGTCGACGACCTGAAGAAGCACGAGTGCACGATCGAAGAAATGGAAGAGTACGAGCCGCACATCGCGGCAGGCAACGTGATCTACGCCGGGGTGGATTACGAGGCGATCCTGCGCGAGGCCGAGCAGGAAGCCGACGTGATCGTCTGGGACGGCGGCAACAACGACCCGGCGTTCTATGCCGCGGATGCGACGATCGTCGTTGCGGATCCGCTGCGCGCCGGCCACGAGCTGACCTACTGGGCCGGCGAGACCAACTTGACGATGGCCGACGCCGTCGTGATCAACAAGTGCGACTCCGCGACCGAGGATCAGATCCGTGCGGTCGAGGCCAGCATCGCGGACCGCAACCCCGGCGCCGCGGTGATCCGCGCCGACAGCGTGCTGAGCGTCGAGGACGAGACGCTGGTCCGGGGCAAGCGCGTGCTGGTGGTGGAAGACGGCCCCACGCTGACCCACGGAGAGATGGACGTCGGCGCCGGCTTCGTCGCCAGCCAGCGCCTCGGTGCTGCCGAGATCGTCGACCCGGTGCCGGGAGCCGTCGGCAGCATCAAGGCGGCCTACGAGAAGTACCCACGGCTCAGCAAGGTCGTCCCGGCGCTCGGTTACTACGGCGATCAGCTCGCCGAGCTCAAGCAGACGATCGAGAACGCCGACTGCGACAGCGTGATCATCGGCACGCCGATCGACCTGCGCCGAGTGATCGAGCTCTCCAAGCCGGCCACGCGGGTGCGCTACGACCTGCGGGAGCACGATCACGACGCGCTCGTGAAGGTGATCGGCGCGGGGTGTAGACTCCGCCCGTGACCATCCGGCCGGGGCAGACGCTGCTGCACTACCGCCTCGTCGAGAAGATCGGCGAGGGCGGGATGGGCGTGGTGTGGAAGGCCGTCGACACCACGCTCGATCGCGAGGTCGCGATCAAGGTCCTGCCCGAGGCCGTGGCGACCGATCCCGAGCGGCTGGCGCGCTTCGATCGCGAGGCCAAGCTGCTGGCCTCGTTGAATCACCCCAACATCGCGGCGATCTACGGCTTTCACGAGTCCGAAGGATTGCGCTTCGTGGCGATGGAGCTGGTGAGTGGCGAGGATCTGGCGCAACGGTTGGAACGCGGCCCGTTGGCCGTCGACGAGGCGTCCCGGGTCGCCGCGCAGATCGCCGCGGCGCTCGCCGCCGCGCAC
>WVWW01000296.1 GCA_011773795.1 Acidobacteriota bacterium
CCCGGGCCGACCACCGAGAAGCTGACACCACGCATCGCGCAGACGGCAAAGGCGTTGTGGGTCATCTACGCGGGGTTCACACTCGCGGAGGCGTTGATCCTGATCGCATTGGGCGTCGGCGTATTCGACGCGGTGTGTCACGCGATGACGACCATGTCGACGGGCGGTTTCTCCACGTTCAACGACTCGATCGCCGGCTTCGACAGCGTCGCGATCGAGATGGTGATCGCCGTTTTCATCCTCATCGGGGGTGCGAGTTTCGCGCTCCATTTTCAGTGGACCCGTGGTCGACCGGGCCCGCTTTTCCGCGACAGCGAATTCCGGTTGTACACCTCGCTCCTGTCGATCGCCTTCGTACTCATGGTTGCCGATCTGATGCTCAATCGAAACGAGGGCGTCGTGGAAGCGGTGCGCTACGGGGTGTTCCAGGTGGCCACGATCATGACGGGTACCGGGTACGCGACGGCCGACTTCGACGCCTGGCCACACTTCTCGCGGGCACTGTTGTTTCTGCTGATGTTCATCGGAGGCTGCGCCGGCTCGACCACCGGGTCGATCAAGGTCGCACGATGGATGATCGTGCTGCGCAAGATGGTCGCCGATCTCAAGCGCATCCTGCGACCGCACGCGGTCATCCCGGTGCGGCTCGGCGAGCGCGCCGTCCCGGACAGCGTCGTCACCTCCGTGACCACGTTCCTGATCCTGTTCCTCAGCCTGTTCGCCGCCGGTGGCCTGGTGTTGTCCGTCATGGGGCACGACATGATCACCGCGTTCGCCGCGTCGGCCGCCTGTCTCGGGAACGTCGGACCGGGATTCGGGATGGTGGGACCCGCGCAGAACTACGCGTTCTTCGAGCCGCAGGCCAAGGTCGTCCTGATGTCGTTGATGATCATCGGTCGGCTCGAGCTCTACACGATTCTCGTGATTCTTTTTGTTCGCCCTCGGCGCTGGCTAAGCTAGGCGCTGTGACGGAGAGAAAAAATGGCCCTGAGACAACGAATTGAGGACGATCTCAAGACGGCGCTCAAGTCCGGTGACAAGCGGCGGCTGAGTTGCCTGCGCATGGTGAAATCCAAGGTCCAGGAAAAACAGGTCGAACTGCGTGCCAAGAAAGGAGCCGACGCGCAGCTGTCGGACGAGGACGTTCAGGCCGTGGTCTCCGCCTATGCCAAGCAACGCCGCGACTCGATCGAAAGTTACGAACAGGGCGGACGAGAAGACCTGGCTGCCGCCGAACGCGCCGAGCTGGAGATCCTGACGACGTACCTGCCGCAGCAGCTGAGCGAGGACGACGTCGCCGCGATCGTCGACGAAGCGGTCAAAGAGTCCGGCGCGTCGCAACCGAAGGACATGGGCGCGGTCATGAAGCTCGTGATGCCCAAGGTCAAGGGTCGCGCCGACGGCAAGCTCGTCAACCGGCTCGTCCAGTCGCGCCTGAAGGGTTAGGCCGCGCAAACGTAGTCGCGGTTCTCGATGCGATCGAGCGTCTGCAGTTTGGCTCGGATTTCGGCGCGCGGGCCGGCGCCCGAGACGGAGACGATCAACGGGTCGTTCCCGAGCCGACCGATCTCTTCGGGAGAGACAACGGGGGCGCCGTGGATGGTCTGGCCGATGCGGCCGCGATGGACCTCGATCAGGCCGGCGAGCCGTCTACCGTGATCGGCGAGGGCGCGTCGCAGTGCCCGCCCGGTTTGACCGTAACCCCAGAGCAAGTAGCTCGGCGTGTCCCGCAGGTAGTCCCGGGCCAGGTGCCAGGCGCGGCATGCGGTGAAGCGGTCGAGCGCGTAGCGCGCGTCTGTTCGAGACAGTCGTTGGGGGTGATGGCGCCAGTCGAGGAGTCGTTGCGGCACGCTGCCCGCGCGCGGCCCGTCGCGCAGAACCCGCAGAATCAGGTCGTAATCCTCGGGCCAGCCGCGGTCGCGATAACGCAACCGCTCGAGCACGCTGCGGCGCAGCATCCACGTCGGGTGCGCCAGGGGGCACTCGATGAAGCGCTCGCGATGCACGTCCTCGGGGGTGCGCATCGCGTTGAGCCAGGCCTCGTACTCGAGTGAGCCCGCGCCCAGCGACGAGCGCGGGAACGAGCGCACGTGACTCCCGACGAGGTCGAGCGTGGGGTCGGCCTTCAGCGCCTGCATTTGCAGGGCGAGGCGCTCGCGATGCATACGGTCGTCGGCGTCCATCCGTGCAACGAGCTCGCCCCGGCAGCGATCGATTCCCGCATTGAGGGTGGGGATGAGGCCGGAATGGTCGTGCCGGACGAGGACGAACCGGTCGTCGGATACCGCGACCGAGCCGATTCGTTCGCCCGATCCGTCGGTCGAGCCGTCGTCCACGACGATGCACTCCCAGTCACGGAGCGTCTGGCCGCGGATGGACTCGAGGCACGACTCGAGCGTGTCGGCGGCGTTGAAAACGGGGAGTAGGATCGAGACGGCGGGGGCCACTATGGATCGACGGGAGAGATGACGTAAAGGTAGTAGTTCTCATCGGGGACGATCGCACCTTCGAAACGGTGCGTGTGGCGCATCACCGCGCCGTCGACCGCCATCTCGTGACCGAGCTCGACGTTTCCGCCGTAGTTGAGGACCAGCATCACCTCACGACCCTCATCGCGGGCCATGCGGATGGCATCGCGGATGACGAAATCGGTCGTCGCGTCCTTGCGCTTGAAGCTCCAGTCCATGAAGGTTCCGAAACGGCGTTGTTCGACGTAATAAAGCGGACGGTCCAGCCACACGGCGATCGGCTCCGTCGCGAAGTCGACGTGCCCGATGACCGGATGCTCGCGCCACTCATCGGTCTCGAGCAACGCCGCGACGTTGCGCGCGTGAGAAAACGGCCGCCGTGCATCCGTCGCGAGTAACCACGCGGCGGCCACGCAGTGCAGGGCCAACAGGACGCCGAGCACCTGGGAATGCCGCGACGTCCAGCGCACCCCGGAGGCGACGGCGATCCACAGCACGATCCACCAGAAGACGAACGGTTGCGCGTGATGCCGTTGTTGGCCGTGCCACATGACGGCCGTGATCGTGAACATCGCGCCCGTCGCGAAAAGGAATGCGACGACCAGCGGCAGCGAACGGCGCAGCGGCCACACGGCGAGCCCGACGAACCCGAGGCCGCCGAGCAGCCCGGCGAGCGGTGCCCCCGCCCCGAGCGCATCGACGATGTTGGTGTTCCACACGTCGGGGCTCCCGGGGTCGGGGAGCGGCAGGGCGCCGCGCATCAGTGTCGACACCGCAGCGGCGATCCACTCGAAGTCGTAGGTCGGCTCGTAGGTCCCCAGGTGGGCGACCATACGCTTGGCCTGCCAGTAGGCGTACCCGGCGCCGCCCCCGATCCCGGCGAGTGCCAGAGCGAGCGGGCCGAGCTTGGCACTCAACGGAAGCCGAGCCAGCGGGTCCTCGCGGTTCAACGACAGCAGAGAAAGCGCCAGCACGAGGCCACTCGCCATGATGGCTCCGTAGACGATCGTCTGGGACAGCAGAGCGAGCAGCAGCGCGATCCACCAGAGCATCTTGTCGCGGCGCGTCCACAGGACACAGACCGCCGTCGCGAGCAGGAGCTGCGACATGTAGGCACGGTTGAGCACCGTGAACTCGAAGATCGGGTAGTAGCTCAGGCAAAACAGGACCCGGACCCAGCGGGGGAAGGGGGCGTGGCGCCCGACGAGCCACGCCATTGTGGCTGCCAGCAGAAGGTTGAACCCCTGCATGATCCATGGGTCGTGGGTGATCTTCGACAGAGTCCAGGTGATCGAGTACCACAGCGCGGGATGCCCCTGGGTGCTCATGCTGACCAGGAGATCGGCCGGGGTCGCGCTGTCACGGCCGATCAGCCATGGTTCGGCCTCGTCGCGCCAGAGCTCATGGTTGGAGGCGCCGATGAGCCCGACGAGACCCACGATCACGGCGAGGATCCATGCCTCACGCCGGCGCGCTGGGGCCCCCTGGTTCACGCTGGCCAGCGTAGAGTCTGGATCGGCGGCGGTCAACGCCGGCCAGAGCCCAAAGAGCCTCAAACCAAGGATTTTTTGACAATTCTCCAACTCGCCCTATATTCGCTCCGAGATTAACCGGGGACTCGGGTTCCGCGGCGCAGCTTCGCCGTACCCGGGAGGGGTCGTGAAGAGAAACTTCCTCATCGTCGCCGCCAACGCGCAGACCCGCGAGGCGCTCGCCTCGGGTCTGCGTGCGGTCGGTTATGCCGTCACGCGTGCGGCCAACGGTGCCGAAGCGGAACGGGTCGCTCAGAGCGTCAGCCTCGACGCGGTCATCATCGAATCGCACCTACCCGACATGTCCGCCGAGGATCTCACCCAACGCATCCAGCGCGTGCGCCCCGACTGTCGTGTGGCGACCGTATCGAGCTTCGAGCAGATCAAGAACTCGCCGGCGCAGTTGCGTTACGGCGTCAACGACTACCTGCTCAACGCCGACCAACTCTTTCCTCTCTTGTTGGCTCCGTTCGAATCCAACGAGGGGAACACCGACACTTTCGCGCAACGCGGTACCGAGGCGCTGCTCGGCGTCATCGACGTGCTCGTCGGACTGCTCGAGCTCGACGACGCCTACTTCGGCGGGATGTCGCATCGGGCGATGAAGCTCGCACGTCAGGTCGCCGAGGAGCTCGGTGCGGACAGCCAGACCGTGCAGGAGGTCGTGTTGGCCACGCTGCTGCGCGATGTCGGCCGGGTCGCCGTCGCACCGGAAGTGCTGACCGAGCCGGGGAAGTTGAACGAGGAACAGAAGCAGGCGATGCAGGACCACGTTCAAGCGAGCGCACGATTGTTCGAGCACATCGATTTCCCCTGGAAGGTCCTGCCGATCATCCGACATCACCACGAACGCTACGACGGTGCGGGTTACCCCGACGGCCTGCGGGCGCGAGAAATCCCGATGGGCGCGCGCGTCGTTGCGGTCGTCGACACGTTCGTCGCGCTGACCTCGGACCGGCTGCACCGCGAGGCGCTCGACGCCGAGGCCGCGCTGCAGCAACTGATCTCCCAGGCCGGGCGCCAGTTCGACCCCGAGGTGGTCGAGGCGTTCCAAAAAGTGATCGACAAGCGTTNNACGCCCGCCCTGTCGTGTTGATCGCCGACGCGCAGAAGGACTATCGCAAGTTGCTCAAGATGCGACTCGCAAACGAGGACCTCGAGGTTCGCGAGACGAAAGACTGCGCCGGCGCGCTCAAGATCATGCTCAAGGACCCTCCGGACCTGGTGATCGTCAACATGGACGCGGACTCCGAGGAAGCTTTCGGGCTGCTCGCCGAGATGCGCGCCGACAAGACGCTGTGCCGGCTGCCGCTGGTCTTCCTGACGCGCAGCACCGATCGCGTCAAGAAGCTGCGCGCCCTACGCGAGGGTGTGGACGACTACCTGAACAAGGATGACGAGGTTGAGACGCTGGTGGCGCGGTTCCAGAACATCCTCACCCGCGAATCGATCCGTCGCGACGGTGCCGCCCGCGTGCGGCGCGGGATCACGGGAGACCTCGAGAACCTCGGCATGCCGGATATCGTGCAGACGCTCGCGATGGGCATGAAGTCGGCGCAAGTGGCGGTCACGACTCCCGAGGCCAAAGGCGCGATCTGGTTCGAGAACGGCGCCGCGGTGCACGCCCGGTGCGGCGAAGAGGAAGGCGAGCGGGCGTTCTACAAAATTGTCGGGTGGACCGAGGGCGAGTTCGTGATCGAGCACGGCGTGAAGGCCACGGAAAGCACGCTCACCGGCGACACGATGTTCCTGCTGATGGAAGGCCTACGCCTGCTCGACGAGACGAGCACCTCCGAAGAGGCCGTCTAGCGCCCCACGTTCTATAGTCTGCTCGGATGAGCGAACGTTGGCGATCCATCTTCGAGGCGGTCCGCGAGGCCTGCTCCGCCGCGGCCTGGTCGCGTGGCGTCGAGTTGAGCCGCGGCAACGCCGTACACCGCGAGAGCATCGACGAGGACGAGGCAATGTTCCGAATCTCGCTGCGCGGCGGGATGATTTCGCGGGCGATCACCCTGTTCCTCGACGACAATGACTGGGATTGCGAGTGCGGTAGCGAGGAGCGCGGGTGCGAGCACGCGGCCGCCGCGGTCATCGCCTGGCGTCGCGAGGAAGAATCCGGTGAGGCCTTCGAGAGACCCGTCCGGGCCGGCCGCATCGCCTATCGCTTTTCCTCGGAGGGGAACGCGCTGGCGCTGCGGCGCGTCGTTGCCGTCGACGACGAGAACGACCAACCGATACGCGCGAGCCTTGCGGCGATGGCCGAGGGCCGTGTGGAATCCCCGCGCTTCGTCGCCTCGCAGGCGGATCTCGCGGCGGAGATCACGCTCGCCGGGCACCGCCAGGGCAAGCTGCCGGGTCATCTCATCCCCGCCCTGTTCAAAGCGCTGCGTGGCGTCCGCGAGATCACCCTCGACGGAGAGCCGGTCGAGCTGTCGCCCGACCCTGTGACGCAGCGCTGTGTCCTGCGCGATCAGGACGACGGCTTTCGCCTGACGCTCGAGCAGGATCCGGACGTTCGACACCGCTACGTCAACGCCGTCGCGCTGCGCCGGGACACCCTGCACCCGGTCGGTCAGCCGGGATTGACGGGTCGCGAGCTCGAACGCCTGCCACAGGGAATCACCTATGCTGCGGATCAGGTCACCGAGCTGGTCACGGCGGTGTTGCCGCGGTTGCGCAAGCTGGCACCCGTGCAGATCGAGACGGAGCGGTTGCCCGGCACCGAGCGGGAGAAGCCGCGTGTCGTCGTTCAGACGGAGGGTGACGCTGCGACGCTCTCGGTCCTGGCGCTGCTCGTCTACGGCGACCCACCGCGCGCCCGCGTGGACGCCGGCCGTCTCGTGCACCTCGAGGGCACGATCCCGCAGCGCGATCCGGCGGGTGAGAAGGAGCTGCTGAGGAAACTGGCCTCCGAGCTTCGGCTCAGCCCGGGCATCCGTGCGCACTACGAAGCCGAGGAGGCCGTGCAGTTCAAACGACGGCTCGATCGCTGGGACGGTAGCATCGAGGGTGAGGCCCACGAGCGGTTCAGTCTGATGGCGCCGCTGGCGCCACAACTCGATCTCGACGGCGACCGCTTGGAGGTGGAGTTCACGAGCAGCGACGGCGAAGGCGCCGGTGGGCGCGCGGACCCCGAAGCCGTCTTTCGCGCGTGGCGGGAGAATGCCAACCTCGTCCCGCTGCTCGAGGGCGGCTGGGCCCCGTTGCCCAAGGACTGGCTCGCACGCTTCGGCGGCCGCGTGGCCGACCTGCTGGCCGCACGCCGCGCAGATGGCCGCGTCCCGCGCTGCTGCAGCCCCGATCTCGCCGCGCTGTGCGACGACCTCGAACAACCCCCGCCGCCAGGCTTCGAAAGTCTGCGACCGCTCGTCGAGAGCTTCGACCGGCTGCCCAACGCCGAGCTCCCGACCGACCTCGACGCCGACCTCCGCGAGTATCAGAAGAGTGCGGTCGACTGGCTCGGTTTCCTGCGCTCGGCGGGTCTCGGCGCGCTGCTGGCCGACGACATGGGGCTGGGGAAGACGCTGCAGGCGCTGTGTGCCGTTCGCGGCAGGACGCTCGTCGTTGCACCGACGAGCGTCCTGCACAACTGGAGCTCCGAGGCAAGTCGTTTTCGTCCGGCGCTGTCGGTGAACGTCTATCACGGTCCGAAACGCGAGCTCAACGACGCCGACCTGACCCTGACCACGTACGCGTTGCTGCGGCTCGACTCCGGCCGGCTCGCGTCGCGCCACTGGGACACGGTCGTCCTCGACGAGGCGCAGGCGATCAAGAACCCCGACAGCCAGGTCGCCGCCGCGGCCTACGCGCTCGACGCCGGCTTCCGGATCGCGCTCACCGGCACGCCCGTGGAGAACCGGCTCGACGAGCTGTGGAGCCAGTTCCACTTCATCAACCGCGGTCTGCTCGGCGGGCGCTCCGACTTCCAGGAGCGCTACGCGTCGCCCATCGCCGGAGGCGATGCGGAAGCAGCGGCACGCCTGCGCAAGCGCATCCGGCCATTCCTGTTGCGTCGGCTTAAGGGTGAGGTCGCGCCGGAGCTCCCGCCGCGCACCGAAGGCGTGTTGCGTTGCGAGCTTGACCCTGAGGAGCGCGCGGTTTACGACGGAGTGCGCGCCGCAACGCTGGAAAACGTCGTGAAGCAGCTCGAGGCCGGCTCCGGCGTGATGGCCGCGCTCGAAGCGTTGTTGCGCCTCCGCCAGGCCGCTTGCCACAGCGGTCTGGTTCCGGGTCAGCGCGCCGAGACCTCGTCGAAGGTCACGCTGTTGCTGGAGACACTCGACAGCGTCGTCGCCGAGGGTCACAAGGCGCTGGTCTTCTCCCAGTGGACGTCGCTGCTCGATCGCTGCGAGCCGGCGCTCGAATCCGCCGGGATCCCGTTCACACGGCTCGACGGCGCCACGCGGGATCGCCGTGCGGTCGTCGAACATTTCCAGCGCACGGATGGCCCGCCGGTTTTGCTGATCTCGCTGAAGGCCGGCGGCACCGGGCTGAACCTGACCGCCGCGGACCACGTGTTCCTGCTCGACCCGTGGTGGAACCCCGCGGTCGAGGACCAGGCCGCCGACCGCGCGCACCGCATCGGCCAGGACCGCCCCGTGATGGTCTACCGGCTCGTTGCTGCCGATACCGTCGAGGAGCGCATCCTCACGCTGCAACAGAGCAAGCGCGAGCTGGCGCAGGCGGCGCTCGCCGAGGGCGCGGGCGCGACCGGGATCGGCCGCGAGGAGCTGCTCGACCTGCTGCGGTGACGTCGTCATAATGTCGCCTCCATGAGCGCGACCGATCGACTCGACCTGACACACCGCCCGCCCGTCGCCGAGCGCGTGTCCCACGTCACCCGTCACCACGGGAAGCAGATCGCCGACCCGTATCACTGGATGCGCGACGACACGCGCAAGGACGAAGCCGTCCTCGCTCACCTGAAGGCGGAGAACGCCTACACCGACGCGGTCATGGCGCCGCTCCGGCCACGCGTCGAGATGTTGTTCGACGAGATGGTCGCCAGGATCAAGGAGGACGACGATACGCCGCCGGCACGTTGGGGGTCGTTCCTGTATTACAGCCGCACCGAGAAGGGGAAGCAGTACCGCATCTTTTGCCGTCGCGAGGACGAGAGGGGCACAGAACAGGTCTACCTCGACGTCAACCGGGAGGCGGAGGGGCACGACTACTATCGACTCGGCGCCGTTTGCATCAGCCCCGATCACCGCCTGGTGGCCTGGGCGGCCGACACCGACGGCGGCGAGACCTACACGATCCGCGTGCGCGACCTGATCAGCGGTGAGGACCTGCCGGACACGATTCACGGGGCCTACGCCGGTGTGGAGTGGGCTTCGGACAACCGCACGCTGTTCTACACCACGCTGGACAAGACCCATCGCCCGTACCGGCTGCACCGTCACGAGCTCGGCGCTGCGACGGAGGATCCCGTCGTCTTCGAGGAACCGGACGAGTCGTTCTTCCTCGGCATCCACAGGACGCGCTCGGGTCGCTACCTGATCCTGCACCTCGGCAGCAACGACACCAACGAGGTGCATTACCTCGCGGCCGACGACCCGACGGGCGATTTCCGTCTGTTCGAGCCTCGCAGGAAGGGCGTCGAGTATGCGGTCGACCACTGGGGCGACCGGTTCCTCGTCCATACCAACGAGGAGGCGGTCAACTTCCGTTTGCTCGAAGCCCCGCTGTCCGCTCCGCGCCGTGCGAACTGGCGCGAGGTGCTACCGCACCGTCCCGAAGTCCAGCTCGAAGAGGTCGAACCGTTCCGCGACCACATCGTCGTCGTCGAACGTTGCGAGGGTGTGGGTCGGCTGCGCGTGCTGGCAATGCCCGGATACGAGCCGCACGAGGTCCGGTTCGACGAACCGGCCTACACCGTGACGCCGACCGTCAACCCGGAGTACGACACCGGCACGGTTCGTTTCGTCTACCAGTCGCTGTGCACGCCGGAGACGACGATCGATTACGACATGCAAGCACGCGCTCGCGCAGTGCTCAAGGTCGAGGAGGTGCTCGGCGGCTACGACCCCGGCGAGTACGTGACCGAGCGCGTCACGGCAATCGCAACCGACGGAGAACGCGTCCCGATCTCGCTCGTTCACCGCCGCGGGCTCGAGCTCGACGGCGACAACCCGCTGTTGCTCTACGGTTACGGTTCCTATGGCTCGACCCACACCGACCCGAGTTTCCAGTCACTGCGTCTCAGCCTGATCGACCGCGGCTTCGTGTTCGCCATCGCCCACGTGCGCGGCGGTGGCGATCTGGGGCGGCCGTGGTACGACGCGGGGAAGCTGGAGCACAAGACCAACACCTTCACCGACTTCATCGCCTGCGCCGAGCACCTGATCGATGCGGGCTACACGTCGCCGGGACGCCTCGCGATCCGCGGCGGCAGCGCAGGCGGTCTGCTCGTCGGTGCCGTGGTCAACATGCGGCCCGAACTGTTCCGCGCCGCGGTCGCCAAGGTGCCGTTCGTCGACGTCATCAACACGATGCTCGACCCCACGCTCCCGCTCACGGTCATCGAGTACGACGAATGGGGCAACCCGAGCGAGCCCGACGTGTTTGAGCGGTTGCTGGCGTACTCGCCCTACGAAAACATCGAAGCGCAGGCGTACCCGAACCTGTTCGTCACGGGCGCTCTCACCGATCCGCGCGTCGCTTATTGGGAGCCGGCCAAGTGGGTCGCCCGGATTCGCGAGCACCATACGGGCGACGGCGTGTTCTTACTCAAGACCGACCTCGGCGCCGGTCACGGCGGCCCCTCGGGCCGCTACGACTGGATCCGCGAGATGGCCCTGGAGTACGCCTTCCTCATCGAGCGCTGCGGCGCGAGCTTCTGACCCGGCCGATCACCGTCAAATCGAACTCGGGGCCACTCGTTTGGGCTCGCGGAAGGTGATGTCCTCCCACTCGCCCTCCTCGACGACCTCGAGGTCCGCGTTGCGTTCGCGGAAGTAGACGAGCATCTCTTGGACCAAGTCGTCGGGGGTCGACGCCGCGGAGGTGATGCCGACGGAGTGGACGCCTTCGAGCCAGGCGTCGTCGATGTCCGCGACGCCCTCGATACGTTTGGCGTTGCCGGTCAGCTCGTCGGCCAGTTCCAGCAGACGCATCCCGTTGCTGGAGTAGTCGCTGGTGACTACCAGGAACAGGTCGACGTGTGGCGCGATCTCCTTGACTGCGTCCTGGCGGTTCTTGGTGGCGTAACACAGGTCGTCTCGCGACGGGACCACCAGCCGCGGAAAACGCCTGCGCAGGATCTCCACGGTCTTCGCCGTGTCGTCAACGGACAGCGTCGTCTGGGTCAACACCACCACCTTGTCGGGGTCCGGTACTTTGACCGTGTCGGGGCTGGCCAACTCCGGATCGTGCTTGCGGTTGCCGACCACGCTGACGACGGTGGTGCTCTCCGGTGCCTCGCCGTAAGTGCCGACGACTTCCTGGTGGTGTGTCGAATCGCCGATCAACAGGATGTGGTAGCCCAGTCGCGCGTATTTCTTGGCCTCGCTGTGCACCTTGGTGACGAGCGGGCAGGTGGCGTCGATGGTGTGCAGCCGCAGTGCGTCGGCGCGCTCGCGTACCGCCGGGCTGACCCCGTGGGCCGAGAACACGACGGTGTCGGCGAGGCTCCCGCCCTCCGCCCTGGCGCGTTCTTCCAGGACCTTCATCTCGTCGAGATCCTCGACGAAATGGACGCCGTGGCCTTCTTCGAGCCGCCGGACGACCGTGTCGTTGTGCACGATCGCGTGGTACACGGCGAGGTCGCCCTGGCCGCCGCCGCGCATCCGCTCGGCAGCCTTCTCGACGGCCTCGATCGCCATCACGACTCCCGCACAGAACCCCCGCGGCTTCGCCAGATACACCGTCTTGACCATGGCGAGGATTATAGCGGTCGCCCCAAAACCCAGGGGTTTCCGGCGTCGTATCTACCATTCGGTGGTGGGGTGAAGGCCACCCAACAGGCCCGCCGGACCGTTCGGCGCTCCAGGGCTGCCGCAGGCCTCCGGGCACCGAGGAAAAGCGCGGCCGGCTCGTATAGTGATGTTGGCAGGACAGCATCCGGACGGGTCCGGAGGAGGGGCGTCATGGAAGCCGCAGCGCAGAATCCGCAATCCACTCGCGAGGGTCGGATCGAGATCAGCGGGCTACGGCATGTCTACAAAGGAGGCACCGTCGCGCTCGATGGCGTCGATCTGTCCTTCGGGACCGGCCTGTTCGGGCTGCTGGGCCCCAACGGCGCGGGCAAGAGCACGCTGATGCGCATCCTGTGCACGTTGCTCGTCCCGACCGCGGGCCAAGTACGCGTCGACGGCTACGATGTCGTCGCAGAGCGCGATGCGGTACGCGCCTCCCTCGGTTACTTGCCGCAGGAGTTCGGCGCCTGGCGCCTGCAACGCGTCGAGGAAGCGCTCGACACGCTGGCGCTGCTGGCCGGAATCACGTCACGCGGCGAGCGTCACGAGCGCATCGGACGGGTGCTCGAGGAGGTCGGCCTGGCCAAGGTCTCCGATCGCAAGGTCAAGAAACTCTCGGGCGGAATGCTGCGCCGGCTCGGTGTGGCCCAGGCGCTGATCCACGATCCGAAGATCATCGTCGTCGACGAGCCGACGGTCGGGCTCGACCCGGAAGAGCGTCTGCGCTTTCGCAAGGTGATGGCCGATCTGTCGCAGGACCGCACGATCGTGCTGTCCACGCACATCGTTTCGGATCTCGGGTCGAGCTGCAGCGATCTGGCGATTATTGATGCGGGCAAGATCGAGTTCCGCGGCAGCCCGGCCGACCTCACCGAGCAGGCGCGCGGTCGTGTCTTCGAGGTCGACCTGGAGCCCGGCACGAATCCGGCGGGTGGCGGCTACGAGATCGTGGCCACCACGCGCGTCGAAGGCAAGATCCGCATGCGCGCCGTGGCCACGACGGGGACCCTGCCTGCCGGCGCGAGCGAGGTCGACAAGCCGACGCTCGAGGAGGCCTACCTGGCGTTCATGGCCGCGCGCGGGAGGGCCGACGCCGCGATCTCCCGCAATCTGGGCGGGGAGGAGACGTCATGATGCGCCTCGGAATGATCTGGGGCCTCGCCCGTGCCGAAGCCCGGCTGACGCGACGCCTCGTGCGCTACTGGCTGTTCGTGATCCTCGGTCTGCTGCTCGCCGCGTTCCAGTTCACCCAGTTCATGTTCATCTACAAGTTCTTCTCGTCGGGCTCCGCCTCCGCCGCCACGATCAATCCGCGCTTCTTCCTGGCCAACGCCGCCGGCGCCTTCGTCCTGATCTTCTATGTCGGGCTGATCTTCCTCGCATTCGAGGTCCGCTCGCGGGACGTGCGCGAGCGCGTCGTCGAGGTGCTCGATGCGCGGCCGGTGTCCAACATCGAGTTGATTGCCGGGCGAGCCCTGGGGCTCTCGCTCGCCGTCTGGGTGCCGCTCGCGATCACCGTCGGGGTCATCGCGCTCGTCGCTTGGTTGATGAGCGTGCCGATCCACGGACTGTCCGTCGTCACGATGCTCTTCTTCTTCACGATCCCGGCGTTCATCTACCTGATCGGGGTGGTCTTTCTCGCGACACTGCTGGTGCGTCACCGCATGCTGGCGTTCCTGGCGTCGATCGTGTTCATCGTCGGAAGCTTCATCGGCTACTTCTTCGTGCCGTACTGGAGCGTGCCCGCCCTCGACTCGCTGGGCAACAACACGGCGCTGTTTCCGAGCGATCTACTCCCCGAGGTGATCAACGGCGTCGGCCTGATCCAGCGCATCGGTTACACGCTCATGGGGCTCGGGCTGATCGGTTTCGCCATCGTCCTGCACCCGCGCAGGGACGGCGGTTCGCGCGTCAAGCGCGCTGGGGTGGCAGCGGTGCTGCTCGCCGTCGGTTTCGGTCTGACCGCCTCGATCGCGTACCACATCAGGAGCAACGTCGATCAGCAACGGGCCTGGGCCGAGATCCATCGCGGGCGCCTGGGAGCCGCCGTGCCGGATCTACAGGCAATTCGAGGCGATGTCGATATCGAGCCGGGTCGCAACCTCGCGCTCGATCTCGAGCTGGAACTGGCCGGGAACGACGCGCGACCGAGCAAGGCGCTGTTCGCCTTCAACCCGGGAATGAGCGTCATCGAGATCGGCTCGTCCGGAGGCTCCCTGAGCTATACCCATCGAGACGGCCTGCTCGAGATCGAGTTGCCGGCCCCTCTCGGGTCGGGGGATACGTCCGTCCTGACGCTCGAGGCCGAGGGAGAACCGAACCAGTGGTTCTCCTACATCGATGAGGCCCAGAACGTTTGGATGCAGAAGGCGTCCGAGGCACAGATCATCTTCCTGGGCTACGATCCGATGATCTGGGACAAACGTTACGTCGCGCTGATGCCCGGTGTTCGCTGGTTGCCGGCAACCGGACCCGAGTACGACCGCGGCGGCGACCGGAACCCCATCGACTACTACACGATCGACCTGACCTTCGAGATGCCCGCCGACTGGCTGGCTGCCGGTCCGGGACGTCGTGAAGAGGCGGGCCGCGAGGGCGATCGTGTGCGCTACCGTTACGCCCCCGACGCGCCGTTGCCCGAGGTCTGCCTGATCGCCAGTCGTTTCGACAGCATCGCCGCGGAGGTCGAGGGCGTGACCGTCGAGGCCTTGCTGCATCCCGATCACACGAGCAGCGTCGAGTTCTTCGCCGAGGCCGCCGACGAGATCCGCCAGTCGCTCACTGATCGCCTCGCCGACGCGGCTGCCGCCGGACTGACCTACCCCTACGACGCGGTCACGTTGGTCGAGATCCCGATGGCTTTGCGCGGTTACGGCGGCGGCTGGCGCATGGACACCACATTGACCCAGCCCGCGATGATCCTGACCCGGGAGAACACGTTTCCCACGGCATGGTTCGAGGGTTGGACTCGCTTCAACCCCAATGCGGCGGACCGCGAGGGCGGGGTCCCGCGCGCAAAACGTCAGCTCGTCGAGGCTTTCTTCGAGAACGACTTCAACGGCGGCAACGTGTTCACCGCGGCAGCGCGCAGTTTCCTGGGCTACCAGACGAGCGGCCAAGGCCCGGAGGCGGTGCCGATGGATTACGTCCTGGAGCAGCTGACCAGCCAGACGGTCGCGGAGAAAAAGGGCTTCTTCTCGGTCCACCTCTTCAAGGGCAACTTCGGGCAGGAGTTTGCCGAGGCTGGACAGGCGATGCAGAACCGCAACCGCATCTCGGATTCCTATGCCGATGTGCTCATCGACCGCATCGCGTCGACCAACCAGGTCTGGGACACGATGTCGCGCGTCAAGCTGAGTGAAATCGACCCGCGCGAGGATCCGCAAGAAACGCTGAACATTCTCGCGCTCAAGGGCGGCGCGATGGCCCAGTCCATGCTTGATGGGATGGGTAAGAAGCAGGCCGGCCGTTTCCTGGCCGCGTTGCGCGAACGACGTTCGGGTTCGGTGTATACGCGACAGGACATCCTGCTCGCCGGCAACGATGTCGGTGAAGATCTCTCCACCTGGCTCGAGGTGTGGATCGATCAGACCGAGCTGCCGGGCTTCTGGGCCGAGGACATCCGTTACTACCGCCTGACCGACGACGACACCGGCGCCCCGCGTTACCAGCTGCTGGTGACCCTACGCAACGGCGAACCGCCGGCCGGTCTGGTGCGGCTCGAGTACCGCACCAAGGAAGGTGCCCGGGGGCGCCAGCGAACCGAGCCGATCACGATTCCGGGCAACAGCGCCGTCGAGTATGGCCTGGTGCTCTCGGACCCGATCGAGTGGCTCCGCGTGTGGCCTTACCTCGCGCTAAATCGCAAGCCGTTCAACCTGACCGTGCCCGCATTCGACGCGGACCGGTTGCGCGACGAGGAGCCGTTCAACGGCGTCCGCGAGATCGAGCTCGACGCCGCGGGCGACGGGTCGTTGGTGGTCGACGACCTCGACGACGGTTTCTCGGTCGAGGTCGACGACGCCGGCAAGGGGTTCCGTGCCACCGGGGCCAGGGACGAAGAGGACCTGGACGCCGGGCTGCCGGCGCTCGACGGTGCCTCGGCACGCGCCGACTGGTCGCGCTACGTACACCCGGATGCGTTCGGCAAGTACCGCCGCACCACCGCGGTCGTGAAGCGGGGCAAGGGCGACAAGCGCGCCGTGTTCGCCGCCGAGATCCCGCGGGCCGGGCGCTGGGAGCTCAGTTTTCACTTGCCCGCGGAGCAGCGATCCGGTCTCATGTCCCAGCGTCGCGACCGTGGGGCCTGGAAGCTCGTGATCGACGACGGCACGGGAACACAGGAAATCGATTTCGACGCGGAGAACCACGACTCGGGCTGGAACTCGCTGGGCATGTTCGACATCGCCGGCGGCACCGTCCGGGTGATCGTTTCCAACGAGACGGCGGGCAACTACGTCCTCGCCGACGCGATTCGCTGGACGCCCGAGCGGCGCTCCGGCGACCAGGTGGCCAAGGCACCATGAAGACAGCAAGTCGACTTGTCGCCGCTGGGCTGGTTCTGACCGTCCTGGCCTGTGCCCCGCCACCCGACAGACAGGAAGTCGAGTTCCGCGTCCCCGTCACGGTGCGCGAGGTCGAGACGGGCGACGTCGAAGACCGCGTTATCGCGACCGGAACGCTGCGCACGCCGGAGACGATCTCGTTGCGCGCGGATACCGCCGGCGCCCTGCGCGTGGCGCGCGCCGCGAATGGCCGCCGGCTGGCCGAGGGCGATTCCGTCGAAGCCGGCCAGCTGCTCGCCGAGATCACCGGTGAGGAGGTCCGTCTCGCCGCGGCCGCCGACGCGCGCCAACAACGTCTCGCGGCCGCGCGGCGGGACTACGAAACCAAGAAAGCCCTCTTCGACGAAGGCCTGATCAGCGCCGAAGCGTTGCGACCGTTCGAGACGGCGCTCGCGGACGCCCAGCTCGAGTGGGAACGCAGTCAGCTGACGCAAAATCGTTCCCGGCTGGTCACGCCGATCTCCGGAGTGGTGCTGCGACTGGCACGCGACGAGCAGAACCGCCCGCTCGCCGACGGCCAGCTGGTCGTTCAGGGTGCCGAGCTGGCGCAGGTCGCACCGACGCGCTCGCTCGTGGCCGATGTCGACCTGATCGGCCAGGACCTGGCCAAGGTGCGCGAGCGGCTGGAGGCGCGTGTGCGCCACTCCGCCTGGGGCGACACCCGTTTCGAAGGCACCGTCATCCGGTTGGCGCCGTCGCTCGACCCGATGACCCGCACATTGCGCGCGGAGGTCGCCGTCGAGAACCCGGGCGGTGAGCTGCGCCCCGGCATGTTCGTCGAGGTCACGATCATCTCCGAGCGTCGCACCGATGTCCCCGTCGTCCCTCGCGAGGCGGTGACCGAACGCGGCGGCCGCAAGGTGGTCTTCGTGCTCGAGGGCCAGAAGGTCACGCGGCGTGACGTCGCGCTCGGGCTCGGCGACGACGACGTCGTCGAGATCCGGCAGGGTGTCCAGCCCGGCGAGCGCGTCGTCGTTCGCGGCATCGAGACGCTGCAAGACGATCAACGCGTCCGCGTCTCGGGCGCCTGACGATGGAGGCGCTCGCGCGCCTTGCGGTCCGGCGTCCCGTCGCGGTCAGCGTGGTCGCCGCGGCGCTGGTGATCCTCGGCTACACCGCCTGGAACGACCTGCCGCTCGACCTGCTCCCCGACATCCAGAGCCCGACGATCGTCGTCTCGATCCGCTCCGGCGACCGCCCGCCGTCCGAGATGGAGCGGCTCTACGGCGAGCAGGTCGAGCAGCGCCTGTTCGCCGTGCGCGGGATCAAGCGCATCGATCAGGTCGCGAGAACCGGACGCATCATCGGCACCGTGATCTTCGACTGGGATGCCGACATGGACTTCGCGCTGGTCGAGGTCGAGAAGGCCGTCGGCCCGATCCGCTCCGATCCCGACGTCGACGAGGTGCTGGTCCGGCGGTTCGACCCGCGGCAGGCGCCGGTCATCACGCTCGGCTTGACTGCCGACGAGAAAGGGCCCGATCTGTCGGAGCTCCGTCGTGCCGCACGGCGGCAGGTGGCGATCGCGCTCGAGCGATTGGAAGGCGTTGCCGAGGCGCGTGTCACCGGTGGGCGTGACAAGGAGATCCGTGTCCTCGTCGATCGCTACAAGATGGACGCGCTCGGCGTCACGCTGGCCGAGCTGCAGGCTCGTTTGCGAGACGCCAACGTCGACATCAACGCGGGCACCCTCGAAGAAGGTAGCCGTGTCTTCCTGGTTCGGGGGATGGCTCGCTATCGCAAGCTGGAGGACATCGAGCGCGTCGTCATCCGCTACACCCCGGGTGCCGACGACCGGCCGATCCCCGTGCACGTCAGCGACGTCGCCCGGGTCGAATTCGCCGACGTGGAGATCACGCACCTCGTCCGGGTCGACGGCGTCGAGGGCGTCGGCATCGCGATCTACAAGGAGGCCGGCGCCAACACGGTCGAGGTGTCGAGCACGGTGCGCGAGGCGCTCGAGGAGATCGAGCGCGACCTCCCGGGGGTGAGTTTCATCATCGTCGCCGACGAGGCGGCACTGGTTCAGGACGCCATCGGCGACGTCGAGCAGGCGGCGCTGATCGGTGTCGCGCTGGCCGTGCTCGTGTTGGCGCTGTTCCTGCGCTCGCTCGGACCGACCGTGATCGTCGCGACCGCGGTGCCCGTTTCGCTGCTCGGGACGCTGTTCCTCATGCACTTCGCCGGGCAGAGCCTGAACATCATGACGCTCGGCGGCCTGGCGCTCGGCGCCGGGATGCTCGTCGACAACGCGATCGTCGTGGTCGAGGCGATCTTCCGCCGGCTCGCCGGCAAGGAATCTCTCGAGGACTCGGCGGCGCGCGGCACCGCCGATGTCGCCGGGGCGATCGTGGCGAGCACCCTGACCACCTGCGCGGTGTTTCTACCGATCGTGTTTGTGCGCGGTCTCGCCGCGCGTTTGATCAGCGGACTCTCCTTCGGCGTGGTCGTCTCGCTGCTCGTCTCGCTCGTCGTGGCGGTGTTCGTCATTCCCGCGCTGGCCGGGTGGCTGTTGCCACGGACGTCACCGCCCGCCGTCGATCCCGGCAAGGGTCGCACCGAAGGCGTCGTCTACGCGTTGCTCGGCCAGCCACTCGCCGTCGTCTTCATCGGCGTCGTGCTCGCCGCGGGCGGGATCTGGGGTCTGACCCGGCTGGGCTCGGAGTTGTTGCCGCCGTCCGACCCGCGCCAGTTCTCGGTGCGGTTGACCGCGCCGCCCGGAACACGCGTCGAGGCGACGGAGCAGGTCGTGGACGGCGTCGAACGGATCCTGCGCGAGGCCACGGGCGAGGATCTCGTGGCGATCCTCTCCGAGGTCGGAAGGCTGCCCGAGGACGACCGCCTGATCCGTGAGGAACAGACCGAGGAGAACACGGCACGCATCTCGGTGCGGCTCCGCGCCGGCGGTCCCAGCGGCAGCCAGGTCGTCGCGGCGGCCGCGCCGGCCGTCGCGGCGCTCGACCGCGTCGAGGCTTCGTGGGAAGTCGGCGCCTCCGCGCTGTCGCGCGCGCTGGGTACTGCGGGTCCGCCGATCCTGGTGGAGATCTCCGGCCAATCGCTCGAGGAGCTGCGCCTCGGCGCCGAGCGCGTCCGCGACAGCATGGCCGCGCAGTCCGCGTTGTGGAACGTCCGTTCGTCGTTCGAGGGCGGCCCGCCGGAGTTGCGCATCCGCCTCGATCGCACGCTGGCCGACGGGCTCGGAGTGGACCTGGACCTCGTGGCGACCGCGTTGCAGGCATCGCTCGACGGCAAGCAGACGACCGTCGTCACGATGGGGGACGAGGAGCGGGACGTCGTGATGCGCACGCCGCGCATGCGCCGCGACGAGCTGCTGCACGTCCCGCTGACGACGCCCTCCGGCGCGCGGGTCGTGGTCGGTGATGTCGCGACGCTCGAGCCGCAGAGCGGCGCACGGGAGATCTTCCGCCGCGACCAGCGGCGTGTCGCGCGGGTGACGGCCCGCGTTGCCGACGGGGCGGATTACCCCGCGGCGCAGGCCGCCGCGGCGGCCGGGCTGGAGGCCGCCGAGCTGCCGCCAGGACTCGTCGCCCGTGTCGCCGGCGAGGAGGAGGAGCGCACGCAGACGTTCCGGGAGCTACGCTTCGCCGCGTTGCTCGCGTTGATGCTCGTGTTCATGGTGCTCGCCGGAACGTTCGAGTCGCTGATCCACCCCTTGACGATCGCGATCGCGATCCCCCTCGCCCTGGTCGGTGTCGCGGCGATCCTCATCCCTGTCGGGAGGCCGATCGGCGTGATGGAAATGCTGGGGATGATCGTGCTCTCCGGCGTGGCGGTCAACGACGCGATCCTCTACGTCGATCGCGCCCGCCAGTTGATCGCCGAGGGCCTCGACAAGCGCCGCGCGCTGGCACGCGCCGCGTCGCTGCGATTCCGGCCGATCATGATGACCACGGCGACGACCGTGCTCGCCCTGGCACCGCTGGCGATCGGCGCGGGCGAGGCCGCCAGGCTGCGCAGCCCACTGGCGCTCACGATCATCGGCGGCATCATCGCCTCCACGGCCGGCTGCCTACTCGTGATTCCCTGTGTCTATTCGCTGCTCGACCGGTTGCGTCTTCGACGGAGCCGCGCATGAACGTCCTCAGCTTACCGGTGCGGCGGCCCGTGGCCACGGCGATGTTCTTCCTCGCCGTGCTCATGCTCGGCGTGATCGCCTGGCTGCGGATCCCGGTCGAGCTGATGCCGCCGGTCGCGGGCAACGAGCTGTTCATCCAGTTCAGCCGCCCGGGCAGCGAGCCCGCCGTGGTCGAGCGCGAGATGTTGTTGCCGCTGGAGGCGCGTGTCTCCGAGCTGGCCGACGTGGACGAGACGTGGGCCCAGATCAACGACTCCAGCGGCACGATGGGAATCCGCTTCGCCTCGCACGTGGACCTGAAGGTGCGCGAGCTCGAGCTGCGGCGCGTCGGCTCCGAGCTGGTGCGCAACCAGCCGCGCGGCTCGTCGATCGACATCCAGTCGCAGGACCTCTCCGCGGTCAGCCGCTTCGTGATGGTCGCCCAGATCACCGGGATGGACGACCGCAACGCGCTGCTCGACTTCGTCGAGGAGCGCATCGAGCCACGGCTGCTCGCGGTGCCCGACGTCTCGCAGGTGTTGACCGCGGGCGGGCAGCCGCGCGAGGTCACGGTGGAGATCGACCCCGACCGTTGCGCATCGGCCGGCGTGTTCCCCCAGCAGGTGACCGCCGCGCTGGCCCGTGCGGTGAGGCGACTCGACTACCTCGGCGGCACCGAGGACGAAGCGGGGCGCACGGCGATCGTGCTTGACGGCCGCCCCGAGGGTCTCGTTTCTCTGGCCAACCTGCGCGTCGACTCCACCCGTCCGGTGTTGTTGCGCCACGTGGCCGAGATCGACTACGGGACGGGGCAGGAATTCATGCGATTCCGTGTCAACGGTCAACCCACGGTCGGCATGATCCTGTTCCAGGACGACGGTGCCAACCTGATTCGGCTGGGTCACAACCTGCGCGAGAAGATGGACGAGCTGCGTGAGGAGTTCGCGGTTTACGGCATCGACTTCGTCGTGAACTTCGATGCGGCGGAAACCGTCGAGGAGCAACTCGACCGGTTGAAGACGCTCGCGGTGTCGGGGTTCTTCATCGCACTCGCCGTGCTGTACCTGTTCCTGCGCCAGTGGCGCGCCGTCGGTGTGGTTGCCGTGGCGGTGCCCGGCAGCCTGTTGGCCGCGTTGTCGCTGCTGTTCCTGGCCGGGCAGTCGATCAACCTGATCACGTTGTTCGGGCTCGCCGTCGGGATCGGGATGCTGGTCGACAACAGCATCGTGGTCTACGAGGCGGTCCAGCGGCGGCTGGAGCAGGGTGCCGACCCGGACACCGCCGCGGTCGACGGGGTGCGTCGTACGGTACGTGCGATCCTCGCCGCCAGCGTGACCAACGCCGTGGTCTTCGTGCCCGTCGCGTTCATCGACTTCGAGCAGACGATCATTCGGGAGATCCTCGTGGTGATGGCGCTCGCCATCATCCTCCCGGTGCTCGCCTCCGTGATCGTCGCGATCGGGCTCGTCCCGTTGCTCGCGCGCAGGTTGGCGGCTCCGGCCGCCATCCGGCGGATCCTCAAGCGCAGGCGGCAGCGCGAGCACCAGGCCGGCTTGCTCGCTCCCGATCGACCGCGTGCGCTGTTCTCGGCGGGACTGGTCGTCGCCCTGCGACGACCCGGCGCCTGGGTCGCCCTGGTCGTCGCCGCGGTGGTCGGCACCGTGATCTTCGCGCTCCCCCAGGTGATCGTCAGCGCCGCGACGCAGGAGCCGCCCGAGGCGAAGCAGCTTCGTTTCAACGTCACGCTGGAGAACAGCAGCTCGCTGGACACGGCGTCGTCCTCGTTCGAGCGGCTCGAAACCGCGGCCATGGAGCTCGAGGGCGTCGAGATCGTCGAGGCCGTGATCCGCGAGGACGGGGGCGCCTTGACCGTGCACCTGCCGTCCGAGCGCGAGCGGCCGGAGGAGCTGAACGCGACACGCGTACGCGAGGTCGTGCGCGGCGCGGCGAGAGAGATCAGCGGTCTCGAGATCGGCACGACGAACACCGGCTTCGGCGGCGGTGGCGGAGGCGGCGGTGGCGGCGGGAACGACCTGGCGTCCGTCCTAGGCCAGGGCCCCGCGTCGGTCGTGCTTTCGGGACCCGACTCGGCCCAGCTCAACCGGCTCGCCATCGAGATCCAGGGACAGCTGCAGTCGATCCCCGAGGTAGGCGAGACGGTCCTGGAGGGCAGTCCAGGCCAGCCCGAGCTGCGCGTGTCCCCGGATCTTCAGGCCATGCACGCATTCGGTCTGTTGCCGGATCAGGTGCTCCCGGCACTGAACATCCTGAGACGCGAGGGTGTCCCGCTGGGGATCGGCTTCACGACCCACGACGGCCGCGAGATCCCGATGACGGTGCGGCGCATCGAGGGCGAAAAGCGCGCGCAACAGGAGCTGTCGGAGCTCAGGCTGGCGACGCCCGCCGGTGTGCTGCCGCTGTCCGCGTTGTCCAGCGTGCGCCGCATGCCCGCGACGCAGGCGATCATCCACCACAACGGGCGCCGCGAGATCAGCGTGGACTACCGCCTCTCGGACGACGCTCCCAAGACGGGGCCGGCGCGCAAGAACCTCGACGAGCAGCTCAGACAGGCGATCCAGGGCGTCCACCGGCCCGCCGGCTACACCATCGAGGCGCCCGAAGCGGGCGACTCCTTCGACTGGTTCAAGACGTTGCTCGTTCCGGTGCTGTTGCTCTTGTACGCGGTGTTGGCCGTGACCTTCGAATCGATGACGCTGCCGTTGCTCGTGCTGCTGGCATTACCTCTGACGATCCTCGGCGCCACCTGGGCGCTGTTCCTCGCCGGCATGCCGGCCGACATGATGGCGCTGGTCGGCGCGCTGGCGCTGATCGGGCTGACCGTCAACCCGGCGATCCTGCTCGTCGACCGGATGCAAACGCGCGCCTGGCAGGGCGGCATGCCGCCCGGGGCCGCCGCGCTCGCCGCCGTGCGCGAGCGCGCCCGCCCCGTGCTGATGACGGCGACGACGACGGTCGCCGGGCTGTGGCCGCTGGCGCTGGTGACCGGGCGCGAGAACGAGATCTGGCCGCCGTTCGCCACGATCGTGATGGGCGGTCTGATCACCTCGACCCTCTTGACGTTGCTCGTGATCCCGGTCGGCTTCGTGTTCCTGCACCGGCTCGACCGGCTGTTCGGCAAGCTCGGTCCGTGGATCGTGATCGCCTGGGCCGGAGCGACGGCCGCGGTCATGACCCCGCTGATCGTCACCGAGCAGATCAACTCGTTGACCTGGCAGGTGATCACGACGCTGCTCGTCGCCGCGTTGTTGCTGGGGATCGCGGTGTGGATCTTCCGCCGCCCGGAGCGTCCCGAGCCGCACCGGGAAGAGAACGCTCCGCCGCTGCTCCGCGTGACCTCGCTGTACAAGATCTACGACCGCCCGGGGCCCGTGCGTCGCGCATGGTGGTCGCCCACGACGTTCGCGCATCACGTGCGCCGCCTCGGCGGCCAGGTGTTCGACCCGTCTCGGGCGCGCGCGGCGCTGGTCTCCTACGTCCTGGTGCTGGCGGCCGTGTCGTACCTCGCGGTCGAGCTCAACTCCGTCGGCTGGCGCGTCGTCGCGATGTTCGTCGCCGCGTGGCTGGCGTCGCGCCTGCTGCTGGAGGCGCGCCGCGCGCGCGGTCTCGCCGACGAGTGGGGCAAGGTCCTTCCCGGAGGGGTCGAGGGGTGGCTGGCCTTCGCGGCGCCGTGGGTCGCGCTCGCGACCGCGAGCTGGGTCTTCCACTTCGGTCCGCGTTTCTCCGAGTCCACGATCCGCATGCACGCGGCGATGCCCTACATCCTGGCGTTCTTCATCGGCCTGATCCAGGCCGGTCGTAACACCGCGAAGAAGCTGGCCGCCGGACAGATCGAGCCCAAGCCGCCGACCGGCAGGTTGAAACGGACGCGTGGCTTGTGGAGAAGCTTTAGCCGTTGGGCCTTCGGCCGCGACCTGCCCAGAGGCGAGGTGCGTGCCGTCTCCGACGTGAGCTTCGAGGCGGCCGGCGGGATGGTCGGCATCCTCGGCCCCAACGGGGCGGGCAAGACGACGATGCTGCGCAACCTCGCCGGCATCCTCGACCCGACCGTCGGCACGATCCGCCTCGGCGGCGTACGACTGGAGAAGCTGCGCAGATATCTCGCGCGCTACATCGGCTACCTGCCGCAGGACTTCGGCCTGCCGACCGACCTGACCGCCCGCGAGTACCTCGAGTACTACGCGCTGCTCTACGGGCTGCCGGCCGAGCGGCGCAACGATCGCATCGAGCGGTTGCTCACCGAAGTCGGGCTCGGCGAGCGCGCGAACGAGAAGATCGGCGGCTACTCCGGCGGGATGCGACAACGGGTGGCGGTGGCGCGAACGCTGCTGCGACTGCCGCCCGTGATCATCGTCGACGAGCCGACGGTCGGCCTCGACCCGCGCGAGCGCATCCGCTTCCGCAACCTGCTCTCGCGGCTGGCCGAGGGGCGCATCGTGCTGTTCTCGACCCACGTCGTCGAGGACGTCGAGGTCGCCTGCGAACGCGTGATCGTGATGGCCGGCGGACGGATGGTCTTCGACGGCCCACCGGCCGACCTGTCGCGGATCGCCGAGGGCCGTGCCTGGATCGCGTTCCTGTTGCCCGGCGAAGAGGAGTCCCTCCCCGAGGATGCCCAGATCGTCGACGAGGTGCCGCAGGCAAGCGGGGCGTCGATGACGCGCATCCTGTGCAGCGAGAAGCCGCACCCCGAGGCGACCGCGGACCCGCCCTCACTGCAGGACGGTTACCTGTGGCTCGTCGGGAAGGCGGGGGCGGAAGCATGAAGGGCCGGATCCGAGATCAGGCGCGCCTGATCCACCACGCCGCCCGTACCGTCGGCGGGCGCTTCTTCTGGCTGGCGCCTCTGCTCCCGTTGCTGTGGCTCGGCTTCCAGTACATCCGCGTGATCCTCGGCTGGCGCGAGACCTCGTACGAGGCGGCCGACGCGCAGAACACCTTGATCGGCTTCCCGCTGGCCGTACTGGCCGCCGGGCTCGGCGTTCGCGTGATCGCCGGCGAGATCGATCGACGGACGCTGGAGATCGCCTACACCGTTCCCGGCGGGGCGCACCGTGTCTGGCTGGCGAAGCTCGGCGCCGTGTTCATGATCCTCGTCGCCTCCGAGGCGCTGCTGGCGCTCGCCACGTACGTGTTCCTGACGTCCTACCCGTGGGGCGCCCTCTACGGCGCGATGCAGGGGGCCGTCTTCTTCATGGTGATGGCCATGGCGTTGGGTGCGTTGTTCAAGAGCGAGGCTGCGGGTGCGATGGTCTGCGCGGGGGTGCTGACGCTCGCGCTGATGACGACGTCGCTACGGATCTCGCCGTTCTTCAACGTCGAGCTGGTCTCCGAGCTGACCGCCGTCGAGCGGATCGCGAGGCTGGTGCAGAACCGCATCGGTTACGTGATCCTGACGGTGGCCGTGCTGCTGCTGACCTTCGGCCGCGCCGAGCAACGCGAACGGCTGCTCTCGGGTTAACGGTTCTTCAGACGCTGCAGCCCGCCGTACATCCAGCGCGGCAACAGTCTGCGCGCGCGACGCTTGTAGTACATGCCCCGTAGGCGTCTGTACTGCGCTCCGAGTGCGGCGTCGCCGGTCCCGCCGTCTTGCGCCAGATCGAGGAAGGCCCACAACGCGCCCGCGGGCTCGTCCAGCGGCTGGTCGTTCTCGTCGACCTCGTGGTAGCGCTTGCAGGCGACGAAGCTCCAGTCGTCGTCGAAATCCCCGGGCTCCCAGCCGGAGCGATGGGTCTGCCAGTAGCCGCCCTCCATGCCCCAGCGGTCCTTCTTGTCCGTATCACCGTAGTCCTGGGGCATGTAGCCCAGCGGGGTGAAGATCATCACCTGGCGCCGCGCAAGCCTGCGCGCCTGGCGCAGCAGCTCGAGACCGTCGTCTTTTTCGAGGTGCTCGATCACGTCGAGCGCGAAGACGCTGTCGACCGACTTGTCGGGCAGCTTCGCGAGGGCGTCCTGCCAGGTGCTGTTGAGGAACACGAACCGCGGGTCGTCACCGACGCTCTCGCGCATCCGCTCGATGTAGGGAGCGAACGGTTCCACGCAGATGTGGATCAGGGGGAAGACGTGTTTCTGGGGCCGGATGCCGGGACCGACGTCGAGCACGACGTCGGCGAGCTGGACGCGTTCCGCGATCGCGTCGGGCACGGCTTCCCTTTCGAGCCAGGTGACGTTCACGCGGGGCAGGCTAGCGTCGAGCCTTCGTCGAGGTCAAGCGGTGTCGGAAACCAAAAAAAGAAGACGCAGCCGGGCGGCCGCGTCCTCGCGATCGTCTGCATTCATGTCGGTTCTATTCGCTCATCCGGTCCTTGACCGCCAGACCGACGAGGTAGACACCGATGAGGATCGGTGCGACCGGCCACCAGTCCTCGACCCAGGCGAGCGACATGTCGTACTTCGTGTAGGAGAGCGCGATCAGGCCGACGACGATCAGGCCGATGCCGGCGAAGATCGATCCGCCCATGCCGGGTAGCTTCATCTCGGGCGGAAACGCGTCGACGTCCTTCCCTCCGGCGAGTACCTGGTTATAGAACGATGCTCGACGGCCCGCGTCGATCATGTTGTGCAACCAGAAGAATGCGAGGAACAACCCGAGGAAGGGTGCCAGGTCGTCCACGTCGCCGCTGGCCAGCAGGGTGATGACGCCGGCAATGACGATGATGTAGGTGAAGCCGCGCACGTAGTAGCCGGTGTACACCTGGCCCAGGCCCGGCATTGCCGACAGGCAGCAGGCGAGCGCGGGGGACTTGGCCCGCGGATCCTGCGCCACGCTGGCGGGTGTCTGGAAGAACCCCGCGGGACCCGGCGCCGGGGCGACCGGCGGCGGCTGCGGTGGGGCCTGTTGTTCGACGACCGGCGGTGCCGGTGGGTTCGTCTGGTTTTCTTCGCTGCCGTTCATTTGCTTTCTCCGTTCGTTGAAGCCTCTTCCTGCGTTTGCTCTTGTTCGCTCTCGGTGTCTGACGCAATCGAGTCCCAAAGGGTTCCCAGGTCTCGTTTCGCCTTGCGATAGACGTCTCCCGAGCTGACCGATGCCTTGACGACGAGCGTGCGGGTGACCTTGCGTGTCGTGAACCAGGCCTCGCTCGCGGCGGTGTTGATCCCGGCCTCGAGCTCGACGAAGGGTTGCTCGATCTTGTTCGGGTCGGTTTGCGCGAGCTCGAGCGCCTTCTGCGGCACGGCGGCCAGCGGCGAACCGGGGAACGAGACCAGCAGGACGAGCACGACGCTCATCACGTAGGCGCCTTCCCAGGCGATGCGCGGGCGCTGGATCAGCGTGCCGAACCAGGCCTCGACGCGGGCGGCCCACCGCGCGGCGACCGACTGCCGGTGGGCGGTCGCGGCCATCACCTCGTCGAGGAAGCGCTCGTCGGGCTCGACCTCGGCAAACGCCGCAAGCGTCGGCTCGACCCAAGCGGGCAGCCGGGCGGACGTCGCGGCCAGCACGTCGCCGGTGAAGCTCGCATCGGCCTCGGCCTCGGCCAGCGCGGGCAGGTCGGCGCTCATCGTCCGCATCACGGCGGCGAGCGCCGCACACTCCGCGCAGTGAGCGACGTGACCCGAGATCAGCTCCGTGTCGAGCGCGTCGAGCGAGCCGTCGATCCAGTCGGGGAGACGCTCGACGGACTGCTCGCAGCCGTTCTTCGAGGTGCGGCTCAGCACGGCGCGCGTCAGGTCTTCGTCAGCGTTCTCGTGCTCGAGGCCGGCCACCAGCGCCGCGCACTCCGTGCACGATTCGAGGTGCGACGTGACACGCTCGCGACCGGCCGCGTCGAGCGATCCGTCGACGTAGTCGAACAGCAGGTCCTGGATCCGTTCGCAGCTCATACGGCGCTCCCGTACGAGGGATCGAGGATCCGGATACGCCGCGCGAGCTCGCTGCGCGCGCGGTTGGAACGCGACTTCACGGTGCCCACCGGCACCGACAACATGGTGGCGATCTCCTCGAGCTTGAGACCCTGGATCTCCTTGAGCAGGATCATCTCGCGGTTGGTCTCGGACATCTCGTCCAGCGCGGCATAGAGCATTTCCGCGCGTTCGCCGGTCGCGGCCTGTTGCTCGACACTGGGACCCTCGGCCGGGATCTGCGGGTCTTCCTCGACGGGCACGGCCCGTTCGGGGGTGCGCACCTTGATCCGGCGCAAACGGTCGATGCAGCAGTTGCGCGCCAGACTCAGCATCCATGGAACGAACCGTTCGCCGCCCTGGAAGCTGTCGAGCCGCTCGTAGACCCGAATGAAGATGTCCTGGGCCACGTCACGGGCCTCCTCGGGATCGCGCATGTAGTGCCGGGCAAGACCGAGGACGCGTCCCTGGTACTTCCGGACCAGGGCCTCCCAGGCCAGCGCATCGCCCCGGCGGCAGCGCGCGATCAGCGTTGTGACGTCGACCACTCCAACTCCTGACGAATCGGGGGGCCGTGCGTCGCCCGCCCCTCGTTACTGGAGACGCAGCCTTCCGGCGGGGGGTTCCCCACCCTGACGAGCATTTTAGGTCCGGAGCCGAAACAACCGGTTTCTAAAGGTTTCTTGACACCCAAAAGGTTGACTCCGTCGGGTCGATCCGGTGTGATGGCCCTCGGAAAGGGACTCCCCATGAGCGAGAAACGCGCTGCCCAGGTGGCGCAGTGGAGCCGGCTCGAGGACCGGCAACCGGCGTACGCGCTGGTGGCCGGCGTCGATCTGGTGGTGATCCGGTACGACGACGACGTG
>WVWW01000086.1:0-21173 GCA_011773795.1 Acidobacteriota bacterium
ACGATCGAGTGGGAAAGCGCGGCCAAGGAGGGCGCCACGCGCAAGGCGGACGTCTATCTCCCGGCCGGCTACGACGCGTCCAGGCAATACCCGGTGGCTTACGTGCACATCGGCCAGCAGGCGCTCGAGGACGGCCTGATGAAGAACACGCTCGACCACGTCGCGGGCAAGAGCGTGCGGTCGCTGATCGCGGTGTTCATCCACTTCGACGAGGAGACGCCGGGAGACACGCGTCCGCCGGCGTACCAGAAGATGATCGTCGAGGAGTTGATCCCGCTGATCGACGAGAAGTACTCGACGATCGCCGGACGCGAGAGCCGCGTGACGATCGGCGCGGGCGACGGCGCCAACGTGGCGTTGACCACGGCGTTCATGCACTCCGACCTGTTCGGCGGGGTCGGCGCGCAGTCGGCCAACCTCGGCTTCTTCGGCCCGATCTCCTTCGCGGACATGGTCAAGGGAGCCGACGAGCAGCCGATGGCGATCTACCTCGACTGGGGAACCTACCACCTGCGCTCGCCGCACGAGGCGTGGGACATGTCGGTCGACAGCCGCGAGGCGTTCCGGATGCTGCGCGAGAAGGGTTACCGCCCCGCGGGCGGCGAGCGTCCCGAGGGCTACGGCTGGCGTTGCTGGCGCGCCAACAGCGAGGAGCTGTTCGCCTCGCTGCTGCCGCTGATCGAACCGGAGCCGTGATCTATCCGTCGATCCGGTTCGCCCCCGCGTAGAGGTTGAACCGCTCGCCCGACGCGAAGCCGATCAACGTCATCCCGAATCGATCGGCCATCTCGACCGCGAGACTCGACGGCGCACCGACGGCGACGATCACGGGGATCCCTGCGACCAGCGCCTTCTGCAGGATCTCGAAGCTCGCACGGCCGCTGACGACCATGCCGAACGCGCCGAGCGGCGTCTCGCCGTCGAGGAAACGCCGGCCGATCAACTTGTCGACGGCGTTGTGCCGTCCGACATCCTCACGGATCTCCACGAGATCGCCGTCGGGGGTCACCAGCCCCGCCGCGTGCAGCCCACCCGTCCGATCGAAGACCGGCTGCGCCGCGCGCAAGCGATCGGGTAGCTCGTGGACGACGTCGCGAGCGAATCGCGGCACGCCGTCCTGCAGCGGCTCGATCCCCTTGACTTGAACCGCGTCGAGCGACGCCTTGCCGCAGATCCCGCAGCTCGACGTCGTGTAGAAATGACGCTCCAGTGATTTCAGGTCGAGCTCGACGCCCGCCGCCAGATCGACACGCACGATGTTGCTCGTCTCACGACCGGGGGTCGCCGGGCCGCAAAAATCGAGCGCCTCGATCTGCGAACGATCCTTCAGGATCCCCTCGGTGTAGAGGAACCCGGCGGCCAGCTCGAAGTCGTTCCCCGGCGTCCGCATCGTGACCGACAGGCTCCGCGCGGTGCGGGTGTCGGACGGGCCGAACGCGACGCGGATCTCCATCGGCTCCTCGACGGCCAGCAGATCGTCTTTCGCGACGCGGTCGCATCCGGGTCGCATCTCGGCGATCGGGACGCCGGCTTCGCGTTCGTCGGTGGAATCCATGCCGCGGGGATTCTATCCCGCTCTCCCTTGACCCGCCTCCGGAGGCGGCCCAGACTGGGCAACTCCAACCAACGGCAAAGGGGCAGGTGCAATGAAACGATTGGTACGGCTGTGCGCGTGGATCGTCGTGCTGGCGCTGGCGTTGGCGCCCGTGGCGGACGCCAAGAAGGGCAAGAAGGGCAAGAAGGAAGACGCCGAGGCGGCCGAGGAGAAGGGCCCGTTGAACTCGGGAACCCTGTCCGGTCTGAAGTTCCGGACCATCGGGCCGGCGTTGACCTCGGGGCGCATCGGCGACATCGCGGTGTCGCCGCACGATACCGACACCTGGTTCGTGGCCGTCGCCTCCGGCGGCGTGTGGAAGACGACCAACGACGGCACGACGTTCAAGCCCGTCTTCGACGGCGAGGGCTCCTACTCGATCGGCTGCGTGACGATCGACCCGAACGATCCCGCGGTCGTCTGGGTCGGCACCGGCGAGAACAACAGCCAGCGCAGCGTCGGCTACGGCGACGGCGTCTACAAATCCGTCGACGGCGGCAACAGCTGGGAGAACGTCGGGCTCGAGGAGTCCGAGCACATCGGCAAGATCCTGGTCGACCCGCGCGACTCCGACGTCGTCTACGTCGCGGCCCAGGGGCCGCTGTGGACTTCGGGCGGCGAGCGCGGCCTCTACAAGACGATCGACGGCGGTGAGACCTGGGAGCTCGTCCTCGAGATCAGCGAGAACACCGGCGTCACCGACGTCGTCTTCGACCCCGAAGATCCGGACGTGCTCTACGCCGCGGCCTACCAGCGCCGGCGCCGCGTGTGGACGCTGATCGACGGCGGTCCCGAGTCGGCGATCTACAAGTCGACCGACGCGGGAGCGACGTGGGACAAGGCGGCGAAGGGCTTGCCGGAGACCGACCTCGGTCGCATCGGTCTCGCCGTGACCCCCGCCGCGCCGGACACGGTCTACGCGATCGTCGAGGCCGAGCGCGGCGAGGGCGGCTTCTACCGCTCCACGGATCGCGCGGCGACCTGGTCCAAGCAGAGCGACTACGTCAGCGGCAGCCCGCAGTACTACCAGGAGATCGTCGCCGACCCGCACGACGCCGATCGCGTCTACTCGCTGGACACCTGGATGCAGGTGACCGAAAACGCGGGCAAGTCGTTCTCAGGCGTCGGCGAGAAACACAAGCACGTCGACAACCACGCGCTGTGGATCGACCCCGACGACACCGACCACCTGATCGCCGGCTGCGACGGCGGGATCTACGAGACCTTCGATCGCGGCGGGACCTGGCGCTACCAGGCCAACCTGCCGGTGACCCAGTTCTACCGCATCGAGCCCGACAACGACTTCCCGTTCTACAACGTCTACGGCGGCACGCAGGACAACTTCACGCTCGGCGGCCCGTCGCGCACCGTGAGCGCCAACGGCATCACCAACCGCGACTGGTTCGTGACCCTCGGCGGCGACGGCTTCGAGCCGCAGATCGACCCGGAGAACCCGGACATCATCTACTCGCAGTACCAGAACGGCGGTCTCGCGCGGTTCGACCGCGCCAGCGGCGAGTCGATCGACATCCAGCCGCAGGTGGACTACGACGAGGACCCGCTGCGCTGGAACTGGGACTCGGCGCTGATCATCAGCCCGCACTCGCCCACCCGGCTGTACTTCGCGGCGCAGCGCGTCTTCCGCAGCGACGACCGCGGCGACACCTGGACGCCGATCAGCGAAGACCTCACGCGCGGTCTCGATCGCAACCAGCTCGAGACGATGGGGCGGATCCAGAAGATCGACGCCGTCGCCAAGTCCGCCTCGACGTCGCAGTACGGCAACATCGTCGTGATGTCCGAGTCCACTCTGGAAGAGGGCTTGCTCTACGCCGGCACCGACGACGGCGTGATCCAGGTGCTCGAGGGCGACACCTGGCGCAGGATCGACAGCTTCCCCGGCATCTACGAGCTGAGCTACGTCAGCGATCTCGAGGCCAGCCTGCACGACGCGAACCGCGTCTACGCGGCGTTCGACGACCACAAGAGCGGCGACTTCAAGCCCTACCTGCTGCGCAGCGACGACCGCGGGGCCACCTGGCGGTCGATCGCGGGCGATCTGCCCGAGCGCGGCACGGTCTACTCCGTCGCCGAGGATCACGTCAATGAGGACCTGCTCTTCGCCGGCACGGAGTTCGGCGTCTTCTTCACCGTCGACGGGGGCAAGAAGTGGACCCGGCTGAAGGGCGGCCTGCCGGTGATCGCCGCACGAGACCTCGACATCCAACGCCGGGAGAACGATCTCGTCGTCGGCACCTTCGGCCGCGGGATCTACATCCTCGACGACTACTCCGCGCTACGCGGGATCGACGAGGCGTCGCTCGAGGCGGGGCCGACGATCTACCCGGTCAAGCGGGCCTGGATGTTCATGCAGTCCACGCCCCTGGGTCTGCGCGGCAAGTCGTTCCAGGGCGATTCGTTTTACTCGGCGCCCAACCCGGCGGTCGGTGCGACGTTCACCTACTACATCAAGGACACGCTGGAGACGCTCAAGAAGAAGCGTCAGAAGGCCGAGAAGGAACGTGAGGAGGCCGATCAATCCTACGAGTACCCGAGCTGGGAGGACATGGAGGCGGAGGAGCGCGAGGAGAAACCGGCCGTCGTCCTCACCGTTTCCGACAGTGACGGCAACGTGGTGCGGCGTCTCAAGGGATCGACCAAGAAGGGCGTGCACCGCGCCACCTGGGACCTGCGCTACCCGTCGATGCAACCGACGAGATTGCAACCGCCGTCGTTCAACAATCCGTTTGCCGATCCGCCACGCGGGCCGATGGTCGTGCCCGGGACGTACAGCGTCTCGCTGGCGCAGCGGGTCGACGGCGAGTGGAGCGAGCTTGCGGGCCCGGTCGAGTTCGAGACGGTCGCCCTGGGCACGGCGACGCTCGCGGCAGAGGACAAGCGGACCTTGCTCGCGTTCCAGCTCAAGGTGGCCCGGCTTCAACGCGCGGTCCTCGGCGCTGGCAGGACGATCCGTGAGGCCAACACGCGTCTCGATCATCTGAAGAAGGCGTACGACGATACGCCGGGCGCGGCGCCGGAGCTCGCCGACGAGATTCGCGCGCTGGAGCAGCGGCTGGCCGACATCGACAAAGAGCTGAACGGAGATCGCGTGCGCGGCCGGCGCAACGAGCCGACGCATCGCTCGATCTCGAGACGCGTCGGACGGATCGTGTCCGCGCAATGGTCGTCCTCGTCGGCGCCGACGCAGACCAACGTCGAGGCCTATCGCATCGCCGGCAGGGCGTTCGAGAAGACGCTGGCTGCACTACGAGAGCTGGTCGAGACGGATCTCGCGAGCCTCGAGGACCGGATGGAGCGCGCCGGGGCGCCCTGGACGCCGGGTCGTGTCCCACGCTGGAGGATGGAGTAACGCTCGAGAAAACAGCGCCACGGGATCGGACCCCTACCACCGATCCCGTGGCTCGAGTAGAGCATCACACACGGAAGTATCGCAGGAGCAACAACGGCCGCCCGGGGGTGGGCGAGCCGTGCCACGTCCAGCACGCCGATACGGGGAACCGAGGTTCCAAGAAGGGGGCGTATCGACGAACCGAATGTAGCCGCCCGACGTGGTCCGCAAAAGGGAACGGCGCATCTCTGATCCCGATCTCTGCCAAATAACCGGCGCGTGCCAAAAACCCCCGGCTTTCCGACCTCTCTTTGCTAACGTTGGCCGGGGAGGTGTCTGACATGCGCTTCAAACTGTCCCTATTCGCCGTCGTCCTGCTCGTGATCCCTGGCGGCGCGGCGGCGGAGTCCCTTCAGCCGCTCGACGTGTTCGAGCTGGAGTGGGCCTCCGACCCGCGGATCTCTCCCGACGGCGAGCGCATCGTCTACGTCCGCAACTCGATGGACGTGATGACCGACCGGACACGCGGGCGGTTGTGGATCCTCGACATCGACGGCACGCACCATCGGCCGTTGACTCGCGGAGACGCGAGAGAGGGCTCGCCACGCTGGTCGCCCGACGGGACACGCCTGCTCTACGTCGCAGGCGAAGAAGGGACCCCGCAGCTCTGGGTGCGTTACATGGACAGCGGGCAGGTGGCGCGGTTGACGCAGCTCACGCGGGCTCCCGGCGGCCTCTCCTGGTCGCCGGACGGGAGTCGCATCGCCTTCACCATGCTCGTGCCGGAACAACCCGAACCCTTCGTGAAGCCGCCGAAGAAGCCCGAGGGCGCGACGTGGGCCGATCCTCCCCGCGTGATCCGGAAGATGCTGTACAGAGCCGACGGCTCCGGTTTTCGAGAGGACGCCTACCGACAGATCTTCCTGCTCGGCGCCGAAGGCGGCACGCCGCGACAGATCACGGACGGGCCCTACGATCACGGGACGCCGGTCTGGACCCCCGACAGCAAGCAGCTCGTCTTCTCGGCCAACCGGCGCGAGGATCGCGACGACCAACCGCGGAACAGCGAGCTGTACGTCGTCTCCGTCGGCGGGGGAGAGCCGCGTCAGCTGACGGATCGCTACGGGCCCGACGGGTCTCCGGCGGTTTCCCGCAACGGCAAGTGGTTGGCGTGGACCGGGTACGACGACCGGCACCAGGGCTACCAGCGCAGCCGGCTCTACGTCATGCAGATCGACGGCAGCGGGCGTCGCGAGATCGCCGCCGACTTCGCGCGCTCCATCCAGGCGCCCCGCTGGTCGGCGGACGGGAAGTCGATCTTCTTCCAGTACAACGATCGAGGGAACGGCAAGATCGGTCGCGTCAAACTCTCGGGGACGAGTGACGAGCTCGCGAGCGACCGCGGCGGCTCGATCGGCCGACCCTACGGCGGCGGGACGTACACGCTCTCGACCAACGATCGCTTCGCCTACACCTGGACCCGCCCCGATGCTCCGGCAGAGGTCGCCGTGGGCGGCGTCGATCGCCCCGGCCGGCTGACCCGCCTCAACGACGATCTGCTGCCTCACCGCGACTTGGCCGCCGTCGAGGAGATCTGGTTCGAGTCGTCCCATGACGGTCGCCGCGTTCAGGGCTGGCTGGCCAAGCCACCGGGATTCGACCCGTCGAAGAGCTACCCGCTCATCCTCGAGATCCACGGCGGCCCGTTCGCCAACTACGGGGACCGCTTCAGCGCCGAGGTGCAGCTCTACGCGGCCGCCGGCTACGTCGTGCTCTACATCAACCCGCGCGGCAGCACCAGCTACGGCGAGGAGTTCGGCAACCTGATCCACCACGCCTACCCGGGCCACGACTACGACGACCTGATGTCCGGCGTCGACGCGGTGATCGCCCGCGGCTACGTCGACGAGGAGCGCCTGTTCGTCACCGGCGGCAGCGGCGGCGGCGTGCTGACCGCCTGGATCGTCGGCAAGACCGATCGGTTCCGCGCCGCGGTGGTGGCCAAGCCGGTCATCCACTGGACCAGCTTCGTGCTCACCGCCGACATGTACAACGTCTTCTGGAAGTACTGGTTCCCCGGGCCGCCGTGGGAGCACCTCGAGCACTACTGGAAGCGCTCGCCGCTCTCGCTTGTGGGCAACGTCACGACACCGACGATGCTGTTGACCGGTGAGGAAGACTGGCGCACGCCGATCGCCGAGTCCGAGCAGTACTACCAGGCGCTGCAGATCCGTGGCGTCGAGAGCGCGCTCGTCCGCATCCCCGGGGCATCGCACGGGATCGCCTCCAGGCCCAGCCGACTGATCGCCAAGGTCGCGCACATCCTCGAGTGGTTCGAGATGCACGACAGCGGTGAGGAGCGTAACGACTGATCCACCTTGCCGCGTGGGTGTCCACGAGCCAGCGGCTCGGAAAGCCGAAACTAGGGATCCGGGATTCGATGAATCGTGCCGCTGTCTTCGGTAACGGTGCGTAGCTGCGTCTCGGTATTCGCTTACCTTCAACTCGCCGAGAAACCGTTAGATTTATTTCGATGAAAGAGAGCGAAGAGCGACAGGACCTGTTGCCCGGTTGGTCCGCCTTGGTGGTGATGCTGACCATCTTCGCGGCCCTGTCGGTGATCACGCTGATGACGCTCCTGCATGGCGGAGACGACCACATCGACCCCGAAGCCCATGGTCGAGTGGCCTACGGCCCCGCGGACTTTCCCGAAATCGACTTCGAGATGCAGCTGCAGCCGCACGTCGAGGAGGCCGCGGGAGAAAGGGAAGCGGGCACCTTCACCGTCCCGCCTCCACCGTTTTCGGACGACTTCATCTTCCCCTGTTCCGAGTGTCACGCCGACCTGGAGACCGACACCGAGCGCCGGGAGCTCGAGGCCTTCCACGAGGACATCGTCCTCAATCACGGCCCGGAAGAGCGCTGGTGTCTCGATTGCCACAACACCGACGACCGCGACAACCTTCGTCTGGTGAGCGGGGAATTGGTCGGGTTCGACGAGTCGTACAAGCTGTGCGGCCAGTGCCACGGCACGATCTTCCGCGACTGGCGCGCCGGGATCCACGGTCGCCGCCGGGGCTACTGGGACGGCGCCAAGGAATACCTCCTCTGCGCGCACTGTCACGACCCGCATGCCCCGAAGTACAAACCGATCGCGCCGCTGCCGCCGCCGGTCCGACCGCAGTTCCTCGCCCAGGCGGCGGACCCGGAATCGGAGCACGCCGAAGCGGAAGAGGGGCACGAACCATGAAGAAGAACGGCGATCCGCCTCGCATCGACCGCCGCGTGTTCATGGCCGGCGGGACCACCGCCATGGCAGCCATCGCGGCCGGGATCACCGGTGCGCCCGCCGGTTTCATCGAGAACTTGCTGCACAAGAACTTCAAGGAGATCTCCCCCGAACGGCTGCAGCGCATCGTCCAGGAAATGGAAGCGGATTACACCGCGAAGTACGGCAAGACGGTCACCGTGTCGACCACGGGGGCCCAGCCCGGCGTGGTGTTCGGCTACGGCCTCGACCTGTCCCGCTGCGTCGGCTGCCGCCGCTGCGTCTACGCCTGCGTCGACGAGAACAACCAGTCCCGCGACCCGCAGATCCACTGGATCCGCGTGCTGAAGATGGACAAGAGCAAGGGCATCCACCTGGAGGGCTCGGACCCCTACTACGACCCGGAGGAGGTCCCCGAGGAGAACGCGTTCTACATGCCGGTGGCCTGCCAGCAGTGCAGCAACCCGCCCTGCACCAAGGTCTGCCCGGTGGAGGCGACCTGGCAGGAGCCCGACGGCATCGTGGTCGTCGACTACGACCAGTGCATCGGCTGCCGCTGCTGCATGGCGGCCTGCCCCTACGGCGCCCGGCACTTCAACTGGGCCGAGCCGGAAATCGCGGCGGACGAGGTCAACCCCGACATGCACTACCTCGGCAACCGCCCCCGGCCGAAGGGCGTCGTCGAGAAGTGCACGTTCTGCATCCAGCGGGTGCGCAAGGGCCGCTACCCGGCCTGCGTCGAGATCTGCCCCGTCGGCGCCCGCAAGTTCGGCAACCTGCTCGACGAGGAGAGCGAGATCCGCGTCCTGATGCGGGAGAAACGGGTGTTCGTCCTCAAGGAAGACCTGAACACACAACCGAAGTTCTACTACTTCTACGCGACGTAGCATGCTCAACAGAATTCAAGAATTCATCATCGGTTCCTTCAAGTTGACCCTCAAGGGCAACCGGACCTACCACCTCTGGATGGCGTTCCTCACGGTGCTGGTCCTGTCCGGCGCCTTCGCGTACTACCGGCAGTACACCGAAGGGCTGATCGTGACCAACATGCGGGATCAGGTCTCGTGGGCCTTCTACATCGGGAACTTCACGTTCCTGGTCGGCGTGGCCGCGGCGGCGGTGCTGCTGGTGATCCCGGCCTACGTCTACAACTGGAAGCCGATCCGCGAGATCGCCATCTTCGGCGAGCTGCTGGCGATCAGCGCCATCGTCATGTGCCTGCTGTTCGTGACCGTCGACATCGGCCAACCCTTGCGAGTCCTGGAGCTGCTCCCGGTCATCGGCTCCCTCAACGTGCCCAGCTCGCTGCTGGGCTGGGACGTGCTGGTGCTGAACGGCTACCTGATCCTGAACGTCGTGATCGTCGGGCACTTCCTCTACAAGGCCTACTTCAAGAAGCCCTACAACAAGGCATTCGTCGTACCGCTCCTGCTGCTCTCCATCCCGGCCGCGATCTCCATCCACACCGTCACCGCCTTCGTCTACAACGGCATGGCGGCGCGGCCGTTCTGGAACGCGTCGATCCTGGCGCCGCGCTTCATCGCCTCGGCGTTCTGCTCCGGACCGGCGGTGATGCTGATCCTGTTCCAGATCCTCAGGAGAACCACGCACATCCGAATCCGCCTCGAGGCGATCCGGAAGATCGCCGAGCTGATGGCCTACGCGATGTTCCTCAACCTGTTCCTGTTCGGCGCGGAGATCTTCAAGGAGTACTACTCCGACACGGACCACCTGGCGCACACCGAGTACCTCTACAGCGGCCTCCACGGCCACACCGCACTGGTCCCGTTCGCCTGGGTCTCGCTGATCTGCAGCGTGGTGGCGTTCATCCTGTTCCTCGTGCCCAAGACACGGATGAACATGGTGACGTTGAACCTGGGCTGCATCCTGATCTGGAGCGGCGTCTACATCGAGAAGGGGATGGCGCTGGTGATTCCCGGGATGACCCCGGACACCCTCGGCGAGATCTACGAGTACATCCCGACCTGGACCGAGATCCGGATCGGGGCCGGCGTGTTCGCCATCGGGTTCATGGTCTTCACCATGTTGTGCAAGGTGGCGATCCCGCTGCTCCACGACACGCTGGCGGACCCCGTCGCCCCCGGCGAGCCGTACCCCGAGAAGCTCTAGCGAACGCGTTCCCAGATCGGGCAGTCGTCCACCCGGGCGACCTCGCGGTAGTCGCGCTCTAACATCGTGTTGAGCTCGAAGTCCGGGAAGTTGCGTAGCTCGTAGATCCAGCGTTCGGTCTCGAACCAGCTGACCCGCGAGGCGTCGACGATGAACCGCGGCTTGCTCGCCCCGAGCTCGGCCATCAGGAGGTCCGCCCACTCCTCGTCGAGCGCGGGCCGGTTCGGGACGCCCTTGAGATCGCCGGCCACGTACTGGCAAAACGTGATGTGCGAGGCGGCCTCCAATCGCGTCAACGAGTAGATCTCCGGCGCCCAGCCCCAGACGAACAGCCGGTCCCCCGGTTGCTTTTCCCGTTCGAAGTACTGCGTCAGTGCCGCGAAGTCGTACTGGCTGTGCGCCATCGTCGTCGGCCGGGTCGCGAGCTGCTCGCTGAGCACGACCATCCCGGACTGCAGGACGATCCAGCAAGCCATCGCGATCGCCGCACGTCGTAACGGCTGCTGTAACGCGAAGGCCAGGATTCCCAGCGCACCCAGCGAGAAGAGGATCACCAGCGGCCCGCGCGGCCAGCTCAGCTCGCCGGTCCAGACGGGATCGGGAAGCAACGCGACGAGCCGCTCGACCGCCAGGAGCGCGACAACGACCAGGGCGACCACGCGCCAACCGCGATGCTCCCGCGCGACCGTCGAGAAGAAGTGAAACGCCAGGCCCACGAGCGCGGCGACGGCGGGCAGCATCAACTGGTAGTAGTGCGCGAAGAAACGGCTTCCCAGCTGGACGCAGATCATCGCCAGGAAGAGATAGACCGCGAACAGCGTCACACCGCGCCGCGTGACCCACGTCGGATTCCGAGACGTGCGCCCGATCCGCTGGATCCAGCCGACCGCGACCAACGCGGCCGCGACGTAGGCGATCAGGAACAGCGGCCGGTAGGGCAGTCCCAGCAGGAAATGATCCAGGAACGTCTCGCCCGAGTCGCCCGCGGCCGCGCGGATCGCCGCCTCGTTCCCGGCGACGAAGACATCCACGTCGGCGAGCATGAAACCGAGGAACTGCTCGAGCGTGCCCTGGAACCAGAACGGCGCGAGATAGGCGAGTCCCGATCCGATGCCCCCCGCCGCGAACCACGGGAGATCGCGGCGCAACATCCCGATCGAGCGTGTGGCAATCGCGTCGAGCAAAAGGACCGCGGGGATCACGAAGACGATGAACGACGCCTGCAGCTTGAACCACAACGCCATCCCGCAGAGGAAACCGGAGACGATCAACCACAGCGGCCGCCGCGGCGTGGTCTCTCTTGAAGATGTGTACAGGGCCAGGCCGGCCAGCGTGGCGAACGAGGCGAACCACTCGCGGTTGACCACGAACCCCTCGAGCCGCGGAGCGTAGTGCAGGAACACCAACCCGGCGACCAGCCCGCTCCAGCGGTCGGCGACACGCCGCACCATCCCGAACAGCACCAACGCGGAAGCAAACGCGATCGCCATCACCAGAACACGCATTGCGAAGATCGGATACGGACCGACCAGCCACGTCATCAGCTTGAACAACCCGAACACCGCGGGCGCACCGTTGGGAAGGAAAGCCGAGGTCTCCGTGGCGACCAGATAAGAAGCCGTGGCCTCGTACTGGCTCTCGTCCGGGTTGAGCGTCACGGCGCCGAGGACCGGGATCCACAGGAGCAAGGCGGAGACGGCCAGCAAGACGACGCATGCGTAGTCTCGCGGAGTTAAAGGATGCCGCGACATATGCGGACCGATTCTATCTCGCGCTCAGGGTTTGCGCAGGATCATGAGCACGCCCTGCAGTCGCGGCCACGCGTAGCGAAACGACTCGATCTTCCAGTCCCCGGGACCGTGTTCGCGGACGAGACGCTCGAGCCGTGCGGCGGTCCTCACATGCTCACCGCGATCGAGCGCGCACAGGATCGAGGCCAGCGGACCGTCACGGAAGCGCTCCGGACGAACCATGTCGAACAGCGCGAGCCGTCCACCCGGTTTGAGCACGCGGACCATCTCGGCGATTGCCCGCCCGGCGAGCTCGTCGTCCAGGTGGTGCAGCACCGCGACGGTGTGGCACTCGTCGAACGACATGTCGGCGAACGGAACGGCGGCCGCCGATGCGACGACACCCAGCGTCGTGCACGACGCGTCGTCGCGGGCGGAGGCGTAGCGAACGATGTATTGCGGGTTGACGTCCAGGCCGACGAGGCGTCCAGTGGGAACCGGTGCGTCTCGTACGGGACCGCAACCGACGTCGAGCACGGTGCCGCGGGACTCGCCGAATCCGCGCCGGTACACCCCGTCGAGTGTCTCCCCACCAGCGCCGAGAACACGCTGGACCGCGTTATAAACGCGGGGCGATTCCAGCGTCCTGTAAAGCCACGACCAGGCCACATCCGCCTCGAGATCCTCGGCCGATCGGGTCGTTCCGAAGGCCGGAGCGCATTGTAGCCGCCGATCGTCGTGTTCGACGTCAACAAGGAGAATCAGTCCGAGACCGAGGGCCCGGCCTCCTAAGAAGAGTCTGCCGTGAGATCCGGCCCCGACCGGATCAGAGGATCGAACGAAAGGTAGCGCATCCCGACGAAGGCCAGCGCCGCGCTCATCATCAAGACAACGATGTTGATCGGCAGGCTCTCGAGCGGCGAGAAGGGGTAGAAGTCCTCGCGAGTGAACTTGGCGTATTCGAGCGGCAACCAGTGCAGGGTCGCCACGGTCGTCAGGATCAGGCGCATCCACGGCGAGCGGAAGTCGATCCGGCGGTCGCCCGCGTCGTAGCCCGGGAGCCGGATGCGGTGCGCGCGGTTGAGCGCCCGGAAGACGAAGTACATGAGCGCGATCAGGACGGGCGTCGCGATCAGCTTGAAGAAACGGACGCTCCACGCGGCATCCGGCTGGTAGGCGAGAAAACCCAGCGCCGACTCGCGCAGCCGCACCGAGATCGGGTTGNNCCGTAGCCCGGCGGTCGATCCGCGCCCAGGGAAACCCCATGGACCGTAGAATAGCCCAAGCCGATCGGCGCATCGCTGCTAGACTTGGCTCTCCACTTTCAAGCTCGGAGGATCGAATGAGGACTCGCACGGCCCTGTTGCTGGTGTTGTGTCTCGCCCTGGCGTTCACGCCGCTGCCGGCGAAGAAGAAGAAGGACAAGGACGCCGACGAGGCGGAGGAAAAGGGCAAGCTCTCGGCCGGAACGTTCTCCGGGCTCGAGCTGCGCGGCATCGGCCCGGCCCTGATGTCCGGCCGCATCGCCGACATCGCGATCCATCCCGAGGACCAGACCATCTGGTACGTCGCGGTCGGCAGCGGCGGCGTGTGGAAGACGACCAACGCCGGCACGAGCTGGAAGTCGATCTTCGACAAGCAGCCTTCTTATTCGATCGGTTGCCTGGCCATCGACCCGGCGAACCCGGAGACGATCTGGGTCGGCACCGGCGAGAACGTCGGCGGCCGGCACGTCGGCTACGGCGACGGGATCTACAAGTCCACCGACGGCGGCAAGAGCTGGGAGCTCAAGGGGCTCGAGGAGACCGAGCACATCGGCTCGATCGTCATCGACCCGCGCGATTCGGACGTGGTCTACGTTGCCGCCCAGGGTCCACTGTGGTCCGCCGGCGGTGAGCGCGGCGTCTTCAAGACCACCGACGGCGGCGAGAACTGGGAGAAGCTGCTCGGCGACGACGAGTACACCGGCGTCAACGAGGTCATCATCGACCCGACGCGCCCGGACATCCTCTACGCCGCGACGCATCAGCGCTTCCGCACCGTGGCCGCGCTGATCAACGGCGGCCCCGGGACCGGCATTCACAAGTCCACGGACGGCGGCGAGAACTGGACCGAACTGACCAACGGCTTGCCCAAGGAGGACATGGGCAAGATCGGGCTGGCGATCTCGCCGCAGGACCCCGACGTGGTCTACGCCACGATCGAGCTGGCGCACCGCAAGGGCGGCTTCTACCGCTCGGCCGACGGCGGCGCCAGCTGGGAGAAGCGGAACGACTACATCTCGGGCGGCACCGGTCCGCACTACTACCAGGAGATCTTCGCCAGCCCGCACGCCTTCGACCGCGTCTACCAGATGGACGTGCGCCAGCGCGTGACGAACGACGGTGGCAAGACCTTCGAGCGCGTGGGTTCCGCTCACAAGCACAGCGACAACCACGCGCTGGCGTTCGATCCGAACGACCCCGACTACCTGCTGGCCGGCAGCGACGGCGGGCTCTACGAGAGCTGGGACCTGGGCAAGAACTGGAAGTTCGTCGCCAACCTGCCGGTGACGCAGTTCTACAAGGTCGCGGTCGACTACGACGAGCCGTTCTACAACGTCGTCGGCGGCACGCAGGACAACAACACGCAGTACGGACCGTCGCGCACCGACAACGTGCACGGGATCCGCAACAGCGACTGGCAGATCACGCTGTTCGGCGACGGCCACCAGCCGGCGATCGACCCGACCAACCCGGACATCGTCTACTCCGAGTGGCAGCAGGGGAACCTGGTGCGCTACGACCGCAAGACCGGCGAGATGGTCTACATCAAGCCGCAGCCGGCCGAGGACGAGGAGTCCGACCGCTTCAACTGGGATGCGCCGATCCTGATCAGCCCGCACGATCCGAAAACCATCTTCTTCGCCAGCATGCGTGTCTGGCGCAGCGACAACCGCGGCGACAGCTGGACGCCGATCAGCGGGGATCTGACGCGTGACATCGAACGGTTGACCGAGCCGATGATGGAGCGGGTCCAGTCCGCCGACGCGGTCTGGGACCTGATGGCGATGTCCGAGTACAGCACGATCACGTCGCTGGCGCAGTCGCCGATGGACGACGACCTGATCTACGCGGGCACCGACGACGGCCTGATCCAGGTCACCGAGGACGGGGGGCAGAACTGGCGCCGGATCGACTCGCTGCCCGGNNAAGTCGACCGATCGCGGCGCGACGTGGACCAGCATCGTCGGCGATCTGCCCGAGCGGCATCTCGTCTGGCGTGTCGTCCAGGACCACGTCAAGCCGGAGCTGCTGTTCGCCGGCACCGAGTTCGGCGTGTTCTTCACGATCGACGGCGGCAAGAAGTGGATCGAACTGTCGGGTAAGGCGCCGAACATTTCATGGCGCGACCTGGCGATCCAGACGCGCGAGAACGACCTCGTCGGCGCGACGTTCGGGCGCGGCTTCTGGATCCTCGACGACTACACGCCGCTGCGCCACGTGTCGGAAGAATCGCTAGAGCAGGAAGCCCAGCTGTTCCCCGTCCGCACCGCGAAGTGGTACATCGAGCGCAGCCCGCTCGGCGGCGGCCCCAAGGCGAACCAGGGGGAGGCATTCTTCACGGCGCCGAACCCGCCGTTCGGTGCGGTCATCACGTATCACCTTGCCGAGGGATACCAGACGCGCAAGCAAAAGCGCACCAAGGAAGAGAAGAAGATCATCAAGGAAGGCGGCGACACGCCGACACCCGGCTGGGATGCACTGATCGAAGAGGATCTCGAGCCCAAACCGGAGATCGTGCTCACCGTGCGCGACGCCGACGGCGAGCTGGTGCGCCGGCTCACCGGGCCGGCCGAGAAGGGCTTCCACCGCGTCGCCTGGGACCTGCGCTACCCGTCCACGCGGCCGTGGACGCCGCCGCGGACGGGGCAACCGGAGTTCCGCCGTCGCGGCGGCGGCGGTCCGATGGCCCTGCCCGGGACCTACTCCGTCCAACTCGCCAAGCGCGTCGACGGCAAGCTGGTCGACCTCGGGTTGTCCGAGACCTTCCGGGTCGAGCGGATCAACGACGACGGCGCGTTGAAGGGCGCCTCGATCGAGGAGAGCACCGAGTTTGCCCACAGGCTGGCCAAGGCCTCGGGCGCGGTGAGCGCCGCGGGGCGCAAGATCAGCGAGACGCTGCAGCGCGTGCAGGCGATCCAGCAGGTGCTGACGCGATCCACGATCGACGATCCGGCACTCGACGATCAGGCGCGCGATCTCGAGCGCAGGCTCAAGCTCCTCAACGACGAGATCGGCGGCAACGAGAAGCGCGACATGGCCAACGATCCCGGTCCGGTGTCGATCCAGGCGCGTTTGTTCGTCGCGCAGATCGGCACCGGCGGGTCGACCTACGGGCCGACGCCGACGCATCTCATGTGCCTGGAGATCGCCGAGAAGAAGTACGCGGAGCTCAAGCGCGAGCTGAACGCGATCACCGAGAAGGAAGTGCCCGCGCTCGAGGCGGCGCTCGAGGCGGCCGGCGCTCCGTGGTCGCCGGGGCGGGCCATCCCGGAGGTCGATTGAATGCTCTCGGTGGTCGCCTTTTCAGGGAGCTCGCGTAGCGGCTCGCTGAACAAGAAACTCGTCCACGCCGCGGTGCTGGCGGTGCGGGACGCGGGGGCGGAGGTCGAGGAGATCGACCTCCGCGACTACCCGATGCCGTTGTACGACGGCGATGACGAGGAAGCGAACGGGCCGCCGGAGAACGCGGCCCGTCTGCGCGAGCTGTTCGCGAGCAAGGACGCGTTTCTCATCGGCTGTCCGGAGTACAACGGCCTGATCACGCCGCTGCTGAAGAACACGATCGACTGGGTCTCCCGCCCGGACGCGGATGGGAAGCCCGGCACGCTGTCGGTCAAGGGCAAGCTGGCGGCGCTGACCGCGGCGAGCCCGGGGGGACTCGGTGGTCTACGCGGGCTCGTCCACGTCCGCATGCTGCTCTCGAACATCGGGATGTTCGTGTTGCCCGATCAGCTGGCGTTGCCGGGCGCGAAGAAGGCGTTCGACGAGAACGGGGCGTTGAAGGACGACTCCGGCGCGAAGCGGCTGACCGCTCTGGCCGAGAGCTTCGTCAGGGCGGGGGAGCGGCTGAAGAGGTAGCAGAGTCCGCTCGGGATCAGCGTTATAAGTAAAAACCGAAATGTTTTACGAAAATTTATTATCGTAAAACAATAAAAATTCGTTGACAAACGAATAATCCTCCTCTACGCTGTGTACCAGATACCTCGAAGGAGGGTCAAGACGATGGCGATCGAGATCCGACTCGACCTGATGCTGGTCAAGAAGAAGATGACGCTGACCGAGCTCTCCGAGCGCATCGGGATCTCGATCACCAACCTGTCGCTGCTCAAGACCGGCAAGGTGAAGGGGATCCGCTTCAGCACGCTGGACGCGATCTGTCGCGAGCTCGAGTGCCAGCCGGGCGACATCCTGGAACACTTACCCGAATACGTGTGAATGGAGAAGACGCGATGAACGAGGAGCTCAAGGAAACCGATCCGAAGCAGTACGAGATCGTCGGTTGGATGTCGATCACCGCGGCGATCCTGCTGTTTCCGTCGATCGTGCTGGGGATGGTCCTCGAGGTGAGCCGCAAGCCGGGGGTCGTGGTCTTTCTCCTGCCCTACGTCTTGCTGTTCGGCACCTCGATGGGGTTGTCGCTCTACGTCCTGTACCGCTTCAAGCGGCTGCTCAACGACCGTTACCAGTTCCACGACGTGGACAACATCGTCACGGCGATCCTGATCCTCGGCGGCGTCATGGGAGTCGTGGGGATCGGCATCAAGATCGCCGGGACGTTCCTGAAAATCAATGTCGACGATCCCATCAAGCTCCTGCCCATGGCCCTCATGGCGGTGGGGATCCTCGGCCTCATCGGCCTGCCGCTGGCGATCCTGAGCATCATCTTCGCCGTGCGGCTGCTGCGTCTCAAGGACAGCCTCTTCGGTCTGCTCAAGCCCTACGCCTACCTCACCATCGTGGCCTCGGCCCTGTTCGCGACCTTCCTGCTCGCGTTCCTCGGGTTCTTCCTCGACGCCGCCTGCTCGGTCCTGCTGGGCCTGATCTTCCTGCGGTCGGCGCGGGGTGTGCCGCATCCCGAGTTCGTCTGAGTCAGGGCGGGGCTAGGCGAACTCGTACCCCGAGAGATCGGGTAGCGGCTGCCCGAGGGCGCGTGAAAACTCTTCGATGCGTCGTTTGCTGATCCGCGGGAAGACGCCACGCCCGCGGACGAGGGGCCTGTCGTCGAGCGAGAGCACGGCCTCGAGCACGAGCTTCTTCGATCGCACCTCGTCGACTCGCGCTTCGATGAAGCAGTCGCGACGGAGCGGCGTCATCTCGAGGAAATCGACGCTCAGGTTGGCCGCGACACACGGGTAGCCGGCGATCCAGGCCGCGGACCCCATGGCCTCGTCCATCACGAAGGCGACCACGCCACCGTGAGCGAACCCCGGCGGCCCGAACGTCGCCTCCCCGAACCACACCCGGCCGACCAGGGCACCGTCCGTGCGGCGCTTGAAGAAGCGCATCCGGATCGTCGGTCCCGACTCGGTCTCGACGAACATCGATCGCCCCGAGCCGATGTCGAACGGCAGCTCGAACGGTTCCCAATCGGGTTCGATCATGATCTCGGGCGGTTTCATGGCACCCGGGCCGTCGGCCGCAGTACCAGCCACGCGATCCCGCCAAGTGCGGCGAGGTTCGACCACGCGAGCCAGCCCATTCCCGCGTAGCGGCCGGCGAACCCGGCGCTGACGACGATCTGCCACGGCAGCGTGCCGAGGGCAACGGAGATCGCCAGCAGCGCCGCCACCGCGATTCGATCGAGGCCTCGCGTTCTCGCGAGTCCGTGGCCGAGTACCAGCCAGGCGATCGGCAGGTGCACGAAGTAGTGCAACCACGACGTGCGGACGAGGAAGGCGAACAGGCCGCCCGCGACGGCAAAGGCGCGCAGCTCTCGATCGGGCGTGTCCTCGGTCCGGAGACGCAGGAGCAGGACCAGCAACGCGCCGGCGAGGATCCAGCTCGGGATCGCCAGAGCCAACCCCTGACCCGTGCCGAGCGCCCGCGACACGACGGCCGGGAGGTACTGCGGGCCGGGGTTCGTCGGGATCCAGGTGGACAGCGAGTGCGTCAACTGTGCGAGGACGGACTCGTAGAACGCGACCGTGCCCGACGGACCCAGCACGAGCAGCGGCAACATCACCGCGCCCGCGACCGCGGTCGCGGCGCCGGCCGCCACGGCGCGCCAGGATCGACGTGCCAGCGGCCAGCTCAGCCACAGCAGGGGATAGACCTTCGCCGCCGCCGCGAGACCCAGGATCGTTCCCGCGAGCAGCGGGCGCCGGCCGAGGATCACGAACGCCACGAGACCCACGGCGGCCAGTCCGAGACTGACCTGTCCCCAGGCGAGGTTCTGCAGGACCGGCACCGCGGCGAGAGTCGCCGCGGTGTAGGCGAGAGGAAGCCACGGCCGACCCGGCGGCAGCAGGTGCGGCGGCACGACGGACCAACCGGCGAGCAACACGAGCTGGAGCAGGGTCCACAGGGTGTTGGCCGATCCCGCGGGTAGCCAGGCGAGCGGCTTGAGCAGGATCGCGATCGTCGGCGGGTAGTACCAGACCCGATCCGGTTCGAGATTGGTGATCGTCGGGTAGTAGTGACGCAGGAAATCGGTGCCGAGAACGGCACAGTTCTCGTCGATCGACACGGCGACGCGCGAGGGCCCGCCGGACCACGCGACGACGAGCGCACCGCCGGCGAGCAGCACTACGAGTTGCAGTACGACGCAGCGCCGGCGGTCGTTCATCGGGCCCCTAGAAACGGAACAGCAACTGCCCGACGACCCTGCGCGAGATCAGGTCGCCGAATACGTGCTGCTGAACGTCCTCGTCGAACAGGTTGTAGGCCGAGACGGACAGCGTCGTCGTGTCGCCGAAGCGCACGCCCACGCTGGCGTTGACCGTCGTGAACGAGTCGGTCGGTCCCCAGAACCGCGTGTCCAGCACATCGGTCCAGAAGGCCTCGTCCTGGTAGTTGACGTTGCCGTTGAAATACCAGCTTTCGGAATCGAACGCGAAGCCGCCGTTGGCCCGGTTGTTCGGGGGCTGGTTGATCGCGTCGACGACGGCGCCGCTGGGGAGGGTGTCCTGAGAGATTCCCGTGACATCCGGATCGTCCTGCCAGGAATAGTTGAGGAACCAGCTCCACTGGTCGTTGATGCGGCTGTTGATGCCCAGCTCGACGCCCTGATCCACGATCTCGCCGATGTTCCGATACGAAAAATCGAACGGCAGCGACGAGCTCGTGACCGTGTAGAGGTCGGGGAGCGGGCCGGGCCCATCCGGATCGCAGTTGCGAAGCTCGGTGCCCAGCGTGCAGATCACGACCGTTCCCGTCGCGTCCGTCAGTGGCGTAATCAGCAACGGCTGGCTCGTGATCGACGGATCGCTGGAGTTCATCGGATAGGCACTGCGGGTGAAGAAGTCGACCGAGTCTTTCGTCTCGTTGCGGTAAACCGACGCCGTCAACGTCGTGCCGCCGACTTGGCCGACCCAGCCGATCTCGAACGCGTCCAGCTGTTCCTCGACGAGGTTGATGTTGCCGACGGCGTCGCTGTTGAACTGGAACGCAAAAGGTGCGAGCAGGGGACTCGGCGCCGGGTCGACGAGCTGCCGCGTGAGGATCGTCGCGCCGAGGTAGTTCTGGACCATCGACGGCGCCCGGAACGCCCGGTTGTAGGAGAAGCGCAGCGTGTGTTCCGGCGCGACCTTGACCAGCAGGCTCGTTCGCGGCGAGACGACCGTGCCGATCGGATCGATGTCGTCGCCGCGAACGCCGATCACCCAGCGAACCCCGTCGCTGAGGAGCATCTCGTTCTGGATGAAGATCCCGTACTCCTCACGTGAATCGCCGAGCGGCGCGATCGAGAGATCGAACTCGTTCTTCCGCGCGTTGACGCCATACGTGAGGACGTGCTTCCCGCCGAGGAGGTTCGTGTTGGTGTAATCGAGGTTGTAGGTCTGGCTTTCGAACAGGAACTGGATCGGTGCGCCCGTCATCGCGTCGAACGTCAGTAGGT